>CAZUQP010000001.1:0-97560 GCA_964622455.1 uncultured Coxiellaceae bacterium
AAAAAAAAAAAAACCCGGCCTGCGCCACGGAGCCGCGGGCGGCAACGTAGGCTGTAGTGGCTTTTACAGGAATGACAATGTGTAACCGAGTTTATAAAATAATTAACGGCGGCGAAGAGTGATTGATTTTCTCTCCTGATGACTATTGGTGTGTTCTTCCTTGTGTTCTGATAGGGCAGCAATTTGTACGGGTTTTTCAATCATATTGGGTGTGGGTTTTTCGGGCGCTATGTGAAGGCTGCTCGCAATTTCACGGGTGTTTGTTCCCTTTTTCCCTTGAGAGTGGTGTTGATTTTCTGCAGGCAAAACAGAATTTTTTCTCGAACAATATTTTCTAACAGTACCAATTGTCCATTTTAAAGCCCTCACAAGATAAGGATGTCGCTCGAGAAATGTCAGTGGATAAATTTCTTCTTGTGATAGTAATCTTCTTTTCAAAGGAGCGGTGGGCTGCTTATGTTTTGCAATTTCTTCGCCCGCAAATTCTAATTTTTGATTTTCTTTTTCTTTTTCTTCTTTTTGTAATTTTTCGATTAATTCAACTTCTTCATAATGATCACGTTCATAATCATCATGAAATTTTTGCAACTTATGAATGCATTCTTGAGTGGAAGGTCTTTTTTCAGGAATACCTTGAAATTCTTGAATGAGTTTTTTTGCTTTCTCATTTTCACGAAGGTGAGTAGGATTTTCAAGGTCAACAATTTTTGATTCTCCGGTTTCATTATTGGTGTATTCAATATCGCGATTGAAGAAGATTTCTTCCAACACTCTGCCAACACTATAAACATCCATACCAGGATTGATGGCGAAATCTTCTTCTGATCTTAATTCTGGCGCAAGATATTCTGGCGTGCATGGAATTTTATATATAGCAGGGTTTCTATTTTCTTCTTTATTTTCGAATTTTAATAAAGAAGCAAAATCTAAAAGAAATATTTTTTTGTTTAAAAAATCAAAATGTATATTTTCCAATTTAAGATCAAGATGTACATATTCTTTACTGTGGAGGAGATAATCTAATTCTTGAGCTATTAACAACCCGATCTTTATCCATAATAATTTAGGCCATCTAAATTGAGAAAATTCTATATTTTGTCGTTTGTTCATTAGAGAAAATAGATCCTCGCCTTTTTCATAGGCAAGCAAAAATTCTCCTTTCTTGATATGAGTTTTTTTGTTGCTCATCCGTTCAAATGGAATACTCTCTGCCTTTTTAAGTTTTTGCAAATTTTCATGTTCGCGATAAAAAATTTTGTATTGAAGATATCCCGGAATTTTTTGTGTTTTTAAGGCGCTCACATTTAACGTATTAAGATTAATTCCTAATTTAACGCTTCCTAGTCCTCCCTCACCTAATTTATATTCTTTATATACTTCAAAAAATTTTTTATCATTTTCCGTTATTTCAAAAAAAGTATATTCATTTTTTTCGTTGTATCGAATGTTAACTGGGATTTCTTCTTTAGATTTATATGTACCGATTTTTTTTCTATAGATAAGATATATTTCATCTGAATTTATTTTTTTATTTTTAAAAATCCCGAAAGGAATATTTAACTCTCTTTTTGAATGACGGCCAGCATTTTTATCAGATAAATAATCACGAACTTCTCGAATTGTTAAGTCATCAACCGGCAGCCAGTTATCATATAATTCTTCTTCAGAGATATGTCGCAGTAGGTTTACTTTTGTTTCTCTGTCTATCATTGCATAGGTTCCTAAATGTTTCTATTTCATCCATCAAATGATTGAAATCAGGGTTGAACGTCAAACGGTGATGTTGAAATTTTATGAGTTTTGAATGATATAAAAAATCATATATCCATGTTTCTATTTTATTTTGAGCGCCGTAAATAAATTTATTTTTGTTAATATGGCTCGCTAGTGCGTAATCACCCTGTTCCCCATAATGTGGGTTTTTAGGGGCAATAGGCAGGGAAACGTGAGAAAAATTTTTAATGCCTAGTTCAGGATAAAAAGAAGAACGTACCGTGATGCGCGGATCTTTTTCACGTAATTTTTTACCTGCATAAAGTAACAAATGATTGGCAGGATTTTTATTTTTTTTGAAATAAGCCATGCTTGCTTTGCTGCAGACAATTCTGTCTTCATAGGTTGAGACCATGAATATAGGACAGTTCGCAAATTTTTCTTCCGGAATTTTTTTTATTATCTTGGCTAAGTGATACACTTGATAAATAGCATTATAGGGTATTGAAATATACTTGGTGTAATCAGATTCTTCTGCAATATAAAACCATTTGGCACGTTCCCATGCCCAACTCAAAATGTGATGCCAATTGGCAACAAAATCAAATGCAGAATTAATTTTAATGGCAGGTGCTATTGCAGCGACTCCGTTAATGGAGCTATCTTCTGCTGCGTGATACAGAGAAAGTAAAGCACCTGTCGAGTGACCAATTAAAAAAATTTTTTCTACTTCTGATTTTAGAGTGGCAATGCCATATCGGACAGTTTGAATCCATTCGGCATAATTTGTATTTAACAATGCGCCTGGCACGGTTCCATGTCCTGGCAATAAAACTGATCGAACTAAACATCCGTGTTGAACGAGAGTGCGGCCAATATCCTGCATGATAAAGGGAGAATCTAAAAGTCCATGAATCAGCAGCACGCCAGCCGTAGGTTTTTCTACCGGTCTTAATTCAAAGGGGGCATTTGCTTCAATAATATCTGCTTTGTATTGAGAAATATCTTCACGCGTGTTCGCAATGATTTTTTTATTTTTTTCAATATAGTTAGCAAAAGGTAAATTAAAATTATCAATAGGATATTGAATCAGAGGGTCTGTAAAAAGTTTAGCATGTTGATGCAACATAGGTTATAATATTCAATATGAATTTCATTAAACTGTAACACACTTTATGATGATTAAATATATACTTCGATTTCTCTCCAACGGTTCTTTCGCTTGTCTCCTATTCAGTATCCTTTCTCAAAGTGCGTCGGCCGTTGATACGGCAGGTGGGTTTGGAGGTGTGGCAGATAATCTGATGGTGCCGGTTGAAGTGCTATCTTCTATCATGAGTGGCGCCTCTATTGTGATTGGATTAACTTGTCTTTTTGGGGCGCTGATCCGCTATATGCAATATCGTGTTAACCCCCTCGCTAACCCCATTAGTACAGTGATCACTTTGTTGGTTTTGGGTATTGTATTACTGTGTCTGCCTTTAATTTATAAATTCACAGATAGCGGAATTCCTTCCTCTGTTTCGTTAGCTTCATTTTAATCATTGAGGGATCATGCGTGCGTTAAAATAAACTACACGTACTCTATGCTATTGTAGCTGTAGCCAGCGCAGAATAAGACGGGTTAATTAATCTGGGGCGGATTACGGAAAAAGTGCCTAATCCACTCTGCGCAGCCGTCATCTATTGCCTGCAAAGCCTGATATTTTTAACGTCCGGAAAAATATTTTTTGTTGAGCGATAAGGGTTAATATCTAAACCGCCGCGCCGTGTGTATCTTCCATATACGCTCAGTTCCTTAGGTTTGCAATGGTTCATAATATCCATAAAAATTCTTTCAATACACTGTTCATGAAATTCATTGTGATTTCTAAAAGAAACGAGATAACGTAATAGCCCTTCGCGATTTATTTTTTTACCCGCATACGCTATTTGTATACTGGCCCAGTCGGGTTGGCGGGTCACCAAACAATTGGATTTAAGCAGATTTGAGAATAATGTTTCTTCTACTTGTTCTTCTTCAGTTTTCAGGAACGATTGTTCAACTTGATAAGATGAACAGGTAATATCTAATTGATCTAAACATTCGCCGCTAAATTCTTTAAAGGAAATGGTATTATTTAAATCGCTTAAAGGAATAATTTTGACTGAAGTCTCACCGCCCACCCGTTCTTCCAGATCTTTTTTAATTATCTCTTGCAGGGTGTTTTCGTTTTTAAAGCGGCTATTGTTGAACGAATTAAAATAAAGTTTCATCGATTTTGATTCAATGATACAAGGCGTTTCGCATCCGTAGCTTATTTCAGCGAGCGCCACAAGAGGTTTCCCTTTTTCATTAAGCCAAGATACTTCATAGTGATTCCATAGGTCAAACCCAAAAAAAGGCAGGTGATCGGGAATGCCTATTTCATCTCGCTTTGTTTTTCTTGGAATAGGAAAAAGTTTATCGGGATTATAGTGCGGATCATATTCAACTTTTTTCCCTAAGTCTGATTGTTCGGGAGTTAAGGTATTCTGTTTCATTTAAGGTGTCCTGTGGATATGGGCTCTCGATTTTACCACTTTTTTAGCGATTTTTTCGTTATTTTGATGTATTCAAGCTGTTGATAAAGATCTTTCCTTATTATTTTTGACTTCTATTTTAATTATCTTATTGTGTTCATCTAGGTAGATGACTTTTTGTTCCACTTCCACCGCTTTTTTGCGTGTCATGTTTTCCAAACAGAGAACAATCACTTTATCGCCAGGTTGAAAAAGACGGGCAGGGCACCCGTTTAAACAAATTTCCCCAATTCCTCGTTTGCCTGGAATGGCATATGTTTCCCAGTGTACTGCATTAGCCATATTATTAATGTGTACTAATTGAAATGGCAAAATATTTGCTGCTTCCATTAATATAGGATCGATGGTAATGCTGCCTTCATAATCTAGTTTAGCGCCCGTAACGCACGCACAATGTAATTTGGCAGTACATACGGTAATGGATATCGTGTCTTCAGTCACTTTCTTTTTCCTTCTTGTAGAAATAGAGAATTTAATAGATAATTTGAACTTAATCTACCAAATCTGGAAGATAAGGAGCAACAATATGTTAAGACAAGGATGGATTTTAGCGCTTTCATTATTGGCCGTTTCAGCCTATGCGGCGGATAATGGCGCAAAAACCTATACGTTAAAAGACTTGAAAACAGCTGTTTCAAACCACAGGCATTGTAAAGCGTTGTCCCAAGATTTGCAAAATTTAGCAAAAAACCCCATCGTATTGCAATTTACCAAACAGGATCAAGGGGTCTTTACGGTGCAAGATCAAGATAACAAAATTACTCGTCATCATCTTATGATTGTCAAACAAAATGCTATGGGTAACATAATGAATAGAGTTGTGATGGGCTCTTTAGAAATTAACCACAAAAAAGTAGATTACGTGGTTGAAGTTGCTGCAGATTTAACTAATAAAAATCATCAATATATTTATCCCACCATTATTTCTGGTGAAAATTCACATTGTTTCTTTACAGCACTTCTCGTGCCGGATAAAAAAACTGTGGCAGCATTTAAGAAGAATGTTCAATCAGGAAATATCAGTGATGGTAAGGATCTTTATACAAATTAATTTTATAAAAGGGCGGATAAAGTTTTTATCCGCTTTTATTCATAGATAATTCTATGAAATATTGCCAGCCATCCCCGCATCATTTTGAGCAGATATTTTCGTTGCAAAATAAAAATTTAATTTCAGTGGTTGATCAAAAAGATCGTCAAAATGGCTTTCTTTCTACAATATTTACTCAAGAACAATTTCAAGTGATGAATAAATCTCTAGGTATCATGGTTGCTTTAAAGAATGATGTAGTTTGCGGATATTTATGCGCAACAACGATTGAGTTCAATCAAGCATTTTCATTTCCTGCTGCCATGATAAAAAATTGTGAAGATTTATTTTATCAAAATCGCTCTTTGAATGCTTATCAATATTTTATCGCAAGCCCCATGTGTATTGATAAAAATTTTCGCGGGAAAGAAGTATTTTTAAATCTTTGCAAAGCGCTGCTTGCTATTATTCCTAAGCAGTATGAATTAGCCGTTTCATTAATTTCAACAGAAAATAACAGATCACTTTCGGCAAGCAAAAAAGCGGGCGCAAAAATTATTAAACAATTTGAAGAGCAGAATAAAAAATTTTGGATTCTACTATTTGAATTAAATGAGCTTAGGAGAATTTTTTAGTGGGTGATCTATTGAATTGTGTTGGCAATACGCCGTTAATTGAATTAAAAAGTTTTTCGACTCGCCAGGTGCGTTTGTTTGCAAAATTAGAAATGTTTAATCCAACATATAGCATTAAAGACAGGATTGTTTTACACATATTAACTCAAGCTAAGCAAAAAAAGTTGTTACATCCGGGTGCTACAATTATTGAAGCAACTTCCGGAAATACAGGCGCCGCATTGGCAATGATGAGCGCTCTCATGGGGCACAAAGTTATTTTGACAACGCCTGAAAAAACGAGTCGCGCAAAAGTTAATGCGATGCAAGCATATGGAGCAGACGTAAGAATATCTCCAGCGAGCGCAAAAAAAGGCGAGCCTGAACATTATATTTCAGTGGCAAAAGAGTTGCATTCGTCTACCCCTGATTCTTTTATGTTGAATCAATATGAAAATCCTGCGAATATCGAAGCGCATTATTTAACGACAGGCCCTGAAATTTTAAACCAAATGAAAGAAAAAATAGATTATCTCGTTGCATGCGGCAGTTCGGGCGGTACGATTACAGGTGTTGGAAGATTCCTGAAAGAATATTTGCCTGAAATTAAAGTGGTGATGCCAGATCCTGTTGGATCGGTGTATTATTCTTATTTTAAAACAGGAAAAATAGACAAAAATGTTATTCAGCCTTATGCCGTTCAAGGTGTTGGAAAAGATTTTATTTGCGGCTGTATGGATTTTTCTGTTCTTGATGACATCGTTCAATTTAAAGATCAAGATGCATTTGATAGTGTAAAAAAACTCGCTTTACAAGAAGGGATTTTTGCAGGCGGAAGCTCAGGCGCTGCTTTATACGCAGCTGATTTGCTCATTAAAAAAATAAAAAGGTCCGCAAATATTGTAGTGATTTTTCCAGATTCTGGACTGAAATATTTAGTCTGAGTGTTGAAATTCACCCATATTTTGAGTATGAAAAAATAATCTATCTGCAGATAGAGCCGCAAGGCAATAATAAATAAAATAATTATAAAAAAAATACCGAGTAATTCCCGGTTCAAATAATGCAATACACGCGTTGTTTGAAAGTATTAATACGATACTAACAATAACAAAAATCTGTTCTGTATTATATTTATTTTGTCTTTTCATTATTCTAGAACTTGCCGCGCATATTAGAATGAGAAAAGCGAAAGATAAAGGTATGCTGCCAACAAAAGATGCATATTTCCATATGAAAAAATGCAGGTTTTTTTTAAAATCATCCGCATATAAAATTTTTATGGCACTCATCATTAAACGATTTCGTTCGCTTAAATTAGGATATTTTTGATTAAGGTAAGAGCAATTTATCGTGCTTATGTCATTATAATTATACCCATAAAAAGTATAAACATCGTCAGGAAATGGCGGATTTAGCGGAATATCAGCACTCGTTAATTTTTGTTTTTTCATCTGTGTGAGTATGTGCGTAATATATTCTTTTTGAGCAGGATCTTTAAAATAATTAATAGCAGTCATATCGGCAAGATAAAGAGGCTGCATGATGAGTAGATTTTCTGCGCTAATATAGCAATCTGTTTGAGGGTGAGTGATATGATGATATGTTTGATTAAAAATAAATGTTAAGAAGATAGAAAAAGAAAAAATGGTCGCTGCTTTTATGACATTATTTTTGGGAATGTTGTTCCATAGGTACCAAAAAATCAACCATAGAAAAAATAAATATAAATAATAAAATTGCGTTCTGGCAAGTATTAGTAATCCTATCCATATTGATAGCCATATTAATTTTTTAGTTTGGACTTCTTTCATGACGTCCACTGCCGTTAAAAATGCCATAACAAATAAAGGCACTGTTAATGATTCAGCAAGTAACACTAAACGAAAAGTGGTGATGGTGGTGAAACAGAATACTATAAAGATTAAGAAATCAGATAACATTAAATTATTGCGAAGCCAATTTCTTGCATAATAAAGGGAGGCGGCAAAAATAATTGTTTTGACCCATGTGACTGCTTCTAATTGATAAGTGCCGCACCATTTGAATAGCCAGATGAAAATCGGGTATAAAGGAGGCCTTGTTGAATTCAAATTTAAATAAGATTGTGTATCATATCCAATAACAGGAGGATGAGTCAGTAGAATGAAAACAAGAATTGTTCCTAAAAAAGTATAAGACAATGGCATCAGCCATGCTTTTTTAAACATTTAAACATTTCCTTTACATTTCAAAGCGTATAAAACGTTGCGCCTATTGTTTGATTGAAACCCGATAACCCCGTGCATATGCTACTAAAACCACCGGTTGCATTCATAGGGCATTGCCATAAGTTAGATGTGCCATCTCCAATATATGCGTAGGTAGTTCCATTCACTGCAAAAAATGTTAGAACATTGCTATTTGCAAATGCGGGAGAATTGGTTAATGCTGTGCAGTCAGTGCTGAAATTTCCCGAGGCATTCATAGGGCATTGCCATACGGTGTTAGAAAGATCAGTCACATAAGCATAAAGAGTATCAGAAAAAGTGTTAAACCTCGCCATACTTGTTTGAGTAAATGCAGGTGTGTTGGTGAGGGCGGTGCACGCAGCACTAAAACCACCAGTTGCATTCATAGGGCATTTCCATAAATTGGTGGTAGTATCCGCAACGTATCCATAAGTAGTGCCGGCAAAAGTTTGAAATGTAACAGCAGCTGTAACGGTAAATTCATCTGTCAAGGCTGTGCAGTTACTACTAAAACTTCCTGTTGCATTCATGGGACATCGCCATAGCGTACTTGAGCTGTCTGCAACATATGCATAGGTCGTATCTGAAAACGTCTGAAATGTCACTACACTCGTTGCGGTAAATGCGGGAGTATTGGTTAATGCGGTGCATGCACCGCTAAAGCCGCCGCTCTCGCTCACTGGACATTTCCATAAGTTGGCTGAACTATCCGTGATATAGGCATATGTAATGCCAGAAAATGTATGAAACGCTGTAAAAAGATTTAAACTAAATCCTGGAGCTGTAGCATTGGTCAATGCAGTGCACGTACTGTTTGTAAACCCACCGCTTGCATTGAGCGGGCATTGCCAGAGCGTGCTCGCATTATCAGATACATAAGCATAAGTATTATCATAATTGACTGATACGTTTAAGGGGGCAGCAGCAGTCGTACAACTTGAACCCTTACAAAGTGCAAAATTAGAGGCGACCGCTCCTGTAATATCTAATCGCAACATACAGCTTGCACCACTTGCAAAATTCATTAGACTTGAACAATACCCCGTGCTCGTATTTTGCGTGACTGTACTGGGAAGCCCTTGGATAGCATAATTATTACGTGACGTACTGGTTTGATTCGTGATGGTGTAATAGGCGGAGACAGTTTCGCCCGTGGGAACTGAGCTTGGAAAAATGCTGCCTGGTGTTTGGACAATATTAAAATTGGCTGCTGCAAAAGCGTGACTAACCGTTAAAAGTAAAAGAGCAATTATTAAGTGATATTTTTTCATTATCTCATTCCTTTTTAAACCAGATAACTGATTTCAGCGATCAGTTGATTGACATAGACGTGAGACAAGCGCGGTATAAATGGCACGGGAGATGTGTAATTGTTAAATACCACGCCGCCATTAGCAAGAGAAGCACTGCCTAAATCAGTAAACTGATAACCCAATCCGATACGCACATGTTTGCTCACAGTGGTGTCCATGCCAAGCCCTAAGCTATAGCTAAATGCTCTGTGAGTATTACTATTAAATGTGGGTGCCAGGTTGATGCTGCCGGTTTCAGTTGTTGATGTATTAAAGTGTCCCATCGTATTAAAAGAAGCACCGACTCCAACGGAAATGTAAGGATGATATTTTTTATTGACCGTAGTTAAAAATTTTGCGACAAGAAGCAGCTGTCGTCCGCGAAAATTATAGCGGTAGTTATGGAGGGTGGATGTATTTGGATCGATGCCTACTATGTGCGGTGCGTTCACATTGGTACTTGCATATTGAGTATATTGTATTCCTGTCTGAGTTAAAAAATGAGAGTGAGGTAATGGATGTTCAACACCTAAAAACGCGCCGACCAATCCAGTCGTATTATTTTCATTTTGACTTTCATAACTGAATAAATTATTGTCCGTTCCTAAATAAGTTTGTGAACGGCTTGGGTTCATGCGGGCGGCACCGCCAAAGAAAGAGAGAACAGGTCGATAGTTTCGATATAAGCTTGATGAATGATGATGCGATCTTGATGAACGATGATGCGAGCCTGAAGAACGATGCTTCCCTACCGCAACTGATGAAAGACCCAACATACAAATAACAAATAGAATCAAGCTGTTCTCTGGTTTCATATTCGCATCCTGCTTTTTTTTACTGAGCTATATTATCAAAAAGGATCGTCTAGAATAAGGGGTAAAGTGTCAGCATCATACATTTTTAATTAAATTTTTCTATACTTACCAATATCAATCGAGTTGCAGTGAGCTTAGCTTTACGAAGAGGTTCTATCGTGATGAAACTTGTTAAAAACGCATGATGCTGACACTTGACCCCTTCCCCTTCCTTTCCCTTCTTCCCTTAGAAATGAAAGAATGTACAATAAACTTTACATTTTAGAATGTATAGTCTATTATACATCCATATTTTCAGAGGGGAATCCATGCCTAGAATAGAAGGAAAATTGATCATTGATAATGCCATCCAAGAATGGAGAAATAAAAAGAATTTCACACAGCAGGATTTGGCCGATGCAGTGGATGTCACTCGTGCCACGATTCTGGCCTTGGAAAAAGGCAGCTACAATCCATCACTTGAGCTGGCATTTAGGCTCGCCAAGTTTTTTAAAACTGATATTGAAGAAATATTTTTTGTTACAGGAGCTCATCGTGAATAAAATCATTCGTTTTATACAAAATTATTTGATATGTGCGCTGCCATTTGTGATTGCTTGTATGGTATGGGAAACTGTTCAACCTAAAATTCAATTTGGAAAATCAATACTCTGGCAAATACTTAGTTTGAATCTGATGCTTTGGTTTGTCGTTCTTATTTTGTTTTTAATAAGTTTGGTAACTATGCCAAGTGTGCGTGAAAAAACGTTACGACGCTTAGCCAACCTGCGTGAAAGAGACGAGAGAGAACAATATATCACGGGCAAGGCTGCACGTGCGGCGTATATTTCTACATTAAGTCTTATGATTTTATTTCTTTTCTTTTCGATGGTTTCATTTCAAATCTCTGCCATACCCAAAGATCAAGCTGTGAATGGCCATCATACAGAAGTTAGCATTGGGATTCATTTTTCTTTTTTGGAAAAAAAGAATGATGGAATTCTAAATCAAACACCGAAAAATAAAATATATTTTGATTCAAATAAAATTGTGCCTTCGGCTTCAACCATTCTTCTTTTTTTGTTGTGTTGGCAAATATTGATTTTTAATTTAACTGCAAGAAAAGAATTGGGATAAAATTATGTATTATGTATTTAGAAAATTGAAAACAATAAGTATCTGTTTAATGGTTGCAAATATGTTAAGTGTCAACGCAGTCTATGCATTGGACAATATTAACTATCATATCCAATATATTAATCAAGCACAGGCAAAATTAAACATAACAACTAGTTTTTTTGGCGCAGAAGCAAAAAAAACACTCTTACATGTGCCCACAGAAGGTGTAACAGATCTGGTTGCGACTGCTGATAACATACCTACGAAAATAATCGACAATCCTGCTGATCCATCACATGCTACTTTATATGTATTACATCATCGACCCAAGGCATTAATAAGTGTCAGATATAATGTATCCCAAGTTTTTTCTGGTCCACCGACAGCTGCTTCGCTTTGGCAGGTAATTGTCAATCCGACTTATTTTTATTTTATCGGACAAAAAGTGTTTGCATGGCCAGATCAATTTAAACAAGACATGATTGTATCATTTAAATGGGACATGCCGTTATCAGCCCGATTTTTTAATAGTTTTGGTGTGCAACAAGAGCCACAAATAGCGATATTACATAATATAGATGAATTAAATTCCAGCCTGTTTGTGGGCGGTGATTTTAGGCTTACCAGTAAGCAGAATGGACAACAAACTATTAATACGGTCATACGCGGAAACTGGCCTTTTGCTGATTTAGAATATTCTGAAAAAATTAGCTCTGTATTTGCAGCAGTAAATAATTTTTGGCCGAAGGGTCAGCCAAAGATATTTCTAAATGCTCTATTGCCCGTTAGCCAGTTATCAAATAATAAAATATCTTTATATTCATCATCACATATGTCGATAGGCGGATCGGAACTAAAAGATGCTTTTGTATTAATGGCAACTGTCCCTGAAACGAGTGACAAAAAAATATGGGAAATCATTCGTTCTATTGCCACGCATGAATATAGCCATAATTGGATTTCTGAACGTCTTGCGCATCTTCCAGAAAATGATTTGGGTGGTAGGTGGTTTGCTGAGGGAGTGAATGAATACATGGCACAAAAATTACGTTTACGTGCACAACAAATGACTTTGCAAGAATATGTAGACCGAAGCAATCAAGTCGTGTCAGCTTATTTTACTTCACCTGCATTCGGTGAAAATATCAATATGGGAGAATATCCAGTGCTGAGCAAGGAGACCGTGTTTTCCATTCTGCAGCCTTATTCACGCGGTGAATTATTGGCTTGGCGCTGGACAATTGAGAGCAGAGAACGTCAACCGATTGATACCATTTTGTTACAGATGGTGCGAGATGCAGAAAACAAACGTCCTATTTATTCAGACAAACTTGTGGCGAAATATCTTGCTCAAGCAGGTGTGGTTGATGCATTGGCTGATATTGAGAATTATGCTCGCCAAGGAGAAGAAATTCCTCTTACTGGAAAAGAAATGGGCCCTTGTGTTACAGCCAACAAAGTTCCCATGCTGCGTTATGATATTGGATTTGATCTTCAAAAAAGTAAAAAAGAAGGAAAAATTGTTGGCCTAAAACAAAATGGGCCGGCTATGAAAGCAGGCCTTCAAGAAGGAGATGAATTTACGCAGTTAGGTTATGATTACGGTAATACTAAAATTCCGGTGCAAATCACATTAAAAACATCGCAATTCATTACTTATTCTCCATCAGAACCTGTTCAAGTCTTGCAGTATTCTTTGCTTCCAATGAAGCAAATACCATCTGCTTGCTATGAAAGATAAGGGGATCTTCAGCACTTGATCCCTTTGAGTTTGACCCTCCTAAAAACCAACCTTGATGAAACTTTGTTTCATCAAGACTACTTGCTTTATTTTGCGCAATGATAAATTTCAGTCGGTGTCATTTTGTCGCTGATTCGTATTAACTATTTTAATAAAAATATGTATGATAAAAACAAAATTTATTGTTTTAACAAAGACGAATATAAATCAGCGACTAAAATAGGGTAGAACAATGAAAATAATTGATAATCCCTCATCCCACAAAGCCTTACTTTTGTTATTGATTGTACCTTTACTCTGGGGATTAACTTTTCCTGCTATCAAGATCGCTGCACCTTATATCAGTGCCGAATATTTTGTAGTGCTTCGTTCCTTACTCGCAGCGGTTACTCTGCTACCTTTCACTTATTTCAAACTAACCACTTTGTCAAAACGTCGTGTGGTGGATGGATTAGTATTAGGTGCGTTAAATGGTGCGACTTTAGTGTGTCAAACAATCGGCTTAAAATATTTAGATCCTGCAAGTAGCGCCTTTATTACAGGGATAGGCGTCATCATGGTACCCTTTTTATTACCGCTATTTAACTTGGGAAAGCCACGCTTATTAAATATTTTCTGTTCACTGATGTGTTTATTAGGCCTCCATATTTTAACAGGTGCATTATATCCAGAAAATCTTAAAGGCATCTTCTGGACGGTAGGATGCGCAACTTTTTATGCCATTTTTGTGGTGTACTTACAAAAAATTAATCCTAGAAAAGAAGAAGTCAGTGCTCTCGCTTTTTATCAAGTCATCGGCACAATTCTGTTAGCAAGTGTTTTAGCACTTCCTCAACCTATGCATATAGTATTTAATCAAGAAACTTGTCTATCTCTCTTTTTTTGTGGGTGTACAACAAGTGTTGTACTGATTCTACAAACAAGATATCAGAAATTTGTAGCAGCACCACAGGTCATTTTAATTTATTCACTCGAAGCTCTTTTTGCCGCCTTTTTTAGTTACCTCATGATAGGCGAAGTTTTTTCTCTACGATTTATGATTGGCGGTATCGTCATGCTGGGTAGTATCCTATTAAATGAATTAGGTAGACCCAATGTATTAACATAGAGAAGCTTTTTTTATTCTAAACGTCAGAGGAAACTTTTAATTACCTTTATTGCTGTCAGTATATCATCACGAGTAACATCAAGATGTGTCACTGCTCTAAATCTATTTTTTCCTATTTGAGAAAATCTAACTTTATTTTTTAAGCATTGATTGTTAAATTCATCTAGCGAGATTTGATTAGATATCCAATCAAATAATACAATGTTAGTTTCAGGTGATTGATTAACGACTTTAATATGTGAATTAAATTGAGAAAGTTTTTCTGCGAAAGAAGCAGCATTCAGATGATCTTCTTGTAAACGTGATATATTATTTTCTAATGCATAAATGCCGGCTGCCGCAAGAATTCCACTTTGTCTCATTGCCCCACCCATCAAATGTTTTAAATGACGAACAGTGGAGTAGTGTTTTTTGTTAACAATTAATAACGCACCGGTAGGACATCCTAATCCTTTCGATAGACAAACTGTTACCATGTCAAAGCCGGTACAAATTTCTTTTACGCTCAATTTAGTTCGAGTGCTCGCATTAAAGATACGGGAGCCATCAAGATGCAAGTGAATATCCATTTTTTTGGCGTATTCTACTACTGCATTTAATTCATGCTTTGACCATGGGATTCCTCCGCCAAAATTGGTGGTGTTTTCGATACCAATGAGTTTTAGTTTGGGGTGATGGTATCCTTTAAGCCAATAGTTGTAATGCGCAATATCATCAGGCGTAAATATTCCTGTTTCAGTGGGAATAGGGCGGCAAAGAACTCTTGCATGAACAGCGGGCCCGCCGCATTCTGCTAAAAATAAATGGCAGCTTTCAGAAGCTAATAATACTTCACCCGGATTGCACAAAGTAGTAATAGCAATTTCGTTTGCCATGGTTGCAGAAGGCAAGAATAGGGCACATTCAAAACCAAACATGTCAGCAACTAATTTTTCTAGTTGAAGGGTAGTCGGATCTTCGCTTCTTTGTTCATCACCGAGAAGGGCATTCATCATTGCAGTTTTCATAGCAATGCTGGGTCTTGTTGCGGTATCGCTAGATAAATCTATGCCTGTAAACATTTCATTTATTCCTGGTTAAAAAAGAGCAGAATTTGTTGGAGAATTCTATAGGCAAATTGATAAATGTCCAGTAAATAAGGGGCTTGTCATGGATGTTGAGGGTATCTATGGGACATGGTAGGACGTAGGATAAATAAAAAAGGCCTTTATTTCAAGGCCGTTAGGAAGTTTTTGGATGTCTTTGAATCAGAATTTGGTGGGGCGGCGGGAATTGAGTAGGTAAGTTTGTCGCTATTTTTGTAGTGTTTTTGTAATTTTTTTGTTAAAAAAGAGCCCCTGCAGGTGCCCCCAGAAAACGGTACTTGAATAGGAATTGGACCGGGGTTCCAATGGAGCAAATAAGATAAAAAATGTTCAGCAGGGATAAAAATTCATGATTCCAAGCCAGCACCCTGCGATAAATAAGACTACCGATACACATCCTAACAATATTAAAAATATTAGAAATGCCCAGTTTTTCCAACCGGCAAGATTTTGCATCTCTTCTAGAGCTATTTTACCTACAGCAAATTTTTTAACTTTTTCTTTATAAGATAATACATTTCTAAAACATATAAGGTAATCAATGCTTACAATAATTATGGCGGCAATAAACCCGGCTAAAAATAATTTTAATGGTAGTAATAAAAGCTTTTGTTTAAGACAGGGTAAACCATAAAAATAAGTTAGCATGGTTACCAGTCCACCTCCATTGGCAATAAATAATGCTTTTAGTCCTCTTTCAGTTGCGCCATTATAAGTTTGGATAAGTAGTTGAAGCATGTTTTGGGCTATACTTTCAGTTTTTTGTTTTTCTAGTTCGTTCATCTCATGAATTTTTTTTTCCAGCATCAAAATCTCCTATGTATATTTGGTTCGATGGAATTCGCAATGTTGCTTTACACATAAAAACCAATTTTCATACCAATACCATATTTTTTCAATCAGAACACCATATTCATTTGCTGGATTTTTTGCGTCTTCATTTTTCCAAAGTTGTGTATTTCGATGCCTTTGAAATTTTTTATGACATAACGTATGCATTTCCTTGATAATTCTAGAATTAAGAATAGCGCTATGCTGCTTGACGATCAAGCTGTCGAGGAATACTCGGTAACTGCGACAGCAAAATAGGATCAGTCGGTGACAGCTTGTCACCGACTCAAAATTGTGCGGGTTATCAAGATAGGGAATCAATGACTCTTGCGCTAATGTTTTCTAAGATATCTATCGCGTTATCATATTTTAGCGCAGTGGTATTGTCATATACCATTGTTTCAATAAATTCTTGATATCGTTCTTTCCAGAGTGGTTTGTTTCTCAGTAATGCTAGTGATTGCCTGATTTCGGCACATGGATTAATGGAATATTCAGGGTGTTGATTTTTGAATTGTTTGGCATCATTGGTGACGATGGCTTTAGCTAAAGTAAAAAAGTTAGCATTAATTCTATTCGCTGATTTAATAGAGTTTAAATCATAAATATGGCGTACTAATGTTGAGTCATCAGAGTGATATTCGCGTTCAATTGCTACAATCCGGCGAGTGAGGCCAACCCATTTTTCAATGGCTGTTTCTTCCACTGAGACACAGTAGGTTGATGATGGTGCAAATATAATTGTGTTTCCGATATTATCTTCAATGAGCGTTCTAACCGACAGTTCTTCAACTGCAAGACGAATATTGGATAGTGTGAATTCCAATAAAATATGCGGTCTTAGTCCTGTGTTTATTGGAAAAGCGGAAGGATAATCAATTTCAATCTTTGAATACTGTCCTTCATTTCGAATGATTGGGTCGCCAGTAATCAAGTCAGGCAGTATTAATTTTGATTTAATATACAACCGAAATTCTTTTAGTTCTTTCATGAGGCGAGTTTTGCTAAAAGTGACATCCATCTTTTTAACTTGAATTTTGAAATCGACATCTTCAGACATGCGGCTAACAATTTTGTGAGCTTTTGCTAAACATGTACCGCCACAAAATATTAATTGGAAATATTTATTTTCAATACCAGAAAGGGCATGGATGATCTGGGTGACATAGTAATCTTTTTCAATAACGGTTTCTTCCAAACCTAAAAGTTCGCCTGTATCACTAACTAGTCGAATTAATTTTTCATTTAGCATTTATTCCTTTCTCCACAATTAATTTTCTATTGCCATAAGTCAGATGACCCCTAAAGCGGCTTTTTAATTGGACGACAGTGCGGACGGGTACTTGGGTTGATAGACCGGCATTATAGGTTTGTTCGGCGCTACCAGGTTCCCATTGGATACCTAGTTTGGTGAGGGCTTCTTTGCAGGCTTGACCAAACCCGCCTTGGATAACAGGTTTGTTGAGGGTTTCGGATACATAAGCTTTGGCATAAATACCGTAGCCAATTTTAACTAATTCCCCCATTTGTACAAGGTCTTTAAAGCATCGACTAACCTGGCGTGGGCTGCCCATATCTTCAATATCTTCGCGTAAGACTACATTAGCAGTCATTCGCCTGATGCGATCTAGTGCTTTGAATTTAAAGCTATTTTGATAGTATTTTTGGGTCATAATGATCCCTTTGTATTCGCCAAATATGGACAATTTTAGTTAGTATAGCACAAAATTTAGTATCGCCAAATATGGACAATTTATAAAGGGGCTGGTGGTTATAAAAACCTATTAGTTCATAGTAAGTAGCCTTGACGGAACGGTGGCGAGATCAAGGTTTCTATGAGAAGTATTTTTCGCAGATTGAAAAACCCCGAAAAACGGGGTCTTTATTTTAAATTTGGTGGAGGCGGCGGGAATTGAACCCGCGTCCGTAAGCTCTAAACCGTTGGGACTACATGCGTAGCCAGGTCATTGAATTTAGCGGCTTATCCCCCGACCGGCAGGGAAATAAAGCAGCGATCCCGATGAAATTTAGCAACTTGTCTTGGGCAGAGTTCGTTGCGAGCTTGTATGATATGACCCCTCAGGTTTACTTTCGTAAACTCCGGCCGTACAAGCACAGCCGGTGAGAGGTTCAACTAGGCGGCTACTGCCACCGCGTTGAAAGAGTTGTCGTTTGAATTGGCAACTATTGGTTTTGTAACATTTTTTACGAGGTAAGTTACGTCCTCGACATGCCCCTAAAGTGTCGCAACCCACGTCGAAGCCAGGTCGCCCCCATATTTAAGTATACTCTTAAAATCTTATCATTATATTATAAAACTACAAATCTTTCCTTAAACGTTGCTTTTGACGCTGCCAATCACGCTCTTTTTCACTAGCGCGTTTATCATGCGCTTTTTTACCCTTCGCAAGACCAATCTGCAATTTAATATGTTTGCCTTTCCAATATAAAGAAAGCGGAATTAAAGTGTAGCCCTTGCGTTCAACGCTGCCAATCAATTTAGATAATTCGCTCTGATGCAACAACAATTTTCGCGTACGTTGCGGATCAGGATGAATATGCGTGGATGCAGTTGGCAAAGGCGAAATTTGACCGCCAAAAAGCCATGCTTCACCATTTTTAAGCAGCACGTAACTTTGATCGATTTGAGCTTTGCCTGCGCGCAAACTTTTGACTTCCCATCCTTCTAGCACAATGCCAGCTTCATATCGTTCTTCGATGGCATACTCGTGGTGCGCTTTACGATTTTGCGCAATGGTGGCATTTGAGTTATGTTTCTGTTTCATGTGTGGAGTATAATGCTTGAAAGTGCAAAATTAAATAGAGCAATGTTGAATTATGACAATAATTAAGCGCAGCGCAGTCGTTGCTTATACGCCTCGCCAAATGTTTGAATTGGTGAATAGTATAGAGGAATATCCACGGTTTTTGCCGTGGTGCCGTCAGAGCCATATCCTGACGCGAACGGCGGCAGAAGTAAAAGCTTCCTTAGAAATTGTCTGGTCTGGCATTCACAAAAGTTTTACCACGCGCAATCATTTACATCCGCATGAAAAAATCGAAATTGAATTAGTGGAAGGCCCTTTTCGCCATTTAGAAGGTCGATGGGAGTTTGTGGCACTCGGCGAGCACGGTTGTAAAGTGAATTTAGCATTGGAATTTGAATTAACAGGCCATGTTTTTGATAGAATATTTCAACCGATTTTTCATCATATCGCCAATTCGTTAGTCGATGCGTTTTGCAGACGGGCAGCCAATATTTATGCCAATGGTTAAATGCATTTCAGTTGAAGTGGCGTATGCACTTCCCGATAAGCAAAAAATAATTGCAATTAACGTGCAGGAAGGCAGCACAATTAAAAATGCTATTGATTTATCCGGTATGTTAAATTTATTTCCTGACATTGATTTAACAAAACAAAACGTCGGGATTTTCAGTGAACCAAGAGAGTTAACCGATAAAGTTAAAGCAGGCGATCGCATCGAAATTTATCGTCCTCTCTTGATTGATCCTAAAGAAGCGAGACGTAAACGCTCAAAAAAAATCGAGTAAATTACGGAGCGAGACCAGGGCGGCTATTTGGTTGCAGTTGATTGCCAGCAACATCAGGCTGTGTCTTCCCCCCAAAAAGACGTTGTCTTTTTGTAGCGCTGTTTGATTGTTTTTGATTAGTTGAATGGGGCCGTTTTCTAGATTCTTCGCTAGTTGCATCAAGAAGCATGGGCATAAAACTATCATCATTTTTGCTTTCTACTATTTTTACCAGTTCTTCTAAACGTTTTTTTTCATCTTCTTTTGCTTTTAAAATAATTCCTTTGACTACTGCATCCGCATTTTTTTCTTCTTTTGATAGCGGATCTTGGATTTTTTCTTCGCTAAAAGTATCATAAATGCCTTCTAGTCCTAAAAATTGTGTGTATCCGACGTGACAACCCTTAATGATATTAAAAATAGTTGTTCTTTCTTTCGGTTTTTTACTCATTAATTTTTCAGAAAATTGATTTAAGCGTTTAACGACATTATCTTCATCAGGATTCTTTTCAGGCATATTTTCTATTAACTTTCGTAAAGTTGTGCCTAATGCGTAGACTTCAGTTAATTCGTCATACTGATATTTTTCACTTTTTTCTTCCAATTCAGGTGCTCGGTATCCCTTGGTTCCGACAATGTTCTTACTGATATAAATAAGATTTTGACAGTCGCGAGCAAAATCGTAATCGATGATGGTGATGCCGCTGTAGCAATGGTTTCGATGTGAGTATATGCTTTTATTAATTTCCATATCAGCAAGATTGACTACAATATTACGTGGTTTAATATCTCTGTGTATTACATCTTTTCCGTGTATATGGCTTCTGAGTGTTTTGACAATTTCTAAAAAAATCCGTAGCCATAATAAAGGGGGCCAAGAGTGCTCGGGTTTGGTTGGGTCTTTTCTGTTTTGTATTAAAACATTTAAAGGGGTGCCTTTAGCAAGCTTCATGGTGAAATTAATTTTATTAGCCTTATGGAACTTTGACTCGCGCAAACAAACATGGGTTTCATGATTCATAATCTTTTTAATCATCTGGACTTCGTGAAGTGCTGATCTTTTTGCTGTGGATTCCTTTATCTCAATGTTTTTTTTTATTGTTTTTAAGGTAGCCCATGTTCCATTTAACATTTGAGCCAGTTTTACGGGAGAGTTTCCTTTACCAAGCTCAAATTGTTTGTATATTTCGTAAATAGGATTATTATCCTTATCTCGGGTTTCGTAAATATCATATTGAGGTTTAGAGGCCTGATCAACAGGCGGATTAAATTGGGGTGGAATTTCTTCTTTAGATTTAAAAGAAGCAATTTTTGTTTTATAAATAATGTAAGTATTACCATTATCATAGTGGATGCCATAAGGAATGTTAAAACGTGTTTTTAAATAGCGTCTTACAATCGGTGCTTTCGGATTTTCTTTTTTTAATGCAAGGATTTCTTGATCTTCTTGAAGATCTTTTTCAATATCTTTTTTAATTCTTTCAATGAGTTCATCGGGTAATAATTTATAATTTTTGTATAATTGAGTAGGCTTTACTCCCGGAGGAGCATAGTGCAAGAGCGATGCAATGTGTTGGGGGTTTCTGTTAAATGCCATAGCCTTATCTGGTCTCATTTTAGAAGTACTATTTTAGCTAAAATAGATTAAATAAAGCTTAGCAAATTGGATTAATTTTTTTCTTATTTATTAATAAATTGCGAATACATATTACCGCTTATTTTAACCAAACGGCCATTTTTAAAGTTTAGAGTAATATATTTTTCAGTTCGTTCCCCATGGCCAGGTTGATAGGTATAGACATAATCAATCCGGTTATCAGCAAACGTATTCATTAATACCGGGGTACCCATCATCTCTTTGACAGCGTCTTTGCTCATGCCAGGGTGTAGTTTGTTCACTTGCTCTTCCGTAATAATATTTCCCTGCTCAATATCCATCTTGTGGACACAGGCAGATAGGGTGCATACAATGGCTAGCATGAGTAATATTTTTCGCATAATCTGTTCCAGTTATTTTATTAATTTAAGAATGGCGTGATGATAACCGATTTTGGGCATTTTTGTAACCTGTTACAAGGAGGGGCACTTGAATAATTCAGACTTAAAAAAAGTCGGGCTTAAGATTACGCTGCCCCGCCTTAAGATCTTGCAAATATTAGAAAACGCACAATTACATCACTTAAGCGCTGAGGATGTTTACCGTGTTTTATTAGAATCTGGCGATGACATTGGTCTTGCGACTGTCTATCGGGTCTTGACTCAATTTGAAGAAGCAGGGCTTGTGGTGCGGCACCATTTTGCTGGAGGGCATTCAGTATTTGAGCTTGATCATGGCACACATCATGATCATTTGGTCTGCGTGAAGTGCGGACGGGTCGAAGAGTTTGTTGATGAAGTCATTGAAGCGCGTCAGCAGCATGTGGCAAAAAAAGCAGGTTATACCATTACGGACCATAGTTTAAATCTATATGGTATTTGCTCTCCATGCCAGAAATCGACAGCTTCACGAAAGTGATTTAACGACTTTTATCATCTGAATAGCGGCTTCTGCTGATTCAATTCCCTTGTTATTTTTAATCCCCAAAGCTCTTTTTTTTGCAAGTTTCACATTTTTTGTCGTCAGCACACCAAAAATAACAGGAACATTAAATTCCATCATAACGTTTTGACATCCTTGACTGACTTGCTCGCACACATATTTATAATGGTCAGTTTCACCGCGGATGACTGCACCTAAACAAATAATGGCGTCATATTTTTTTTTTATCGCAAGCAATTTTGCAGTCAGTGGAATTTCAACAGCCCCAGGAACATGGGTAATAGTTATTTTTTCTCGAGAAATACCATGATTGATTAAAGTAGATAATGTACTTTGTAGTAATGGCTCGGTAATTTCTTGATTGAATTCGCTTACAACGACAGCCATTTTTATATCAGCATTTGACATGATGTTCGTCTCCCATCTTAATTTTATGATGTAATTTTTCTTTTTTAGTTTTTAAATAATGTTTATTTTCTTCACTACAAAAAACAGGAATTTTTTCTAGCTCGATTGTTGCGATACCATATTTTTTAAGGCCCGCTATTTTTTTAGGATTATTGGTCAATAAACGTATGTGAGTCATATTTCTATTTTTTAACCACGCAGCTGCGATATAATATTCGCGAGAATCAATGGGCAATCCTAGATGTTCATTGGCTTCAACTGTGTCAAATCCTTTTTCTTGTAATGCATAACTTTTAATTTTGTTAAATAAACCAATGCCGCGCCCTTCTTGGTTAAGATAAATGAGAATCCCGCCTTCTTCACTGATTTTTTGTAAAGAATAATGAAGTTGGTTGTGACAATCACATCGTTTTGAACCAAATAAATCACCTGTCATACAAGATGAATGTATTCTAATTAATGGCGGCTTGGATGATTTTTTATTTTTAGTGAGTACAATATGTTCCATATGATTTATTTTTTCTTTAATCACAGTTAATTGAAAAATACCGTAAGGATCAAGCGGTAATTCTGCAGAGATGTGTTCTGCAATTAAATTTTCTTCCAGCTTTCGATAAGCAATCAAGTCTTCAATCGATAAGATCATCAATTGATGTTGCTTAGCAAATTTTTTTAATTGTGCGCCTTTTGCCATGGTCCCATCGGTGTTCATCAATTCACATAACGCAGCGGCTGGTTTAAATCCGGCAAGCAGAGAAATATCGATAGAGCCCTCTGTGTGTCCTGGGCGTTCAAGTACACCGCCTTCTTTTGCGCATAATGGAAAAACGTGGCCTGGTTTTGTAATCTCTTTTTCAGTGACATTATTTTTAACGGCGGTCAAAATAGTTGTTGCGCGATCTTTTGCAGATACGCCGGTGGTGATACCATTTTTTGCTTCTATCGATAGGGTAAAAGGTGTTTGGTGCGGGCTCGTATTTTCTTCTGGCGATACCATGTAAGTGAGCCCCAATTTTTTTAATTGGCTCTGCGTGAGTGATAAGCAAATAATGCCGCTGCCATGCCGAATCATAAAATTGATGATGTCAGATGTAATCGTTTCTGCAGGGAAAATTAAGTCTGCTTCATCTTCTCGATCATGATGATCTGTCAAAAGAATCATTTTTCCTTTCCGTAAATCAGTTATTGCATTTTGCACGCGTTCAACATAGGTTTGCATCATTTTGACCTCAATAATTTTTCTACATATTTACTCATGATATCGACTTCAATATTAATTTTTGTTCCAATAAAGTAGTTTTTTGCAATCGTCATTTCTCGTGTATGTGGAATTAAAGTGACACTGAATTCATCTTCAGAAATATCAATCACCGTAATGCTCATACCATCTAAAGTAATATAACCTTTATTGACAATATATTTTGTGAGTGCAGAGGGCGATTTTATTTTTATTCTTACTGCCTCTTTTGCATCATGATGTAATTCAATGATTTCGCCAACACCATCGACATGTCCTTGTACATAATGTCCGCCTAGACGCGCATTGATATTGAGTGATCTTTCAAGATTAACAGTGTTTCCCACGGCAAGATTGCCAAAATGGGTGATTTTCAGTGTTTCAGGCACTAAAGTTACGGTGAATGTATCGGCAGTAAAATCTATGATCGTTAAGCAGGTGCCGTTAACTGCAATACTATCCCCTGTATGTAAATCATCAAAAAATAAATGTGGTCTGACGGTTACTTCTGTAGTAGCGTCAATTTTTTTTATATGAGTAATACTACCGATGCTTTCAATAATGCCAGTAAACATATCAAGCATTCTCCCAGTAGGTGGAAAAATGAATATCTTTACCCAGTAATGATGCATCAGAAAAAATAAGCGGACGTTTTTTCTGAAGAGTTCCTATAAGAATGGGTGACAAATAGACATGAATTTTATTTACTAAATTTTCTGCAAAAAAATGTTGATGTGTGGTCATGCCGCCTTCAACCAAAATGCTGGTGATTTCTTTTTTTCCTAATTCATCAAGTAGTACAGTTAAAGAAGGGTAGCCATTTTTATTTTTAGGCAACATAAGTAATTCGATTTTTTCAGAAAGCAAAGGTGCAAACCATTCTTTATGTTTTTCATTTGAAGTTGCAATAATAGTTTTTCCAAAAGAAGTATTTTTAAATACGTTTAAATGGTGCGGTATTCTATTTTTTCCCGCTAAAATAATTTTCGTTAAGTGTTTTATAACATTGCCATCGGCTGATCTTGCTGTTAATTCTGGGTCATCCTCACAGAGCGTATTGGCGCCCACTAAAATTGCATCAACTTCTCGGCGTAATTGATGTGTATGTGCATTGGCTTTTATTCCTGAGATTTGTTTTGAATCGAGAGTGTTAACGCAAGTTTTTCCATCTAAAGACATCGCCCATTTAGCGATAACGAAAGGGCGTTTATGAATAATGTAGTGAAAAAAAATTTCATTTAATTGTTTGGCTTTTTTTTCAAGAAGACCTGCTTCAACGTCAATTCCGGCCGCGCGTAATAAATGAATCCCTTTTCCAGCGACCAATGGATTGGGGTCAATAGAAGCGACATATATTTTTTTAATGCCCGCGGATAACAATGCATTTCTGCAAGGCGGGGTTCTTCCTTGATGGCAGCAAGGTTCGAGTGTGACATAAGCTGTTGCACCTTTAGCTGCATCACCCGCATCTCTTAGCGCAAGAATTTCTGCGTGCGGTTCTCCCGCGCGTTGATGGTAACCCTGTCCGATGATTTTGTTATTTTTAACAATGACGCAGCCAACCATAGGATTGGGGGAAACGCTAAAGCGCCCTTGTTCAGCTAGGTTAAGTGCTAAAGACATGTAGTGTGCATCATTCATTTTAAAACCCTTTAATGTCAGGGCTAAAAATCAATGAACGGAATGCCATAAAATGCGAGAAGACGCAAAAATAGTGAGTTCATCATTTTCTTCTTTCATCCGGACTTTAACCGTCGGCTTTGGCTTTTCACCAAATCTGCTGACCTTTTTTAGGTTTAAAAAAGCGCTCGCGGGCTGTTTTACTGTTATCAGAAAGAATACCGCCGGTGGGGAATTACACCCCGCCCTGAAGACAATGAGGCTAAACAATAATAGAGCAGGGTGAATTTGTCAATGAGACACTCGTTATTCCACCTTTTCAAGCATTTCCTCAGCGTGCGCGAGCGTTTTTGGAGTGATTTCAATGCCGCCTAACATACGAGCAATTTCTTTTATTTTTTCATCACTAGAAAGCATTTTGATATAGGTCTTAGTCGAATTTGCGTGAGTAATTTTTTCAACGCGTAAGTGCTGGTCTCCTTGGACGGCCACTTGCGGTAAGTGTGTCACACAGATCAATTGATGGGTTTTACCCAAACGCCGTAATAATTTGCCGACAATTTCTGCGGTGCCGCCGCTGATGCCTACATCCACTTCATCAAAAATTAAAGTAGGTGTGGTGTGTGCTTTTGCGGTTGCAATGTAAATGGCTAAACTAATCCGTGATAATTCTCCGCCCGATGCAATTTTTGCAAGCGCCTCTTTGGTTTGTCCTTTATTAGTTTTAATCTGAAAAATAATTCTTTCTAAACCATGAGGCGAAAAATCCATATTTTCTGACTCAAACTCAATATAAAATTCAGCATGCGGCAAACCAAGTGTATGAATAATACCCTCGATGTCATCGGTTAATTGTTTTGCAAATTTTTTTCTGCTCGCTGATAATTTTTTAGCAGTATTCAAATAATTTTTCTCAAGTTGTTCACGTTTTTGAATGAATTCTTGTAATCGTTCATCACTTTTGGTGATTTCATTTAATTCTTTTGATAAATTTTGCTGAAAATCAAATAATTCATTCGGTGATATTTTATGTTTGCGCGCTAAATTAAATAATGCGCTAATACGTTGCTCAATAAAGATGAGTCGTTCAGGATCAAGTGTGATAGTCTCAAGATAACGATGCAAATCATTTTCTACTTCACTGATTTCAATGATGGCTGATTTGATATTTCCAATCCAGGCAGTGATTTTGGGATCGACTTGCGACACAGTTTCTAATGCATGCAATGCTTGATTCAATAAATAAAGGGCATTTACTTCCTCATTTTCTGTGAGACAAGCGACAGATTGATTAATGTTTTGCAACAATTCATCTGCATGTGCTAATTGTTTATGTTCGAGATCTAATGCTTGAAATTCATCAGGCGTAATATTAAGCTCTGTTAATTCATGCAATTGAAATTGCAATAACTCAATTTGAGTTTCGCGCTCAATCATGCGTTTTTGAAGCGAAATAATTTCTTGATTGAGTGCGCGCCAATCTTCCGCTATTGCTTTCACTTGATCAACAAGATGTGTATGGCCGGAAAAATCATCCAATATGTCTCGTTGTTTTTCCATTTTTAATAAAGAATGATATTCATGTTGACCATGAATATCGATTAATAGTTCGCTTAATGCTCGTAAAGGCGCGAGTGTTGTCGGCATGCCATTAATGTAGCTGCGTGATCGCCCATCAGCTGTGATGGTGCGGCGAATCATACATTCATGTGTGTCTTCCGAAAGATCATACTGACTAAGCCAGGCGCGTGCATCAGGTAATTTGCTTGCATCAAAACAAAGCGTAATATCTGTTTTATCTCCCAAGGGCCCAACCACTTGCTCAGATGCGCGTGCACCTAAGGCTAATTCAATGGCATCAATTAAAATTGATTTACCAGTTCCAGTTTCACCGGTAATCACCGTTGTTCCTGTTTTAAATTCTAATAATAATTTTTCAATCGTAATTAAATTGTGGATAGTCACTTGTGTAAGCATAATAGTTATTCCATATAATTCAATTTTTTTCCCCAGTGCAATTTGCTGCGTAATGTTTCGTAATAATGATAATCCAACGGATGAATCAAATGTAATTGCTGCGGTTTTTTGCGAATGGTAATGCGGCTGCCGGGCGGTGTGTGAATATTTGCGCGTCCATCGCAGCTTAAACGGGGTGAGGTAATGTTATTGGGTGAAATGATGACATGTATGCGCTGATTGCCTTCAATGACAATGGGACGGTTGCTAAGAGAATGCGGAAACATAGGCACCAATACAATTGCATCTAATTGCGGATGTAAAATAGGGCCGCCGCCTGATAATGCATAAGCAGTAGAACCTGTGGGCGTTGCAACAATTAATCCATCAGAATTTTGACTGCAAACGAATTGATCTTCGATATAAATTTCAAATTCAATCATATGCGGGATTGCATCGGGAATAATGGCGACTTCGTTTAGCGCATCATCTTGGCCGATATTATTACCATGGAGTTCAATGGAGCTCGTGAGTAAAAAACGTTTTTCTAATAAATAGTGTCCTTGCAGGATGGCTTCAATTTTTTCAAGTTCAATCGGCAAAATATCGGTTAAAAACCCTAAGCTACCGCGATTGATGCCGAGTACAGGCAAATCTTGGTTCACCGCAATGTGTGCAGCATGCAATAAGCTGCCATCGCCGCCGACGACAATTAACAACTGACAATGTTTACCAAGCTGTTCTCGAGGAATAATATTTAAGTTTTTTTCAGGTAAAGATTCAGCGGTTTCTTCTTCAACATAAATAGGTAATTTAAGCTTATTTAAATATTTAATCAGAGCGCTTAACGTTTCTTTAACGCCTGCGGTCCGCATCCGGCCGATGATACCAATCGTTTTAAAGGGGGTCGTCATGCTTGTTTCCTATTCATAGAATTAAATTGGACATTCGGTGCACGATCCTGAAATTCTATGTTATATTTAGCTCCTGCACCATAGGTGAATTATGAATGATACATCAGTGAATCAACGCGCTTTGAGGGTATTGAAAATTTTGGTTGAGCGCTACATTCAAGACGGTAATCCTGTCGGGTCAAAAACGCTGGCGGAAGAGTATGCTTTGGGTTTAAGTCCCGCTACCGTCCGTAATATTTTGGCGGACTTAGAAGATGCAGGCTATTTGGCATCCCCTTATACCTCAGCAGGCCGTGTCCCTACCTCCCGGGGATATCGGTTTTTTGTTAACAGTCTTTTAACCGTTAAACCTTTGCAAGATGCGGAAGTATCAGCGCTTAAAAGTAAATTGAATCCCGATTTTACTTTATCGCATCTGTTGCAGTCGGCATCATCCCTTTTATCGGGCCTGACCCAATTGACTGGGGTCGTGGCTTTACCAAAACGTAATCGCACGGAGTTGCGTCATGTAGAATTTTTACCGCTTTCATCCAATCGTGTGTTAGTCATTTTAGTCTTAAATAATCGAGAAGTGCAAAACAGAATTCTCTATGCTGATCGCACTTACACTCAAAGTGAACTGCAGCAGGCAGCCAATTATTTAAATGCGCATTATGCAGGTAAAGATTTACTGACCATACGAGAAACTCTCTCGAAAGCTATCCGGCAAGATCAAAATAAGATGACGTCTCTATTACAAACTACGATGGATATTGCGAGCAAAACATTTTTGGACACGGAAGAGAGCAGTAAAGATTATATCGTAGCAGGACAAAATCATTTATT
The DNA here is from genome assembly GCA_964622455.1 of uncultured Coxiellaceae bacterium. GTDB lineage: Bacteria > Pseudomonadota > Gammaproteobacteria > DSM-16500 > DSM-16500 > CAZUQP01. The sequence goes on from CAZUQP010000001.1 coordinate 29,152, forward strand.
GCATCATTCAAATGAAGCTAATTTAGAGCGATTGCGTCTCTTGTTTGATGCGATCACACAAAAACAAGATATTTTAAATTTGTTAGATCAAGCATTACAAGCTGAAGGCATTCAAATTTTTATTGGTAATGAATCAGGTTATCAAGTGTTTGATGATTGTAGTATTGTAACGACTTCTTATTCTGTCGATGGCGAGTTAGTTGGCAGCTTAGGGGTCATTGGGCCTACGCGCATGTCTTACGAACGCGTTATTTCAGCAGTTGATGTCACAGCAAAATTATTATCGGCAGCCTTGAATCAAGCGTAATGGAACCCTATATAGAAAATATATCTTTTTGTTATGGAGGAAACTGTGTCAGCGAATAAAAAAACGAGTAGTACCGCATCGTTAAAAGATAAATTGCCAGACGAAGAGGAAAAATCGGAATATGTAGATACGGAAGATCAGCCGGATGTGGAAATGATTGATCATCCCTCTTATCAAGAAATGCAGCAAAAATTAACAGAAGCTGAAGAAAAGGCGACCCAATCTTGGGAGCGTCTGCTTCGTTTGCAAGCTGAAATGGATAACATGCAGCGGCGTACTGAGCGTGATGTAGCCAATGCGCATAAATATGCGCTCGAAAAATTTGTGCTTGAGCTTTTACCTAGCGTTGATGGATTGGAGCGTGCTTTACTTTCGCATGCTGATGAGCCCTCGGGATCTGGCACCTTATTAGATGGTGTGAGTCTTACACTTAAGATGTTATATGCAGCATTTGAAAAGTTTGGTATACAGCAACTTAGTCCGGAGGGGCAGCCTTTTAATCCAGAGCAACACCAAGCGGTTGCTGCTGAAGCGAGTCCAGACGCCAAATCAGGCACGGTTTTATCTGTATTGCAAAAGGGCTATTTATTGAATAATAGGCTAATCCGACCCGCTTTGGTCGTTGTTGCAAAATAAAAATGATTGAAAAATGAAAAACAACCCCTATATATAAGGTAACAATTTCTTTTTGGAGACACACATGGCAACAGCAGCAAGTAAGATTATTGGTATTGATTTAGGAACAACGAATTCCTGTGTCGCCGTCATGGAAGGCGACAAAGTACGAGTCATTGAAAATGCAGAAGGCGATCGTACCACTCCTTCTATTGTTGCCTATCTTGAAAATGACGAAGTTTTGGTGGGCCAGCCTGCAAAACGTCAAGCTGTCACAAATCCTGCTAATACAATTTATGCGGCAAAACGCTTAATTGGCCGTCGTTATGATGAAGAAGTGGTGCGTAAAGATAAAGAAATTGTGCCTTATAAAATTATTAAAGCAGACAATGGCGATGCATGGATTGAAGTATTGGGTAATAAAAAATTAGCGCCGCCGCAAATTTCCGCGCAAGTGCTCATGAAAATGAAAAAAACAGCGGAAGATTATTTGGGACATCCTGTGACTGAAGCGGTGATTACAGTGCCCGCTTATTTTAATGATTCCCAGAGGCAAGCCACTAAAGATGCAGGACGCATCGCAGGCCTTGAAGTAAAACGTATTATTAACGAACCGACCGCTGCCGCTTTAGCATTTGGTTTAGACAAAAAACCAGGCGATCGCAAAATTGCAGTCTATGATCTTGGCGGCGGTACATTTGATATTTCCATTATTGAAATTGCTGAAGTGGATGGCGAACATCAGTTTGAAGTGTTATCCACCAATGGCGATACGTTCTTAGGCGGTGAAGATTTTGATTTACGTTTAATTAATTATTTAATTGATGAATTTAAAAAATCGTCCGGCATTAATTTACGTAACGATCCGCTTGCTTTGCAGCGTTTAAAAGAAGCGGCAGAAAAAGCAAAAATTGAATTGTCATCTGCGCAGCAAACCGATGTCAACTTACCGTACATTACAGCGGATGCCAGCGGTCCGAAACACTTAAATGTTAAAATTACCCGCGCAAAACTAGAATCTTTAGTGGAAGATTTGATTCAACGCACCATTGAGCCTTGCAAAATTGCGATTAAAGATGCCAATGTTAATGTGAATGATATCGTCGATGTTATTTTAGTTGGCGGCCAAACACGCATGCCGATGGTGCAAGAAACGGTTAAAAAATTCTTTGGCAAAGAACCGCGCCGTGATATTAATCCCGATGAAGCTGTCGCCATTGGTGCAGCAGTTCAAGGCGCTGTGTTATCAGGTTCTGTCAAAGATGTGTTATTGCTTGATGTCACGCCGCTTTCATTAGGCATTGAAACGTTGGGCGGTGTCATGACCAAGCTTATTGAAAAAAATACGACAATTCCAACCAAAGCAAACCAAGTTTTCTCAACCGCAGGTGATAATCAAACAGCTGTTACTGTGCATGTATTGCAAGGTGAGCGTGAAATGGCATCAGCGAACAAATCATTGGGTCGTTTCGATTTAGCTGATATTCCGCCAGCGCCACGCGGTATGCCGCAAATTGAAGTTAATTTTGATATTGATGCAAATGGTATTTTGCATGTATCTGCTAAAGATAAAGCGACCGGCAAAGCGCAATCGATCGTCATTAAAGCATCCAGCGGTCTTTCTGAAGATGAAATTAAAAACATGGTGAAAGATGCAGAAGCCAATGTGGAAGAAGATCGTAAGTTCCATGATTTAGTGACAGCACGTAATCAAGCAGATAATATGATCCACGCTGTTTCAAAATCCTTGAAAGAAGCGGGGGATAAAGTATCGGCTGATGAGCGCAGCGCAATTGAGCGTGCTATCGATGCACTGAAAGAAGCCATCAAAGGAAATGATAAGGACTTGATCGAAGCAAAAACGAAAGATTTAACCGACGCATCATCTAAAATGGCAGAAAAACTTTATGCATCTCAACAACAACCAGGCAGCGGAGAGGCCGCAGGTGCGCAATCGCAATCAGCGGGAGAAGGTGGCGCCCAAAAAGGAGATACAGTGGTTGATGCGGAATTTGAAGAAGTCAAAGATGATCATAAAAAATAAAAACGAATAAATCCGATGGCAAAAAATGATTATTATGAAACCTTAGGTGTTTCGCGTAGCGCAAGCGAGGATGAAATTAAAAAAGCGTTTCGCCGCTTGGCCATGAAATATCATCCTGATCGTACCAATCATGACAAGGCATCAGAAGAAAAATTCAAAGAAGCACGCGAAGCTTATGAAGTGTTGTCTGATGCTCGTAAACGCGCAGCCTACGATCAATTTGGTCATAGTGCCCAAGATGCCGGTGGTTTTGGCGGAATGGGCGGCATGAATTTTAGTGATATTTTTGGCGATATTTTCGGTGATATTTTTAGCGGCGGAAGAGCGGGCCCTGCGCGAGGTTCTGATTTACGTTATCATCTCGAAATCACTTTAGAGCAAGCGGTTCTTGGAACAGTGGTTGAAGTCACGATTCCAACGCAAGTTTTATGCAGCGATTGCGGCGGTAGCGGCGCTAAGAAAGGAGCAGCACCTGTTACTTGCCAAGATTGCGGCGGTCATGGACAAATTCGGATCCAACAAGGATTTTTTTCGGTACAGCAAACTTGTCCTTCTTGCCGCGGGAAGGGACAAATTATTTTAGATCCGTGTTCTTCTTGCCGCGGGAAAGGGCGGCTAAAACAAACTAAGAAATTATCGGTTAAAATACCGCCTGGCGTCGATACGGGCGATCGAATTCGTTTAGGCGGAGAAGGCGAAGCAGGAGAGCCTGGCGCATCACCGGGTGATTTATATGTGCAGATTACCGTAACGCCTCATCCCATTTTTGAACGGGAGGGCACGCATTTACATTGTGAAGTTCCTATTAGTTTTGTAACTTCCGCTTTAGGCGGTGAATTAGATGTGCCTACATTAACGGGGCGGATCAAACTGAAAGTGCCGGCAGAAACACAATCCGGTAAAGTGTTTCGTCTAAAAAATATGGGAATTCCTTCTGTGCGGGGCGGCAGTAAAGGCGATTTGTTATGTAAAGTGATCGTCGAAACACCGGTCAACTTAACGCATAAACAAAAAGAATTGCTGGCTCAATTTGAAAAAACCCTTTCTCTGGATAATAAACACAATCCTAGATCAAATTCTTGGTTTGATAAAGTCAAAAAATTTTTTGAAGAAATGAAATTTTAAGGAAATGATATGAATAAAGTTCCTATGACAGTGCTTGGCGCTGAAAAATTGCGTGAAGAATTACACCGTTTAAAAACGCTTGAGCGTCCTAAAATTATTAATGCTATTGCAGAAGCAAGGGCGCATGGGGATTTAAAAGAAAATGCAGAATATCATGCGGCGCGCGAGCAGCAGAGTTTTGTTGAAGGACGTATTTTGGAAATTGAAAATAAATTATCGGTTGCGCAAGTCATCGATGTCACTCAAATTGAAAATACCGGTAAAGTCATCTTTGGTACCACTATCACTTTAAATAATAAAAATGCAGCGACAAAAGCTTGTTATAAAATTGTTGGGGATGATGAAGCGGATATTAACGATAATAAAATTTCAATTAGCTCCCCGATTGCGCGCGCACTGATTGGTAAATATGAAGGCGATCTTGTGGAAGTGCGCACACCTGAGGGTGTCACGGAATATGAAATTATTGAAGTGGCTTATGTTTAATGCCGGGTAGCAAGAGCAGCCGTCGTTGGCTTCACGAACATTTTTCAGATCCTTATGTCAAAAAAGCTCACAAAACTGGTGCGCGCGCACGTGCAGTTTATAAGTTAGAAGAACTGCAAGAGCGCGGTAAATTATTTAAGCCAGGCATGGTAGTCATTGATTTGGGTGCAGCACCAGGCAGTTGGTCGGAAGTGGTTGCCAAATGGGTGGGAAAAACAGGGCGCGTGATTGCGCTTGATATTTTACCGATGTCACCGATTCCGGGTGTTGAATTTATTTTAGGTGATTTTGCTAAGCCTTCCGTCTTAGATGAATTATTAAAAACCTTGGGCGATACCAAAGTGGATTGGGTGATATCGGATATGGCACCTAACATAAGCGGTATTGTGAGTGTGGATCAGCCGCGCTCTTTAGAATTAGCAGAATTAGCTTTTGATTTGGCGCAAAAAGTATTACATCGAAAAGGCGGTTTGTTAGTGAAGGTGTTTCAAGGAGAGGGTTTTGATGCGTTTTTGTTAAATTTACGCGGTTGTTTCAAAAAAGTTGTTATTCGTAAACCCAAGGCTTCCAAAGACCGCTCGCGGGAAGTCTATTTGCTGGCAAAAAATTAGGGGTTAAAAGGGTTCAAGGTAGTTTCTCGATTTTACTTCAGGTATCATGAATAGATGAGCGATGAGATAGTGCAAAAGGGGCCGCAAGGTGAATGACACGATTAAAACGATACTGTTATGGATGGTGGCTGGGGTCATCTTAGTTTCCGTATTTAATGTTTTTGGGCCAAGACGTGAAGCGGAGCAACGCATCACTTATTCTGCATTTATCAGTGAAGTCAAGCAAGGCAATGTGAGTTCCGTCACTATTTCTGACCAAGAATTAATAGGCACTATGCAAAATAATAAGATATTTGCTACTTATTTGCCGATGGCCAATGATACACAGCTTTTGGAAGAGCTCGTTAATAAGGGTGTCAATGTGAAAGGTAAACCGCCAGAACAACCAGGACTCTTGGTGCATTTACTTAGTTTATTACCTTGGATTGTTCTTTTTGCCATTTGGATTTATGTGCTTCGTCAACAAACAGGCGGTGGACGAGGCGGTGCATTTTCTTTTGGACGCAGCCGCGCGCGTTTATTAAGTGAAGATCAAGTCAAAGTCACTTTTGCAGATGTTGCAGGAGTTGATGAAGCAAAAGAAGAAGTCAAAGAACTTGTCGAATTTTTACGTGACCCGGGTAAATTTCAAAAATTGGGCGGCAAAATTCCGCAGGGCGTGCTACTGGTTGGCCCTCCTGGAACAGGCAAAACATTATTAGCGAAAGCAGTGGCAGGGGAAGCTAAAGTTCCCTTCTTTACAATTTCCGGTTCTGACTTTGTTGAGATGTTTGTTGGCGTGGGCGCATCACGTGTACGCGATATGTTTGAGCAAGCCAAGAAACAAGCGCCCTGTATTATCTTTATTGATGAAATTGATGCGGTCGGCCGTCATCGCGGTGCGGGTCTTGGCGGCGGTCATGATGAGCGTGAACAAACGCTTAATCAATTATTGGTTGAAATGGATGGTTTTCAAGGCAATGAGGGTGTGATTGTGATTGCGGCCACTAACCGTCCTGATGTATTGGATAATGCATTATTGCGTCCCGGCCGATTTGATCGTCAAGTCGTCGTTGGTTTACCGGATGTGCGGGGGCGTGAGCAAATTATTCGTGTTCATATGCGTAAAGTGCCTTTGGCAGATGATGTGAATCCTGGGGTGATTGCACGAGGTACGCCTGGATTTTCGGGTGCAGACCTTGCCAATATTGTCAATGAAGCGGCTTTGTTTGCAGCGCGCGCAAATAAACGTGCAGTAGGCATGCTAGAATTTGAAAAAGCAAAAGATAAAGTGATCATGGGCGCTGAACGCCGTTCAATGGTGATGAGTGAATCAGAAAAGAAATTAACAGCGTATCATGAAGCGGGCCATGCCATTGTAGGCCTTTTAGTGCCTGAACATGATCCAGTCCATAAAGTCACTATTATTCCTCGCGGCCGGGCATTAGGCGTGACGATGTTCTTACCGGAAGGTGATCGTTACAGTTATAGCAAAGAACATTTAGAAAGTAAGATTTCCAGTTTATTTGGCGGCCGGATTGCAGAAGTCATTATTTTTGGGCCCAGTAAAGTGACAACCGGTGCTTCCAATGATATTCAAAAAGCAACAGAGCTAGCGCGAAATATGGTGACTAAATGGGGGCTTTCTGAAAAATTAGGCCCGCTCACTTTTGGAGAAGATGAAAAAGAAGTGTTTTTAGGCCATGCGGTTGCGCGGCATAAAGAAATTTCTGAAACAACATCAGGTCTGATTGATCAAGAAATCCATGTCATTGTTGATCGTAATTACCAACGCGCAGAAAAAATTCTCAAAGAAAATTTAGACAAACTGCATGCGATGGCTGAGGCGCTTATTAAATATGAAACAATAGGGCAAGAGCAAATTCAAGATGTGATGTCAGGTAAACCCGCGCGCGAGCCTTCTGATTGGCAAGATGGAAATAGTAAAAAAGAGAAAATTAAAACACCGCCGCCTGTTGATGAACAAGATACACCGGAGATTTTGAAAAAAGACGATAATCAAGGACTGCATTCTGCGCATGATGAGTAATTCTACTGAAAAACCACAACGTAAATATTTTGGGACTGATGGAATTCGCGGGCGCGTAGGTATATGGCCTGTGACACCCGATTTTATTTTAAAATTAGGCTGGGCAGTCGGTAAAGTATTGGCGCGTCAAGAATCTGGTAAGGTGTTAATTGGAAAAGATACGCGTATATCTGGCTATATGTTTGAATCAGCGCTTGAAGCAGGTCTTGCAGCAGCAGGGGTTGATATTCATTTGTTAGGGCCTATGCCAACGCCGGCTATTGCTTATTTAACGCGTACCTTGCGTGCTCAAGCGGGCATTGTGATTAGCGCTTCGCATAATCCCTATTATGATAATGGGATTAAGTTTTTTTCAGCACAAGGAACAAAATTACCAGACGAATTGGAAATTGCAATTGAGGAACAGTTAGAAAAAACCATGACAACGGTTGATTCCGCAGAGCTTGGCAAAGCGATCCGTATTGTGGATGCACCTGGCCGTTATATTGAATTTTGTAAAAGTACGGTGTCATCCGATATTACTTTGAGCGGATTGAAAATAGTAGTTGATTGTGCAAATGGTGCAGCTTATCACATCGCGCCAAGTGTTTTTATGGAATTGGGCGCAGATGTTCTCGAACTTGGCATTGAGCCAAATGGATTAAATATTAATTCAGAATGCGGCGCAACACACACAGACAATTTAAGACAAACGGTTGTGCGTGAAAAAGCAGACTTAGGTCTTGCCTTAGATGGTGATGGCGATCGTGTCATTATGGTTGACCATGAAGGCCAAGTATTAGATGGTGATGATTTGCTTTATATTATTTCAAAACACCACCATGAATTGGGTCTTTTAAAAGGCGGATTAGTGGGTACTTTTATGTCTAATTTAGGCCTTGAGCTTGCGATTCGCGAAATGGGTTTTGATTTAGTGCGAGTACCGGTAGGTGACCGATATATTGTGGCTGAATTGATGAAGCGTCAATGGCATTTAGGCGGCGAACCTTCCGGCCATATTATTTGTTCGGATGCGATTACCACAGGCGATGGCATCATTACTGCACTACAAGTTCTCTCAGCGATGTGTCATAAAATGCAATCACTCGCGCAATTAAAACAAGGATTGCATCGTTATCCGCAAGTCTTAGTCAATGTCAGTGTGACGCAAGATGTTGACCCCATCCAAAATGTTAGTGTCCGCGCTGCTCTTCATGAGGCAGAAAGCTCTTTAGGCGCAACAGGCCGAGTACTGCTGAGACGCTCTGGAACAGAGCCCCTGGTGCGCGTGATGGTTGAAGGGAATGATGAGGTGCGCGTGAGGCAGTTAGCAGATCAGCTTGCAGCGGTCGTCAAAGAAGAATTAGCGAAATAAAAATAAAATATATAACTGTCCACACAATGACGCTATAAAGATAACCAATCATCGCTCACAAGGTTAATTGAGAGCGATGATCTAGATTGTGGAGTATTTTAGAGCGCCATCTCTTTCAACTTTCTGAGTGCTCTAATTTTAACTGCTCTGCGAGCAGGTTTAGCTTTGAACATGATTTCTTCGCCAGTAAAGGGATTTCTACCTTTTCGGGCAGGTGTCGCGGGTTTTTTGACGACGCTAATTTTCATGAGGCCGGGCATCACGAATTTGCCAGGACCGCGTGATTTAACATGTAGCTCAATCAATGTACCTATTCCATCAAGAACTGCATTAACATCTTTTTTGGGTAGAGCAGTCATATCCGTTAACGCTCTTAAAATACCGCTTTTGGTTAAAGGATCTTTGACGACTGGTATTGCCACCTTTTTAGATGCGGCCTTCATTGCTGTTTTTGCTGATTTCCTCTTTACAGATTTCCTTCTAGATTTGGCAGAAACTTTTTTAGCAGCCATTGTTGATTCCTCTTTAAAATAAGTCAAAATGATGCAATGCCTACAATAACATATCTTGATAATTTTGCGAGTATTTTTGTAACAAAACACGAAAAATATAAGATAAGATCTGAAAAAGGATTCTAAACAGGCTAAAATCTAACTCTTTTATAAAAGATAGTCTTTTTGTGCTTAAATACCCTCTAAAAATTAAGCCAAAATCGCGCGCTCCGCTTGCTTGTTATCGGGCATTGCTATAAAATTCAACGTCTTTTTTATATTGTTTTGCTCCATTGGAGTAGGAGTCAGATGAGAACTTATAACGCAAAAAATGAAACGACCAGTCATCAGTGGTATCTTATTGATGCATCAGGGAAAACACTTGGCAGACTTGCTAGCGAAGTCGCAAAGCGCTTGCGCGGCAAGCATAAGCCTATTTATACCTCTCACGTTGATACAGGCGACTATATTGTGGTTATTAATGCGCGATCAGTGAAGGTCAGTGGTAATAAATCCAAAGATAAGATTTATTACAGCCATTCGGGTTATCCTGGCGGTATCAAGGAAATAGCTTTTGATAAACTATTAGCAAAAAAACCAGAACGGATTATTGAAATTGCAGTAAAAGGCATGTTACCTAAAAATCCATTAGGCCGTGCTATGTACCGCAAATTAAAAGTGTATGCAGGTGCTGATCATCCTCATACAGCACAACAACCCCAGCAATTAGATTTGGAATAAACTTATGGCAGTAACAGAACGCTATTATGGTACCGGCCGTCGTAAAACATCGACTGCGCGCGTATACTTAACACCAGGCAAAGGCAGCATTACAGTGAATAATCAGGTGCTCGAAAATTATTTTGGACGTAAAACATCACAAATGATTGTGCGTCAACCCCTTGAGGTGACGCAGCTATTAAATCAGTTTGATGTGGCGGTAAAAGTCAAGGGCGGCGGCATTAACGGTCAAGCAGGCGCTATCCGTCATGGTATTGCACGTGCACTGTTACAATTTGAACGTGAGAGCGGTGCCGATATCTATGCCGAAAACTCAGTGCGCAAATTGTTACGTACCGCCGGTTATTTAACGCGTGATGCACGCGAAGTAGAACGTAAGAAGGTCGGATTGAAGAAGGCTCGTAAAGATACGCAGTATTCTAAACGTTAGTCCATTTTTTTATTCAATCATGGAGTGTTCTTAGGAAAGTATTACAAAGTCCTGTTGGGGGATCGTCTAGCGGTAGGACAGCGGACTCTGACTCCGTTAACCTAGGTTCGAATCCTAGTCCCCCAGCCAGTCGTCTAGAAGTGTTATTTTGAGAGGTATGCAGAAATGGCAATTGTTGCCAATAAACGATCGATCATGACGCTTTATTCAGGCGGGCTCGATATTATGAGTCATCGCGTGCGTATTGTATTAGCAGAAAAAGGCGTTTCAGTTGATGTAATTAATGTAGGCCCTAATGAAAAACCAGAAGATTTACACGAATTGAATCCATACGGAACTACGCCGATGTTAGTTGACCGCGAATTAGTTTTGTATGATGCAAACATCATCATGGAATATCTAGATGAGCGTTTTCCACATCCGCCTTTAATGCCGGTTTATCCCGTCGCGCGCGCTAAAACACGTTTAATGATTTATCGTGTCGATCGGGAATGGAGCAGCTTGGTTCATAAAATTGAGCAAGGTAAATCTGCAGAGGTTCAGGCAGCAGGTAAGGAATTGCGGGGTTATTTGGTAAAACTCGCGCCTGTTTTTGCAAGTTCTGCTTTCTTTTTGAATGAAGAATTTTCATTGATTGACTGCTGTATTGCACCTATTTTGTGGCGATTGCCTTCATGGGGTATTACTTTACCGCCTGAAGCTAAAGCAGTTTATAAGTATGCTGAACGCATGTTTGCGCGTGATTCTTTTCAAGCTAGCTTAACGGAAGCCGAGCAAGATTTACGTAAAGCACCTTATACGGAAGCAGTTTAATCTAAAATGTAGTATGGACGAGGTCTCTCCATGTTATCTAATAAACCTTACTTGATTCGTGCCTTTTATGATTGGATTGTTGATAGTGCGTGCACACCATTCGTTTTAATTAATGCATTAATTCGTGGTTGTAAAGTCCCCGAAGAATTTATCGAAAATAATCAAATTACATTAAATGTTTCTCCAAATGCTGTTCGTGATTTTAAAATTACTAAAGATGTTCTTGAATTTAGGGCTTCTTTTTCGGGTGTAGTGCATATTATTTCTGTTCCTCTCAAATCTGTTCTGGCGATTTATGCGCAGGAAAATCAGCAGGGAATGTTTTTTGATTATGAAGATGATGAGACAGAGGAAGGGTGGTCAGACACTTCAACAGGGCAGACAGCCGATACGCTTAAAACAGACAAAAAACGTTCTCACTTACGATTGGTTGAGTAGCATCGGAAAAAAGTACCTTACGTTTTACTGATTGTGATATATCCAAAAATGGTAACTACACTCTGTACTCCATCCGTCGTTCTCGCAAGGTCTGTGGCGATCTCCGCCTCTTCCTTTGGCAGAAGACCCATTAAATAAACAACGCCATTTTCAGTAATGACTTTAATTTGGGCCGGGTCAACTCCATTGGTTGCAAGTAATTTTGATTTAATTTTCGTAGTAATCCATGAATCACTCACTTGTACCAAAGCAGAGGCTGGTGCTGAGACGGTAATTAAATTATGAACTTCATCAGCTTCTGAAATTTTTCTAACGATTTTTTCAATGTCTTCCTTTTGAGAAGCTTCTGGAACTTGTCCTGTCAGTAATACTACACCATTAAAACTTGAGACTGAAACTCGTGTGTTAGCAAAACGGGTGTTATCTAAATAAATTTCCCGCTCAGCTTTCATCGTTACGTAATGATCATTCAATGTAGTTTGAATACTTTGTCGATTATAAACAGCTTGCCCGCTTGTTATTGCCGCATTCATACAGCCTTGCAAAGAAAAAGAAACGAATGAAACCAATAAAAAAACAGCTATTTTTTTTCGAGTACTATCCATGTTAATTCAGTCCATTGTATTTGAAATTAGTTTGTGTATTGAAAAATTTTCACAACTCTTTGTACGCCAGCGACTTGGCGGGCAATTTCAACCGCCATATCGGCTTGTTCTCGACTGACGATCCCCATTAAATAAACGCTGCCATTTTCGGTGACGACTTTAATAGTGCCTGATTGTAAATCTTTTGTAGCAAGCATCTGAGTTTTAATTTTAGCCGTAATCCAAGAGTCACTGGCGCGTGTTAGGGATGAAGTTGGTCCCTTGATTGTAATTTCATTATATACTTTCACAACATCAGGCACGCCCTTCGCAATATCTTCTGCTTGTTGACGTTCAGCAGCTGTTGTGGTTTCACCCGTGAGTAAAACAACACGGTTAAAACAGGTGACTTCAATGTGGTTGTTTTCTTGTAAGTGAGGCACACTTCCTATTTTATCTGAAATTTGTTTAGTAATTTCTTGGTCTTTCAATATTTTTTCTAATTTGCGATGATCATAAACCACTGCAACAGCTGCAGCACCGGCAGCCGCTCCCGCAACAAAAAAACACCCTTGCAAAGATAGAAAGAGGCTGACTACGATAATTAATTTTTTCATGTTGCCATTTCTCCGTGACCAAATAATTGATAATCAACAATATCGCATATGCAATGAATAATGAGTAAATGTGTTTCTTGAATCCGGGCAGTTTCCGCTGCTGGGACACGAATTTCAACATCGTTATTTTTCAATAATTCTGCTATTTTACCACCGTCATTGCCGGTTAAGGCAACTACAATCATCTCTCGATCTTGCGCGGCCTTAATAGCATTTAAAATGTTGGTGGAATTTCCGCTGGTTGATATAGCAAGTAATACATCACCTGGATGGCCGAGCGCACGTATTTGCTTAGCAAAGACCTCATGATAGCTATAATCATTGGCAATAGCTGTTAAGGTAGAGATATCTGCATTTAAAGCAATGGCAGGCAAACTTGGTCGCTCATCCTTAAAGCGATTTAACATTTCACTGGAAAAATGCAATGCGTCACATGCGGATCCGCCATTGCCGCAACTCATAATTTTGTGTCCTTCAAGCAGGGATTGTATTATCTGTTCACAGGCTGTTTGAATAATAGGAGGAAGAATGTCTGCCGAATTAATTTTGGTTTGGATGCTTTCGCTAAACTGATGTTTTATTCGTTCATAAATAGTATTCATAATATATCCGCAGTAAAAGCATTTTTAATCCACTCAAAATGATTGTCTGACATGCCAATAACATCGAACCGGCAATTTTTTGTATGTAACCATTGTCGTCCACGTAAGAAATGTATGGCGGTACGCAAAATTTTTTTCTGTTTGCTTTCATTAATACTTTCAATAGCACTGCCAAAATTTTTGTTCGTACGCAAGCGTATTTCAATAAAAACGATATCTTGGCCATCACGCATGATTAGGTCAATCTCACCTTGTTTGCAGCGATAATTTTTACTGATCAATGTGAGTCCTTGTTTTAATAAAAATTCACAGGCTTTTTGTTCAGCGGCTTTGCCTGCTAGAAGATTAAGGGCGGCCATCGCGCATTTCAGCCCATGCTAAACGTCGATAAATTTGTTGCTTAGGCGTTAACATTAATGCTCCTGTTGCTCCATAAATAGGAAAATTAGGTAATTCGGTTAGGCGGGTTATCTGGCTGCTGAGTAGATAAGCATCGCGTCCCACTGCATATAAACGGTCAAAACGTGAGTCTGTTTTAGATCCGCTGCTTTTTGCCATTTGTAAAGTCCATGGAATATCGCAAAAAATAACGCCATTTAAATCAGAATCTTTTTCAGGTGCAGGCGTACCTGAATAAATAATAGAAGTTGAAAAGACCGGCGTCTTTTCAACGTAATAATATTTTAATAAGGGCAGGATTTGACGCGCGCTCTCGGGCGGCGCTAATAAAAATATCACATCAAAATCATGTCTTCTTTGTTCTGATAATACTTGTTTATTATTTTCTTTTTTCATTGCAGTTGCATCTTTTTCAGGATCAACATGCAATAAATTTGCAATACCTTGGTTTAAATCGGTTTCTTCATTAAAATAAAATGTGTCTACCATGCTGCCGCCTAATGCTTCCCAATTAGCAGTCAGTGTTTTTCCAACACGTGATCCCCATTCATTGTTAGGCGCAATGAGTAGTGCTCGTGTATGTCCTGTTTGGTGCGCTTTCTCGGCAAGTTGTTTTGTTTCATCTAGCGGAGATAATCCAAATTCATAAAAGTTGGCGGGTAACGATCCAAACCATACGTCAGTATAATTTAATGCAACGGTTGGCACAGGAAAATTATTTAATGCGGCGAGTTGCTGCACCTGTTCTTTAGTGAGCGGGCCTATCACGGCATCTGCATGTTGTGCAATAGCTTGTTGATAAAGCGCTATCATGTCATTTGAGGTGCTGGTATCTAAAAATGAAATGGTTTGCTGTTCTTTAGCAGAACGCGTTTCGTAATAAGCATTTAAAAAACCATCACGGACAGCCTGTCCTGAATTACGGAGTGCGCCTTGTAAAGGCAGCAACAAAACAATATGTTTGGGCGGTGCTTTATTTTGTATGCTAGTTAATACGCTATTTTCTGGGAAAAGAGCATTTGCGGGATGATCTTTATTTGCTGCCCGCCATATGATCAATTGATTAATGAGTTCGGTGGTATTGGTGCTGTATTGTTTACTAATCACAGCGAGGGAAAGCCACCCAAGGGTATTAGGATTGGTTGTTTGTTGAATAGCGGTATTTAACTGGGGGAGGGATACATGTTGTAAATTCCCCCAAATAACAGGTGTGCTTCCTTGAAAAAATTCTGGATTATTCGGAAATCCTTGTAAATTAACAGCATGATTCCCGGCAGCCAAATTGGCATTATTTGCGCCCAAAGCTCCATTTGTTTGGCATGCGGTTAATTGCAAGATGCTAAACACAATGAATAATGTGATAATAAAGCGGTTTTTGGCCATTACGATGTAACCAACCTGTTTAAATGAATGCCGATAAGATACCATTTTAGCTTATGAATATAAATCATTTTGGAACGCTCTATATCGTGGCGACGCCTATTGGCAACCTGCAGGATATGAGCCCGCGCGCCATTGATACCCTAAAATCAGTGGATCATATTGCAGCTGAAGATACCCGGCATAGTAGGCCATTATTACAGCATTTTTCCATTTCAACCCCTCTTTTTGCATTGCATGAACATAATGAACGGGATCGTACTGATTTATTGCTCACATGGCTTAAAGAAGGAAAATCGATTGCTCTCATCAGTGATGCGGGAACTCCCTTAATTAGTGATCCAGGGTATTTTTTGGTGCGAAGGGCGAGAGAATTCAATATTCGTGTAGTTCCCATACCAGGGCCTTCGGCGATGATTACTGCTTTAAGTGCAGCCGGTGTTGCAACCAACCGTTTTAGTTTTGAGGGGTTTTTAGCACCCAAAACAAAGGAACGTTTAAAGCAATTGGAGTTATTACGCAATGAAACACGGACCATGGTTTTTTACGAAGCGCCTCACCGTGTTTTAGATACTTTAGTGGATATGCAAACGATATGGGGAGACGAGCGTCTAGTTGTAGTCGGGCGCGAACTAACAAAATTATATGAAACTATTTATTCTGCACCATTAAGAGATTTAATTGAATGGGTGAGACAAGATAAAAATCAGCAGCGTGGTGAAATTGTTTTGATAGTCGAAGGGGGTTCTGATGTTCCGCGATCTGCTGAGGTTATTTCAACTGAGAATTTGTTAAAAATATTATTAGAAGATTTGCCTTTAAAACAAGCGGTAGAATTGGCTGCAAAAATTTCCGGTAAAAGAAAAAATGAACTTTATCAAAAAGCATTGGAGTTAGCGGCGCGCTAATTTGTCTATTATCCAAAAATAAGCTATCCTTCTGGGTGAGTTAGCCGAGACAGTCGCTGTTTTAATACAGAGGAAAGTCCGGGCTCCAAGGGCAAGATGCCAGGTAACCCCTGGGAAGCGTGAGTTTACGGAAAGTGCCACAGAAAATAGACTACCAAATGGCAACATTTGGAAAAGGTGAAAAGGTGCGGTAAGAGCGCACCGCGTAACTGGTAACAGAAACGGCACGGCAAACCCCGTCTGGAGCAAGACCAAATAGGAGCTTATGCCTATGAGACACTGGTATATGTGTTTTTTAGGAAAGTGCGGCCCGCATTTTAAGCTCGGGTAGGTTGCTTGAGGTGCTTGGCGACAAACATCCTAGATAAATGACTGTCCACGACAGAACCCGGCTTATTGGCTGACTCATCTTTTTCCCGATGGATGTGATTTATTTTCTGGTCTTATTTCGTCATTGTCCGTGTCTGTATCAGAGTCAGAGGATGATGAAAATAATCTGGGTGATCGTGGAGTAACAAGATTTTCTTTTGTAGATGAATCGGTTTTTTCTTCTGCTTTCATCGTGTTTGTTAAGGTCTTTGATTTAACCGGCATATGTTCAAAATAATCTAAAAAGTTTTTTACATAGATTTCTCGAGGCATTGCCATTGCGGCAATGTCCCAATTGATTTCTATTTTTTGATTGACTCCAAAAGGTTCGAGAAAAAAACCGTGTATGCCCAAAAGGGCGCGCATGAAATTTTCAGTGGTTGCAGCAGATCCTAATTGTAACGGCATACATGTTGCTAATAACGAAATGGTTTGCCCGAGCAGAAACCAGAATCGCGTCTCGTTGTAGGGTTCATTATCTGTGAATTGATAATTTAATAATTCCCAAACAAGAGAGTCCAGTTCTTGAAAAATTAGATAAAACACATCTGCATCCGGATGGGTAAAAAGAAATCCAGGTTGATGTAAATAGGCTTCGGGTAGATCTCCTTTTTTTACGTTTATATTTTCCCATGAAGCAGAATAATCTGTTGTTGATAAGAAAAATGATTCTATGTTTCCTTCGCTGATGGCGGTGATTCGCCATGAATGAATGCAAGAAGTAGCGCTGAGATTAGTTGAATGATCGAATTTCTCTATTTCTGTTTTATATAACTCCATAAGAGCATCGAACTGCCAACCAAATCGAGGAGAGCTTTTGCATACAAAATCTCTTCCTCGATGAGTAGAATCTCTGGGTTTTCCATAGGTAAGCTGCGTGAATAACTTCATCTCGTTGTGATTGAGTTCTTCGGCTATTTCAAATCTTTTATTAGCAACGAGAGCGTAGAGTTTTTCGGCAATACCGCGTGAGGAGTTGCTTTTTTTAAGATGAAATTCGCGTACTTTTTTAAATTCTTCTATAAGAAGCGGAAGATTTTTCAACCAAAATTCAGCATATCTATCTTGTTTGTTAGGGTCAAATTGTGTAGCTAACGCTGCTTTAGGGGCAATAAGATCGATGCGATTCTGATCTTGGTTGGCGCGTTCTGTTGGTATATATTTTTTTTCTTCATCATCCATTTTTTTCTTTGCGATTGCATTTTTTAATTCATCTTTGAGCATTTCCCATTCTTGTTCGCGTTTTTCAATAAACCACGCTTGATTAATCTCTGTTTCCTCAGGAAAAACTAGAGTGATTTTTTGTTTTTCACTATTGCTTAATTGATTAAAACGGATGTGTTGAGATGCCCATTCGTAGATGTCTTTTTGATGGCGTGGATATGCGCATAGTATTTTTTCCCCCGATGAGAATAGAAGTGATGTTGCTGCAGACGAATCCGGTTCTTTTTGTTTTTGAGCGTGATAATTTTTTTGCAGCGTATCAAACAACTTGAAATAAATAGTTTCATGATATTTTTGAGGGATCACTTTTTTCAGTTGTTCAATGGCATTTGCATCGTAGGTTAATTTAGAAAGAATGTTTTGATGTAGTATCGATGCGTATATTTTTTCATGATATTTTTGAGGAAAAATCTTTTTAAGTTGAGCGATGTTCCGGCTATCGTAAATTACACGGGCGAGAATTTTTTTATTATTTAATATATGATTAAATATTTTGGCGCGGTCTTCAGTATCGAAAGGCTCAATCAGTTTTGCAATATTTTCTATATTCCATATGTTGGCTAATTCTTGCTTCATATTAGTTGGCTCTTGCTTTGCTTTTTCCTCCTTCGTTTCTTGGATTTTTTTACGGAGATTCATAGCGCCATTTCTCCTTTGTGCGATTTGTATACTACTATTGTATTGCAGTGATTTATTATTTGCCAGATAACAGCGGGTTTCGCTTTTGCTGTGTATGTTTCCGTGGCACATTATTTTTGCTATTTTTACCACATATAGTGGTAAAAAGTGGTTTATTGTGGGAAATCGTGGTATATTAAGTGCATAGGGAAGAAAAATAGCTGATTCCAAGGCAGGTCAAAAAGGAGACTGACGTGTTTAGAGGCGTCAACGGAATCAATATCGATGTGAAGGGTAGAATAGTTATTCCTACCCGCTATCGTGAGCGGCTACAAGAAAGCCGCAGCTGTGTCGTTTTGACTATTGATACTGAAGAAAAATGTTTGTTACTCTACCCATTCTCTGCTTGGGAAACCATCGAAAGTAAGTTAGCGGAACTTCCCAGTTTTAATTCTGAAGCGCGTCGTATCCAACGTTTATTAATCGGTCATGCCACAGAAGTGGAGTTGGATAGCCACGGCCGTATTCTTTTGCCTCCTTTGTTGCGTGAATATGCAGAATTAAGCAAGCACGCTATGTTAGTTGGGCAAGGGAAAAAATTTGAAATTTGGGATGAAGCACATTGGCAAAAACGTCGTAGTGATTGGTTGGATGAAGAATCTAAAGGTGATTCTTCACTTCCAGATGAAGTGAAAAAATTATCATTGTAATACGGAAAATATATGGTGGCGTGTCGAATGAAAGAAAAATTTACTCTGCATCAACCGGTGATGCTTGCTGAAGTTATCGAGCATTTGGCAATCAAACCCGATGGCGTTTATCTTGATGCAACGATTGGCCGTGGTGGACATGCGCAAGCGATTTTGAATCAGCTTGGTCCAACGGGGCGCTTACTGGCAATGGACAAGGATCCTGAGGCAGTCGCTTACGCATGCCAACACTTTTTAGATGACAAACGTTTTATGATTCAACACGGAACGTTTGCAGAACTTGCAAAATTTGTTGCAAAACAAAACTTAGTTGGCAAAATAAGCGGAATTTTATTCGATCTAGGTGTCTCATCACCACAATTAGATAATCCAGAGCGTGGTTTTAGTTTTATGAAGAATGGCAAACTCGATATGCGCATGGATTTTTCAGAAGGAATGGATGCCGCGACGTGGATTGCTAAAGTCGATGAAAAAG
This sequence comes from uncultured Coxiellaceae bacterium, assembly GCA_964622455.1. Lineage (GTDB taxonomy): Bacteria > Pseudomonadota > Gammaproteobacteria > DSM-16500 > DSM-16500 > CAZUQP01. The sequence continues at coordinate 48,522 of CAZUQP010000001.1, forward strand.
AATTAGCTGATGTGTTGTGGATTTATGGTGAAGAACGTTTTTCACGCCGTATTGCACGCGCGATTGTTGCAGCGCGTGAGATCACTCCCATTACCACAACGCTTCAGCTGGCAGAAATTATTAGAAAAGCAATGCCTGTTTGGCAAAAGGGAAAACATCCCGCTACACGAAGTTTTCAAGCGATTCGTATCAAGGTGAATCGCGAATTAGATGATTTGAAATTAGGTTTAGTGCAAGGCTTAGAAGTGTTAAGCAAAGGGGGACGTTTGTTAGTCATTAGTTTTCATTCGTTAGAAGATCGATTAGTTAAACAATTCATGCAACAGAGGGAGCGTGGTCCTGAAATTCCTGCTGGTCTGCCAATTAAGCACACCCATATTCCGCTCAATTTTAAACGCGTGGGCCGTGCTATCAAGCCGAGCATGCGAGAAATTGCAGAAAACCCAAGGGCACGCAGTGCTGTTTTACGCATAGGAGAAAAGCTATCATGAATGCAGCAGCCCGTTTACTTAATCAAGGCACTTTATTATCACGCAGCTGGGTCGTTTCAATTTTTTTAACGCGTGAGCAATTACCATTTTTGACGATGATTGCAGCTGTTTTGATATCCGGTTTGAGCGTCATTTATATGACGAATACGACACGTTCATTAAATGCTTCTATTCAGCAAACAGTCACTGAGCGCAATCGACTGCATGTTGAGTCGGGACAATTGTTACTTGAACGAAGTACATGGACAATGCAAGCCCGAATTCAAAATGAAGCTGAAGGTCAATTGGGCATGGTAATACCTGATAACAAGTCCGTGGTGGTCGTGAACGAGTGAAATATATAGCACAGATAACGTTTATTTCGTGGCGTTTTTATTTGTTGAATGTTTTTATTTTATTGACGGTTTTCGGGTTGATTGCGCGCATGGTTGATCTCGCTGTCATTAAGCGTCCGTTTTTGCAAGATCAAGGCGATGCACGTGCTTTACGGCTTATCAGTGAACCTGCATTTCGCGGCATGATTACCGATCGCAATGGTTATCCTCTTGCAATTAGCACTTCGGTATATTCCATTTGGGTGAATCCTAAAGAATTTTCATTTGATAAAAAACAAATAAAACAACTCGGTAAAATTTTAAATATTCTACCCGAGATTATTTTAACGGCATTAAAGCGCTCTCAAGATAAAAATCGAGAATTCGTTTATTTAAAACGGGGTGTTTCGCCAGAACTCGCAAAGGAAATTAAATCATTCATGTTTCCGGGTGTTTATTTACAGGAAGATTACAAACGATTTTATCCCGAAGGTGAAGTGGCAGCCCATGTGATTGGTTTTACCAATGTGGATGATCGCGGGCAAGAAGGATTGGAACTTCTTTATAATGATTGGCTGACGGGCGCTGTTGGGAAAAAATATGTGCTTAAAGACCGCCGCGGGCGCGTCGTGAGTAATTTACAAACAGTGCAACAGCAAAGAGCGGGCTCTAATCTTACGCTGAGTATCAATCATAAAATTCAATATTTGGCTTATCGTGAATTACAGCGAGGTGTTACCGAAAACGCAGCTCTCTCAGGTTCAGTCGTTATTTTAGATGTTAAAACCGGCGAAGTATTGGCGATGGTCAATCAACCTTCTTTTAATCCTAATCATATTTTGCCTGATGAAAAAGAAACATTTCGCAATCGTGCGGTGACCGATATTTTTGAGCCCGGTTCAACGATTAAATCATTTAGCATTGCAACTGCCTTAGACAGCGGACGGTTTAAACCTGATACGATGATTGATACTTATCCCGGCTGGATGCGCGTTGAGCATCATTTGGTGCGTGATGAACACAATAATGGCGCATTAACGGTGACGCAAGTATTGCAGCTATCCAGTAATGTCGGTGTATCGAAAATTATTTTATCTTTACCGCCCGATCAACTATGGAATTTATTGCATCGAATGGGTTTTGGCGAAATGACAGGTGTTGGTTTTCCGGGAGAGCAAGCGGGGCGATTAGTTAAGCGGTCCAGTTGGAGACCTTTTGCGTTAGCTACCTTATCATTTGGCTACGGTATTTCTGTGACGCCTTTGCAGTTGGCGCACGCATACGCAACCCTTGCAAATGATGGCGTAAAGGTGCCTGTGACATTGCTGCGTACAGATGAGGTGCCAAAAGGTGAGCGAGTCATGAGTAGCAAAGTTGCGCGCACGATGCGTGAATTATTACAATCAGTATTGGAGAAAGGCGGGACAGGTGCACCTGCGCGAGTTCCAGGATATAAAGTTGCAGGAAAAACGGGGACTGCTTTAATTGCAGGCGATCAAGGTTATCAAAAGCATCGCTATATTTCTTCGTTTGTGGGGATGGCGCCAGCGAGTCATCCTAAAGTGGTAGTTGCGGTTGTTATTTATGATCCGCAGGGAAAAGAATATTTGGGCGGCTATGTGTCAGGCCCTATATTTGAAAGAATTATGGAAGGCACGTTACGCGTTTTAAATATTGCACCAGATGATCCAGACTCATTGCAGACAGCGAAGAGTGCAGCGTAATATTAGTTTTTTTAACAAGGATGAATATCATGATAAGGATATTATGTTATGCAGCGTCACAATACCAATGAGATCGAGCAAAAGGAAGGGAGTGTTGCGTGTCATTTAAAATTTTATTTAAAAAATCCCACGCGGTTTATCCCTTTTTATTCAGTATTATTACCTAATAAATTGTGGATCATCACGGGATGTGATTCAAATATATGTAAAGTATTAGATTCCACCAGTTATGAAACACTTTATAATATTACTGCCTCATCAACGATTAGTCACTTGTGGGTAATACCAAAGGATAGGGATGGGATTAAAATTGTCCTGAGTACAATGAAAAATTCGCTAGAGTCTTATTATGTAACGAAAAATAAATGTGTTATCGAACCTTTAGAAGAAAAAAATTTAAGTGATCAACATAAAGTGTCAGCAAAAGAAAATTTTATTGATGGGTTTTCAGAAAAAAATCAAGGATTGATTAAAAAAGCATTACATCCTTATCTAAATACGCATCCTATTATTGGTGCGATAGCAATGAATCGATATGTGATTGCTTGCACAAAATTCCAAAATCAATTTAAATTATTTTTTTTTAATGAATCTGAAGAGCTCATCGAAACTGGTGGTTTCTTAAAATCGAATGCTCGCATTGTTTCAGTTGCCGCATCTACTGATAAAAACAAATTTTTTCTGGGTGATTATGATGGAAACATTCAATTGTGGGATATTCATACGAGAAAATGTCTTGCAACTCAGCAGGCATCTTCTTATCTATTGGGGCCTTTGCATGTGATAGATGACCGCGTACTCTATTTGGCACAAGGTTCTGAAATGGGGGCCGTACAGTTTTTTGATTTTGATCAACAAGATGAGCAAATGCCGAGGGTTGGGCTTTTTAAGAAAAAACAGCAGCAACCTCTTGTATCTAAAGAAAATACATCTACGAAACTTTGTTTTATTTTGTAACTTTGTAGAGGTCTTTAAAAAACGTGCGATTTTAGTAGCCTTTACTTAAAATAGTCTTAACATCGTGATTATTTTAATGGAATCCTCCGGCGTATTTTGATTAAGTTTTTGATAAAATGGTAGGCTCATAAAAAGAATAATACTTAAATAACGAGGATGCGTTCACACATTAATTTTATGCCAGATATTAGCATTACGCAGAGTCTTTATAATAAACTTAGCTGGTTTACTTCAGTACGTTTATTCTTTGTACGATTAAATCGTTTATTAAAATTAGTATGTCGATCTTTCATGGGTTCTCTAGGTTCTATTGTGCACGGAAAAGCGCATATTCCCATGAAACAGCTGGCTGCTGCTAGTAGTTTATCGTACGGACTTGAATTGCTGATTGATATAGGCGTGATCTTTAAAACAACTTTTTTCCCAAGCAAAAAAGAAAAAATAGAAAATCCCAGTGTTCTTAGTCGTTTTAAAAATATTATTCATAAAGATGACAGACCTTCACGCATGAGAAATGCAGCAGTTTGGTTTGGCGTTAATTTGGCTTGTTTGTTTTTAACCGCGGGTGTGTCAGCTATTGTCAATAGCGGTCTTTTTCTATTTGATTTGGTGCATGATATTTATAAGTCAGATCGTCATCAAGCTAAATATCAACGTCTTTTAGGTGATGTTAACCACAATCTAGTCATGGCCGAGGAAGAACTTGAAAACGCAAATACTACGCCTGAAAAAAATAAATTAAATAAACAAATTGAAAAATATAAGAAGATGCGGCGTACGTTATTAAGACAGCAAATTGCAATTTCTAAAGAAAAAAATTATGCAATCTTGGTTAGCGCCACCATTCTTTTTGGCATGCTGCTTTTCTTTTTTCCGCCCGCGGGATTGCTGGGATTAGGGGTGAGTTTGCTTGCATTAAAAGTGACAGGAGCCGCAATTGCTTTGTCAGGCAGTGTGTTTGGCGGTTTTGGAAGAAGAACTTATAAAAATATGGTGGCAACGTGCAATACAATGCTTGAAGAATCAAAAAAAGATTCTAGCAAGTTAAGTTGCAGTGCGAGTTCCACCTGTTTGATACATCAATCAATAAAACGCCGAGTTCCTGTTCCAAACATCTCACTTCACCCGATCACAATACGTGATGGCCGTGGCCGCCCGGTATCCCCGCGTACGCGAAAAGAATATTTAGATAACTCTCCGAAAAGCTCGTTTGTGAATAGCAATATTTCGGAAGAAAAGCAAGATGGACTGGAAGTGCCCCTATTGTCTCCTCAGAAAAAACCTGGACTTATTATAGACCACCTCAGAATGCATGGTCTTAATAGGGGCGGCGATGGGCCTCAAAAGCAAGAGGAAAAAGGACCTGTATTCAAACTACCAATCAGTCCATTTTCTCCTTCCTATAATAATTACTAAAATAAGTAAAGTTAAAAAGCCATTTTTTCTTGCTTTATTTTACTGGGTAAGACATATAATAAAGCTTTTATGACATTCTTCTTATGAAATTATCCCATTTATTGCAAGATTGCTTTTCTCTCACTTTATCTCAGGATCCTGAGATTACCCGCCTTGCCTTGGATAGTCGATCTGTACAGTCAGGGGATTTGTTTTTTGCGTTACCGGGAACCAAGACCCATGGAGAAGAATTTATCGATGAGGCTATTTCAAAAGGCGCTATCGCTATCTTGATGGATGTAAAAGAGAAGACTCTCCATTGGAAAGGCAGCATTCCACTTATCGCAATTCCTGATCTTAAAACTAAAGTGAGCGAATTGGCTGCGCGATTTTATGATTATCCTGCAAAAAAAATACGGACTGCGGGTTTTACGGGTACTAGCGGTAAAACATCGTGTACCCAATTTATGGGACAGGCTTTACATGAACTCAATCAATCCTGCGGGATCATAGGTACTTTAGGAAACGGTTTATATGCGCATTTGATAGATAGCCAACTCACGACACCTGATGCAATCACAGTGCAAAAATGGCTTCACGATTTTGTCAAGCAAGGTGCTGATGTTGTTGCGATGGAAGTGTCTTCACACAGCTTAGATCAGGGCAGGGTGAAGGGCATTCCATTTGATGTGGGCGTTTTCACTAATTTAACGCGTGATCATTTAGATTATCACGGCACCATGGAAAATTACGGTGCGGCAAAAAAACAGTTATTTACTCAAACGAAACGCGCAGTGGTCAACGCAGATGATGCCTTTGGTCAAGATATTTTAAAATCATTACCTTCTTCTTTAGAAACCATTATTGCTTACAGTATTGAAAAAAATTATTTTTATTCGCATCAAAACGATTGTTTACATGTCTATGCGGATCAATGTCGTTTTGATCATGCTGGAATATATGCCAAATTAATCACACCATGGGGTGAAGGTGAATTATTTTCTTCATTAGTCGGCCAATTTAATTTAAGCAATTTATTAGCTGTGCTCGCTACACTTTGTTTGTTAGACGTGCCATTTAAAACAGCGCTTAATTGTTTAAGCAAGGTGATGCCGGCAGCAGGTAGGATGCAATTTTTTCATGCTCGACAAAAACCGTTGGTGGTGGTGGATTATGCGCATAAGCCGGATGCGTTAGAAAAAGTTCTGATCGCTTTACGGCAACAATGCCAGGGAAAATTATATTGTGTGTTTGGCTGCGGCGGCGAACGTGATCGCGGAAAACGTCCGATGATGGCGCGCATTGCTGAACAATACGCAGATCAAGTGATTCTCACAAATGATAACCCGCGTCATGAAGATCCAAAGCAAATTGTTGCTGATATTATGCAGGGTTTTACTGATAAAACACGTATTATTGTTCAACATGACCGTTCTAAAGCCATTCAAGACGTTATACAATATGCAAAACCAAGTGATTATATTTTAATTGCAGGTAAAGGTGCTGAAACCTATCAAATCATAGGCGATGAAAAAATTCCTTTCAATGATTTAGTTATCGTGAAGGAAATAATAAAGTGAAATTAGGAGATTGTCTTACATGCTTGTTTGGCTAAGCGAATTATTAGCGCGGCACCTACATTTTTTTCATGTGGTGCAGTATCTTACCTTGCGTGCCATTTTAAGCACATTAACTGCATTGGCCTCCGCATTATTGATTGGTCCCAAAATGATTTATTGGTTGCGTCAATATCATGTCGGGCAAGTTGTACGTAATGACGGCCCGCAAAGCCATTTATCAAAGGCAGGCACACCGACGATGGGCGGTACCTTAGTCTTGGTTGCCATTGTCTTTAGCACTTTACTCTGGAGTGATTTATCAAACCGCTATGTGTGGTTAGTGTTATTAACTACCCTTGGTTTTGGTGCAATTGGATGGTGGGACGATTATTTAAAATTAGTATTAAAACATAGCCGCGGCCTATCAGCCCGGCGAAAGTTTTTTTTCCAATCTTTATTGGGATTGGCCGCTGCTTGTTATTTATATTTTACAGCAACAACACCGGTTGAAACGGAATTGGTGTTTCCGTTTTTTAAATATATATTACTCCCTTTGGGTCCATTTTTTATTTTATTAGCTTATTTAGTGATTGTGGGATCCAGCAATGCCGTCAATTTAACCGATGGTTTAGATGGGCTGGCTATTTTACCTGCGGTATTGGTCGCAGCAGCATTAGGTGTTTTTGCCTATGCCAGCGGTAATTTTAATTTTGCCAAATATTTAGCGATTCCTTACGTGCCGGGAGCAGGTGAAATTATTATCTTTTGTGGCGCATTGGTTGGCGCTGGACTTGGGTTTTTATGGTTTAACACGTATCCTGCACAAGTTTTTATGGGCGATGTGGGTGCGTTATCTCTGGGTGCTGCTTTAGGTATTATTGCAGTGATTGTTCGCCAGGAATTGGTTTTATTGTTGATGGGTGGGATTTTTGTGCTCGAAACTGTTTCCGTCATTTTACAAGTGGCTTCATTTAAGTTAACCGGTAAACGCATTTTTCGTATGGCGCCCATTCATCATCATTTTGAATTAAAAGGATGGCCGGAACCACGAGTGATTGTACGATTTTGGATTATTACTTTTATCTTGGTGTTGTGCGGATTGGCAACGTTAAAATTACGGTAAAATTATGGTGCATGATTTACATGTGGTGGTGGGTTTAGGAAGTTCCGGTTATTCGGCTGCGCGTTATTTAATTCAGCAGGGTGTGTCTGTTGCTGTGACCGATAGTCGTAAAACTCCGCCTCACTTAAACGAATTTATCAAAGAATTTCCCAATATTCCTGTTTCAGTGGGTGAATGGGATGATGCGTTATTAGCAAAGGCGCAAAAAATTGTTTTAAGTCCCGGCATTTCTTTGCAACAACCGACTATTGTAAAACAAATCAGTCGAGGTGTGCCAATTGTCGGTGATATTGAATTATTTGCTGAACAGGTGAAAGTACCCGTCATAGCGATTACGGGCACCAATGCTAAAAGTACGGTCACCACATTGGTCGGTGAAATGGCGAAAGCTGCGGGTAAATCAACAGAAGTAGGTGGAAATTTAGGTGTTCCAGCGCTTGATTTATTGACTTCAAACGATACCGAACTATATGTGCTTGAGTTGTCGAGTTTTCAGTTAGAAACGACTTATTCTTTGGCGCCGAAAGTGGCGACTATTTTAAATGTGACGCCTGATCACATGGACCGTTATCAAAGTTTTAAAGATTATTGTGATGCTAAACATCGCATTTATGAAAAATGTGAAATTGCAGTATGTAATCGCGATGATGCTTATACAGAATGTTATGTGCCTGTTAAGCGTAAATTATATTTTACTTTGAAAGAGCCATGTGACAATGAATTTGGTTTATTGAAAAAACGGAATGAAATATTTTTAGCTTATGAAAGTGAAGCGCTAATGGCAGTGCGTGATTTACCAATTTTAGGCAGGCATTATCAAGCCAATGCGTTGGCATCTCTTGCAATGGGTTATGCCTATGGATTGCCGATGAAATCCATGTTGGAGACTTTAAAACAATTTAAAGGATTGCCGCATCGCTGTGAATTAGTGCGTGAACGGAATGGTGTTTATTGGTATAACGATTCAAAGGGTACCAATGTGGGTGCAACGCTTGCAGCGATTGAGGGACTTGGGCCTGAGATGAAAGGGAAACTCATTTTAATTGCGGGTGGTGTTAGTAAAAATGCAGATTTTGCACCACTTGTTCCAGCCATTCAAAAATACGTGAAAACAGTAATTTTGATTGGGGAAGCAGCCATTCTTTTAGCAAAAGTGATAGGGGACCAAGCAGACATTCGATTGGCTAAGAGTATGGAAGAAGCGATTGCGTTAGCAGATGAGTCCGCTAAAACATTTGACAGTGTATTATTATCTCCAGCCTGCGCGAGTTTTGATATGTTTAATAATTTTGAACATAGGGGAGATGTGTTTGCTAAATGGGTCAGAGCCTTGTAAAAAAGTAAAAAAATTACCATGAGAGTTTAATGATGCAAACTTCTCCCATATCACGCCGCGCGATGACACCGCCAAAACCCTACGATCGTTGGTTGGTTTATATTGTTTTTAGTTTAGTTTTATTTGGTTTGCTCATGGTAGCATCGGCATCAATTGTGGTGTCCGATCAGCAATTGCATCAACCTTTTTATTATTTTTATCGTCAACTCATGTTTCTCATATTAGGCACTTTGCTGGGCATCATTGTTGTTCAATTTGAAACAAAATATTGGGAAAAGATGAGCAGCATGATGATGGTGAGTGTTATTTTGTTATTGGCACTCGTTTTGTTACCCGGAATAGGGCACGCTGTCAACGGCAGTATGCGTTGGATTGGATGGGGCCCTTTTCGTATGCAAGTGTCTGAGTTAGTTAAATTTGCTGTAGTGGTTTATCTTTCAAGTTATTTAGTGCGCCGTAATAACGAAATTAAAACTAGTTTAACGGGTTTTATAAAACCCATCGGATTACTGGCTCTCATTAGTTTATTATTATTAAAAGAACCGGATTTTGGTGCCATGGTTGTCATTATGGCTACTGCATTGGGCATGATGTTTTTGGCAGGCATGCGTGTCAGACATTTCATTTTGTTAATGGTTCTCGTGTTAGTGATATTTTCAGTGCTGGCTATTTCTGCGCCTTACCGGTTGGCACGTTTAACCAGTTTTTTAAATCCGTGGGCGAATGCGTTTAATGGCGGTTATCAATTAACACAATCACTGATTGCTTTTGGACGCGGCGGTTGGTTTGGAGTCGGTTTGGGTAAAAGTATTCAAAAATTATTTTATCTTCCAGAGGCACACACTGATTTTTTATTTGCAGTGATTGCAGAAGAATTAGGTTTAATCGGAATGTTAGTGATTATTACTTTATTTACTCTTCTCGTGCTCCGTATTTTACTGATCGGTAAAAAAGCACAATCATTAGGCCATCATTTTTCAGGGTTTATGGCATATGGATTTGGTCTGTGGATTGCTTTTCAATTTATTATTAGCATGGGAGTAAATTCAGGCATTTTACCCACTAAAGGATTAACTTTACCGTTAGTCAGTTATGGCGGAAGCAGCATGCTCATTAATTGTGTCGTGATTGCTTTACTCATGCGAATTGATTATGAAAGCCGGATGATGTTATTGGGATTGCGTCATGACTAAGTTAAAGCGCGTACTCATTATGGCAGGCGGTACGGGAGGGCATGTTTTTCCCGGCCTTTCTGTGGCTAAAAAATTACGTGAAAAAAATATTCACGTCGATTGGTTGGGAACTCGGAAAGGACTTGAAGCAACACTTGTGCCAGGTGCTCATATTCCTATTCACTTTATTTCAATCAGCGGTGTTCGCGGGAAAGGAATGAAAGATATTGCTTTAGCGCCTTTTCGTGTTGCAATTGCTATTGGCCAAGCATTTCGTATTATTCACAAACTAAAACCAGATATCGTACTGGGGATGGGTGGTTTTGCCAGTGCACCAGGCGGGATTGCCAGTCGATTACTGGGGTATCCTTTAGTGATCCATGAACAAAATGCAATACCAGGCACAGCCAATCGTTATTTGGCTTATGTGGCAAAGAAAGTGCTTGAAGGATTTCCAGGCACTTTTTTAAAACGTGAAAAAGTCATGACGGTCGGAAACCCCGTGCGTGAAGAAATTGCGGCGCTGTCTTTTTCATTTCCAGACAAAAGGGCGCACTTTCGTTTGTTAATTCTTGGCGGAAGTTTAGGGGCTGCTGCAATTAATCAATTAGTGCCACATGCTTTACAAAAAATCCCAATCGAGCTTCGACCCGAGGTTTACCATCAAACCGGCGAAAAACATTATGCCGATACGGTTAAAATCTATCAATCTGTTGGAGTCACGGCCAATATCGTGCCCTTTATTAAAGAAATGGATCGAGCATATACCTGGGCAGATGTAGTATTATGTAGGGCAGGAGCTTTAACGATTGCTGAGTTATGTGCGGCAGGACGGGGAGCAATTTTGGTTCCTTTTCCTGCCGCAATTGATGATCATCAAACAGCAAATGCGCATTTTATGGCGGCTCAAGAGGCAGCTTTATTGATTCAACAATCTGCATTAACTGCCGATAAATTAGCAGATGTTTTGCAGGAGCTTATTCAATCGCCTGAGCGTTATTATGCAATGGGAAAAGCAGCATATGCATTGCGAAAAGTAGATGCAGCAGAAAGAATAATAAATATTTTTGAAGAAATAAAGCGTGAGAGGAAATAAAAGTGATTTGGACGTTTGAAATGGGCCGCATTAAACATATTCACTTTGTCGGTGTCGGCGGAGTGGGGATGGCGGGTATTGCCGAAGTATTGTTGAGCCAAGGTTACCATGTTTCAGGTTCTGATTTATCAGATAATGCGTTAACAAAACGTTTACGTTCTATTGGAGCGGCCATTTATCAAGGGCATGAAGCGGGCTATGTTGAACATGCGGATGTGATTGTGCGTTCATCGGCTGTGACTATGGATAATCCAGAATTAGTTGCGGCGCGTCACCAGCATATTCCCATTGTGCAGCGTGCTGAAATGTTAGGGGAGTTGATGCGGTTTCGTTATGGGATTGCAATTGCGGGCACTCATGGCAAAACCACAACAACCAGTTTAACGACCAGCATTTTAGCAGAAGAAGGGATGGATCCAACATTTGTCATCGGTGGGCGGTTGAATAGTGCCGGAAGCAATGCGCGTTTGGGAACGGGCCGTTATTTAGTGGCTGAAGCTGATGAAAGTGATGCGTCCTTTTTATATTTAAAGCCGATGATTTCTGTTGTTACTAATATTGATGCCGATCATATGGCAACTTATCACGATAATTTTAGTGAATTACGGCAGGCATTCATTGATTTTCTTCACCGGCTGCCTTTTTACGGATTGGCGGTCTTATGTATTGATGATCCTGTGGTTAAAAATATTTTATCAGAAGTCTCACGCCCGTTTGTCACTTACGGGTTTACAGAGGATGCGGATTTTCAAGCGTTATCTATTTCACAAATAGGTACTCAAACACGATTTAAAGTAAAGCGTCCAAACGGCATGAGTATCCTCGCGATTAATTTGAATTTGCCGGGTAAACACAATGTGTTAAATGCATTAGCGGCCATTGCAGTTGCAAGCGAATTAAAAATTTCTGATCGTGCCATTCAATCTGCTTTAGAAAAATTCGCAGGCATCGGACGTCGTTTTCAAATTTATGGTGATTTTGCTTTGCCGGCGGGAGGCACTGTGACATTAGTGGATGATTACGGACATCATCCACGGGAAATTGCAGCGACATTGCAAGCGGCTCGTCATAGCTGGCCTAAGAAACGATTAGTGATGGTTTATCAGCCTCATCGTTATACCCGCACGCGCGATTTATTTCAGGAATTTTGTGATGTTTTATCGCAACCGGATGTTTTGTTATTACTGGATATCTATTCAGCAGGTGAAGATCCTATTCTCGGTGCTGAAGGCGCTACACTTGCCAAAGCAATTGAAGAGCGCGGTATTATCACTCCCATTTTTGTGGGGCAGCATAAAGCGCTTGCTGAGACATTGCGAAATATTTTGCGGGAGGGTGATATTTTATTGATGCAAGGCGCTGGTAACATTGGCGGATTGGCATCTCATTTGGCGGCAACGCATTTGCGTGAATCTGTTCCTGAAACTCGACTGAGTGAGATTGGATAGATGCTAACTGATCTAAAAAATATTCGCGGTTCTTTATCTCTTAAAAAGCCTTTAGCTGAATACACCTCATGGCGTGTGGGCGGTGCTGCGGATTATCTTTATGTTCCGGCAGATTTAGAGGATTTAGCATCTTTTCTCAGTCAATTGCCAAACCATATACCCTTATTATGGTTAGGATTAGGCAGTAATGTATTAATTCGGGACGGCGGCATTGAAGGTGCAGTGATCGTGACGCAAGGCGCTTTAAATCAAATTGTACAAAGAGATACGAAATTAATTCGTGCAGAAGCGGGCGTATCTTGTGCGCAATTTGCAAGATATACTGCTCGTTTAGGATTAACAGGCGCTGAATTTATGGCGGGAATTCCAGGCACGGTTGGCGGTGCATTGGCCATGAACGCAGGTTGCTATGGCGGTGAAACATGGCAGCGTGTGCATCAAGTTGAAACGATAGACCGCTTTGGAAAAATACATTTACGAAATGCTCACGAGTTTGAAGTGGCCTATCGTCATGTTAAACGTTTGCCTGATGAATGGTTTCTTTCCGGTCATTTTGCTTTAGCATTGGGTGATAAAGCAAAAGCACTTCAAGATATTAAGTCATTATTAGAAAAACGTAATGCAGCCCAACCGACAGGATTACCCAATTGTGGATCAGTTTTTAGGAATCCCCCCGGAAAATACGCAGGACAACTCATTGAGTGCTCTGGTTTAAAAAATGCGGCCATTGGTGGTGCTTATGTTTCTCCGAAACACGCTAACTTTATTATTAACGGCGGATCAGCCTCTGCTGCAGATATCGAGGGATTGATTGCGCATGTTCGGGAAACTGTTTTAAAAGAACAAGGGATCGATTTAATGCCGGAAGTTTGTATTATGGGTAAGCCTATAGATTCTGATCCTCATTTCTAGGATAATAGGCAAAATTAGCTTGCGTAAGGCGGGAACATGGTTCTGAGCAGGACAGGGAAACGCCAATCGGATATTCAATTTCCATGGAAGGGGGGAATTAAAACCTTTCTATTTCTTATATTCCTAGCAGCCACTTTTTTCTTTGTTAATAAAATAAAAGAGCATTATGATTTTTCTATCAAAGAAGTTAAAGTATACGGCGTAAAATATCTTGATCAACAAGAAATGCAGCATCTTTTAAGTCCTTTGGTGAAAAAAAGTTTTTTTGCCATTCAACTTGAACAAATCAAAGAACAACTTCTAGAAATGCCCTGGGTAGCGGATGCATCAGTGAGACGCGTTTGGCCTGATCAAGTTATTATTACAGTCGCTGAAAAAAATGCGATTGCGCGCTGGAACAATAATAATTTATTAAGTTCGACAGGCGAAATATTTAGTCCAAATATGAATACTTATCCTGCAGATCTTCCGCAATTTGTAGGGCCTGACGGCGAACAAATTCATATGTTAGAATATTACGAAAAAATAAATACTTTATTAAAGCCTTTGCGTTTAAAAATGACACGGCTTGAGTTAACACCCGATTTATCTTGGAATATGATATTTGATGGCGGGATGAAAGTGAATTTAGGTTACAAAGATATCTTGACTCGCGTGCATCATTTTGTGAAAGTGTATCCCAAAATAGTCGGTGAACGGGGATCTATTGATGTAGAATATGTTGATCTTCGTTATTCAAACGGGTTAGCGGTTCGGTGGAAAACGGTTTTATAAACTGGAAGACATAACTATGGCAAAGAAGCCAAAAAAAGATTTTATGGTAGGTATTGATATCGGCACATCCAAAGTCGTTGCGATTGTGGGTGAAGTGACGAGTGATGGCAAACTAAATGTGGTTGGATTAGGTTCGCACCCCTCCCAAGGTTTAAAGCGCGGTGTGGTTGTGAATATTGAATCAACCGTTCAATCCATACAGCGGGCTGTTGAAGAAGCGGAGCTTATGGCAGGATGTCAAATTTATTCTGCTTTTACCGGTATTGCAGGCAGTCATATTCGCAGTATTAATTCTCATGGCATTGTGGCCATTCGTGACCGTGAAGTCACTCATGCAGACGTTGACCGCGTCATTGATGCAGCCAAAGCAGTTGCTATTCCTGCTGATCAAAAAATCCTCCATATTTTACCGCAAGAATTTATTATTGACAGCCAAGATTCTATTCGTGAACCCGTTGGCATGGCAGGCGTCCGTCTTGAGGCCAAGGTGCATATTGTGACGGGTGCTGTGAGTGCTGCACAAAACATCGTGAAATGTTTGAAACGCTGCGGTTTAGCAGCAAGCGACATTGTGCTTGAGCAATTTGCATCGAGCCAATCCATTTTATCTGACGATGAAAAAGAATTAGGGGTTTGTATGGTGGATATTGGCGGCGGTACAACGGATATCGCTATTTTTACCAATGGTTCAGTTCGATATACAGCCGTTATTCCAATCGCAGGTGATCAAGTCACGAATGACATTGCGATTGCATTACGTATTCCTGCAAGAAATGCAGAAGATATTAAATTAAAACACGCATCCGCATTACAAGATTTAGCGGATACCAATCATATGATTGATTTACCGAGCAGCAGTGACCGTCCGGGCCGACATATTTCAAAGCGTGCTTTAGCGGAAGTCGTAGAAGCGCGTTATGAAGAATTGTTTAAGTTAGTTCTTGCCGAAATTCATCGCAGCGGTCTTTACGAATCAATTGCCGCAGGCGTTGTTTTAACGGGCGGTGCTTCTAAGGTGGAAGGGGCGATTGAATTGGCGGAACGTGTTTTTAAAATGCCGGTGCGCATTGGTGCGCCACAACAAGTCACGGGCCTTCCAGAAATTATTAATAATCCCATTTATGCAACAGGTGTAGGGCTTTTGTTATACGGGATGCAGCAACAACGCGATACGCAGCGTGAAGTGATGCAATCTAATATCAAAAGTTTATTGGGCAGAATGAAAGGTTGGTTTCAGGGGAATTTTTAAAGGAGTCGTCATATGTTTGAATTAGCAACGAATTCACAAAATGCAGTAATCAAGGTGATCGGGATTGGCGGTGGCGGCGGTAATGCTGTTGAGCATATGATGGCGGCTTCCATTGAAGGGGTTGAATTTATTTGTGCGAATACAGATGCGCAAGCATTAAAAAATTCCTCAGCGAATACGATTATACAATTGGGTGATAGCATCACGCGCGGATTGGGTGCGGGTGCTAATCCTGAAATCGGTCGTCGTTCAGCGGAAGAAGACCGTGAACGCATCAAATCTGCATTGAGCGGTGCTGATATTGTATTTTTGACAGCGGGAATGGGGGGCGGTACAGGGACAGGTGCAGCACCTATTTTTGCGCAAATTGCAAAAGAGTTAGGAATCTTAACTGTTGCAGTCACTACAAAACCTTTTTCTTTTGAAGGTAAAGTCCGTATGCAAGTGGCGGAACAAGGGATTGCACATCTTACGCAATATGTGGATTCGTTAATTACTATTCCGAATAATAAATTGCTGACGGTATTGGGCAAAAACGTGACCTTGATTAATGCATTTAGAGCAGCCAATGAAGTATTGCGTGGCGCTGTTCAAGGGATTGCAGAATTAATTACGCGTCCGGGCTTAATTAATGTTGATTTTGCGGATGTGCGCACAGTCATGTCTGAAATGGGGATGGCAATGATGGGTACAGGCGTTGCATCGGGTGAAGATCGTGCACGATTAGCGGCTGAAGCTGCTATTTCAAGTCCATTGTTAGAAGATGTTGATATGACGGGCGCGCGCGGTGTATTAGTCAATATTACCGCGGGTCTTGATATGTCGATTGGTGAATTTGAAGAAGTGGGTGATGCGATTAAAAGCATTACTTCAGAAGGCGCAACGGTTGTGGTCGGCACTGTCATTGATCCAGAATTACGAGATGAAGTGCGGGTCACTGTGATTGTCACAGGTTTGGGTCGTAAACAGACTTCGTCCGGCAGATCAGTCCATGGATCACGATTAGATGGATCCATTGATTATCATCAATTAGAAAAACCGGCAGTTATGCGCCGTCATGCAACGAGTGCCTCAACGACACACGCAGCACAAAAACAATCGACAGAGACAGTTGCTCAAGAGGTGGATTATTTAGATATTCCAGCGTTCTTGCGCCGTAAAGAAGAAGTGGATGCTTAAAACAAATTTATTTATTCTGCGGTTTTTTGCTTAATTGATTCGGATCAATGGACAGAATAGTAGATATTTTCTCTATCAACTTTTTGTCTTCTTTGTTTGATTTTGGACCGTTATATATCTCGCGCATCGCCTGAGAAATATCCCCTGCGCTTTTATCGGGATTTTTAATGGCATTTGCCAAATTTTCAAATAAATTTATTTTTTCTGCAATGTCTTTTATGGATGTTGCGTGGCTAGGAAAAAGAGAAAACATATCTTTCGAATCTTTTTTTTCTGGATCAGTATTTTTTGCTTCAAATAAAGCTTCTTTGAATGCGGCAATGTGAGTGTATAGGGGAATCAACGCAGTTTTTCTTTCTTGAGAAACATGGGGAACAGGAATTCCATGATGGAAGTTAGGGTTGTTATCTAAGGTGCGTCGAATATCTTTACCAGAATAAACGCGGTGGCTTAATATATGGTTTAGATGGCGAACTATATTTTTTTGCTCATTTTGATATTGAAGTGAATATTTTTTTCGTTGTTTCTCTATAAGAGGTAATTGTGTTTTTAGTTTTGTAATGTGGTCGTCGATCTCTTTTGAGTCTTTAGATTTTAATTTTAATTCTCTAATTTGTTTATGGAGAGCGATTTTTTGCTCAAGATAAAATTCTTCTTCTCTTTTTAAATTAAGCATGAATTTTTCATTTAAAGCTTGACTAAGTTGCTCGTCATATTGTTTTTTTGCATCAGATGTTAGTCCTTCAATGTAAAGATTGTTTCCATCCTGATTGCTGGTAAGGAGAACTTTTGCCAATGGAGCTTCTGATATACGATTAGTAAATGCGTTTACTTGAATATGTTGATATTCCTTATGTTTATGTAGCTCTGCGGTAAACTGTTCAACATAACTAGCTTCATCACTGACTTCACCGATGTTACAGCCTACCAGGTCAATTATTTTTATGGTTTTAGGCAAATTGTAACAAAGCAAATCCGCAGCTAACATTTTTGCTGTTAATCGTTTAATGCCAAATACTTCGCGACTCCCATGTCCCAATAAAGTGAGACGATCATCTTCGGTTTTTGCTATGAGAGGTGCATTTTCTTCGCAATAATTAATGACATTTTCGCCATATTTTTTAGCTAAATGAGTTGCAGCGATATCAATTGTGCGGGGATTAGGATCTTCTGACAAAAGAGAAATAATCATTCCAATTCCACCCCGTTTTTATTCATAATTCTATTGCTATTGCCTTTTTATCAGTATAACATCCCTCGGTTTGTTAGGGGTATCACCCCGGTAAGATTAGGTAAATTATTAATTTCACACACAATCTTTATTGTGTTACCATTGATCAACTGACTAAAAAGTGATAACAGGAATGATTAAACAAAGAACCTTAAAAAATGTTATTAAGGCGACAGGAATTACATTGCATGGCGGCGAGCGGGCTGAGTTGACCTTACGTCCAGCGCCCCCTAATACTGGCATTATTTTTCAACGTACCGATCTTGACCCCATTATTTTAATCTCTGCCTTGGCTGAAAATGTCGGGGATACCACGTTATCAACCGCTCTTGCGAAAGATGGCATAAGAGTTTCGACCGTCGAACATTTACTTTCTGCCATGGCGGGTTTAGGCATTGATAATGCTTATGTGGATGTCACTGCATCTGAAATTCCTATCATGGATGGGAGTGCTGGCCCCTTTGTTTTCCTCATCCAATCGGCTGGCATTAAAGAGCAAAATGCGCCTAAGCGTTTTATCCGTATAAAACGCAAAGTCGTCATCAAAGATGGCGATAAATGGGCTTGTTTTGAGCCTTTTGAAGGATTTAAAGTGACGTTTACCATTGAATTTGATCACCCTGTTTTTAAATCTCATGCTAAAACGGCAACGCTTGATTTTTCAAGCACCTCTTACGTCAAAGAAGTCAGCCGTGCAAGAACCTTTGGTTTTATGGCGGATTTTGAGAAATTGCAATCTATGAATTTGGCACGCGGTGCCAGCTTAGATAATGCAGTTGCTGTTGATGATTTTCGCGTCTTAAATGAAGATGGTTTACGCTACGAAGATGAATTTGTGCGGCATAAAATCTTAGATGCAGTAGGCGATTTATATTTATTAGGTTCTAGTTTAATTGGTGCTTTCAGCGGGTATAAATCGGGACACGCTTTAAATAACAAATTACTCCGTAAATTGCTGGCTAAACAAGAAGCGTGGGAATATGTCACCTTTGAAGATGCAGCTGATGCGCCGATTTCTTATGTTAAGCCAATGCTTCTGCTCGATGCTTCCTGAAAATTCAGAAAGAACGCTCTGCTATTTTCTTTAAAACAGCCTTTAATTTTTTATCTTGAATTTTATGAGCCGTGCTTTGCAAAACATCTGCCGTATTTTTTGAAATGGTCAAGCGTTGCCGTCTTATTTTTTTAGGCGCCGCATTGTAGAGAGGTTTTACCTTGCAGCAAATGGCTTGAATCTGTTTAAGATCTGGATGATGGCGTAGTTTTATGAGTAAGTCAGGGATAAAAAAACGAAATCGCGTGACCCAATGCGGATTGTCAGCGATGACGATGAGTGCTGCTTTATCTAAACCAACAATATGGCAATGTTCAGTTAATAAGGGTTCATCAGGCAAAGCATCGCGTAACCTACTGTTCCACAAGGCAAGCTGGTTTAATTTTAAAAGCAATGAATTAAGCGTCTTGCTTTCTTGCTGGAAATAAGTGGTAAGGGTTAAGTAAGCCATAGAGTTTATCATAGCATAACCGTTTGACTTTTCATCTAAATTAGGTAATGCTTCCACCTATTTTTATCACTCTTTAGAGAATGTATTTATCTTATGGCAATGAGTTTTATTATACGCATTTTTGGAAGCCGTAATCAGCGCGTATTACGCACGATGTGGAAAGTGGTCGAAAAAATCAACGAGTTAGAGCAGGGTATTACTGCCTTATCTGATGAAGCATTACGCGCTAAAACAATCGAATTCCGCGATCGTTTACAGCAAGGGGAAACCTTAGACCAATTGCTGCCAGAGGCATTTGCTGTGGTGCGTGAAGCGGGTAAACGTGTTTTAAACATGCGTCACTTTGATGTGCAATTGTTAGGCGGCATGGTGTTGCATGGCGGCAACATTGCTGAAATGCGCACAGGTGAAGGTAAAACTTTGGTTGCGACTTTGGCGGCTTATTTAAATGCATTGCCGGGTAAGGGCGTGCATATTGTCACCGTCAATGATTATTTGGCGCGTCGTGATGCTGAATGGATGGGCCCGTTATATGCGTTTTTGGGAATGACCATTGGTGTCATTTTGCCAAACATGCCATTACAAGATAAACAAGAGGCTTATAAAGCTGATATTATTTATGGCACGAATAATGAATTTGGTTTTGATTATTTACGCGATAACATGGCATTTAGTATTGCAGATAAAGTCCAGCGTTCATTATTTTATGCGATTGTCGATGAAGTGGATTCCATTTTAATTGATGAAGCACGTACCCCGCTCATTATTTCAGGCTCTTCAGAAGACAGCACAGAATTGTATCTTGCTATTAACAAATATATTCCTGAACTGACGAAGCAAGCGGATAAAGAAGCGCCAGGTGATTATTTAATTGATGAAAAAACTAAGCAAGCGTTTCTCTCTGAAGAAGGGCATCAGCGTGTTGAAGATCTTTTTACACGCGGCAGCCTTTTGAAAGAAGGCGAAAGTCTTTACGATGCAAACAATATTATGTTGATGCATCATTTAAACGCTGCGTTGCGCGCGCATGCGTTATTTCATCGCGATATAGACTATATCGTGCAAAATGGCGAAGTTGTGATTGTGGATGAGCATACTGGGCGCACAATGCCAGGACGTCGTTGGTCAGATGGATTGCATCAAGCGATTGAAGCCAAAGAGAATGTTAAAATTCGTCAAGAAAACCAAACACTCGCCTCCATCACATTTCAAAATTTCTTCAGACTTTATAATAAATTGTCAGGAATGACAGGCACCGCTGACACAGAAGCGTATGAATTCCAGCAGATTTATGGGTTAGAAGTGGTTGTGCTGCCAACGAATAAACCGATGGTTCGCGAAGACCAACCCGATTTAGTTTATATGTCGTCAGAAGAAAAATTTACTGCAATCATTGAAGATATCAAAAAAGCACGCGCAACGGGACAACCTTTATTAGTGGGTACTACTTCAATTGAAACATCTGAATATCTCGCGAATTTATTGAAGAAAGAAAAAATTCCGCATCAAGTGCTCAATGCAAAATTTCATGAACAGGAAGCGCATATTATTGCAGAAGCAGGACGTCCCGGAACGGTGACGATTGCAACCAACATGGCGGGCCGTGGAACAGATATTGTTTTGGGCGGTAACTTAGAAGCAGAATTAAAAAATTTAGATCATCCGACGGATGATGAAATTCTCAAACGAAAAGCGGCTTGGCAGATGCGTCATGATGAAGTATTAAAAGCAGGCGGTTTGTATGTGCTTGGCACCGAACGTCATGAATCGCGCCGCATTGATAATCAATTACGCGGACGTTCAGGCCGTCAGGGTGATGCTGGAAAATCGCGTTTTTATCTTTCATTGGAAGACAATTTGCTGCGTATTTTTGGCGGCGGGCGTTTAACGGGCATTATGAAGCGTCTCGGCATGGAAAAAGGCGCATCACTTGAATCGCGTTTGTTAACGAATAGCATTGAGAATGCGCAGCGAAAAGTAGAAGCGCATAATTTTGATATTCGTAAACAATTATTAGAATATGATGATGTTGCCAATGAACAACGTAAAGTGATTTATCATCAACGTGATGAATTGCTGACAGCAGAAAGTATTCTAGAAACTATTGAATCAATGAGACATCAAGTGATTGAAGGGGTCATCAATCAATTTATTCCACAGCATAGTTTAGAAGAGCAGTGGGATATTCCGGCGCTCGAAAATCAATTGGAAAAAGATTTTAATTTGCGTTTACCCATTCGTGAATGGTTAGATAAAGAAGAAGCGCTGCATGAAGAAACTCTGCATGAACGTATTCAAGCAGCGTGTAAAGATGCATATCAAACTAAATCTCTGGGCGTTGATCCATCGGTATTGCGGCAATTTGAAAAAGCTATTATGCTGCAAACGTTAGATGCGCTCTGGCGTGAACATTTAGCAGCGATGGATTATTTGCGTCAAGGAATTCATTTGCGTGGTTATGCGCAAAAAAATCCGAAGCAAGAATACAAACGCGAGTCATTCGAATTATTCATTGATTTGTTGGCGCGAATTAATTATCAAGTTATTTCGACATTAAGTAAATTTGAAGTGCGGGCTGAACAAGATGTGGAAGCATTAGAAGCGGAGCGCCGACAGGCATCTCAATTTAAAATGCAATATGAACATGCAAACGTTAGCACATCAGCGGATGATGCATCTGAAAGTGCGGTGGTTGTTCCTTTTGTTCGTGATGAGCAAAAAGTAGGGCGTAATGCATTGTGTCCTTGCGGCTCAGGCAAAAAATATAAACATTGTCACGGCAGCATTGCATGATGCCTGTGGTGGTGGGTATTATTCGCAATCCTTTGGGTGAAATCTTAATTGCTAAACGTCCAGAACATAAATACAAGGGTGGTTTGTGGGAATTTCCGGGCGGTAAAATTGAACCTTCTGAAACACCACTGGATGCTTTAAAGCGTGAATTGCGAGAAGAGCTTAATATTGAAGTCATCAAAGCAGAAAGTTGGTTACAGTGTGAATATGATTATTCCGATCGATTTGTGTTGCTTCATATTTGGAATGTCACTCAATTTTCAGGAAATCCTGAAGGTGTCGAGGGCCAGCCTCTTTGTTGGGTATCTCAGAACAACTTAAAACAATTTACTTTTCCAGAGGGCAATCAAGTTATTTTGGATAAATTAAGTCGGTGCTAATCTTGTATGAAACTAAAAATTAATTCGATTCTCCTCACTCTGTCTATCACATTATATTTATTGGCACTCTATTTCCCGGCTTTGGGTTGTAATTATTTTGGTGCTGATTCTGCTCGTTATACCATTTCAACAGGCTTTATCATTTTAATAAGCGGGTGGCTTGGGATTTTTGTTCTCAACTTTGCTTGGCTTGCTAATGTGACTTATTTTATCACATTATTTTTAATTTTCAAGAAACGCTCTAAAATTCTATTTTTTGCGAGCGCTAATTTAATATTGGGAATGAGTTCTTTATTTTTATACTTTGATAAAACGCAAGAAGTTGGTTTGTATTTGGGATTTTATTTATGGATTGGAAGTTTCATACTGTTAATCATGGATGCAGTCATAAAAAATGACACGTTAAAACATCAAAATAAAAACAAATAAGGGCACAATATTGTGCCCTTTGTTTGCTCGTGAATTATTTTTATAAGTAAGCAAAGCGAATTCCCTGTTGTTATCAAAATTTCCTATTTAATTTTATTTTTTTGTAAATTCTCACTGCTATCCTCGTCGCTGTTACTCAACAATGGTGCCCTTTGTTCTTGTTTTTTAGAGGGGCTGCTCTTCCAGCCGCTACAGCAATCAAATAGCCCACTTTTTTGCGTGGGAGAAGAAGTAGCAGCGGTGTTTGTGCTGAGATCTGTCGCGGGTATAATCGCTTCCAATTTAAGAGGTTTTAGAGGTTTTTCTTTTTTAGAAAAGAGGCGGTTAAAAAATCCGCTTTTTGTTTTTCCGGCAAGACGAGCTGCGTTTTTCTCATTTAAAGCAGCTTTTTCGTCAAGCATTTCTATGTCTACCCGCGGTTGATGACTTGTTAACCCCTCATCATATAGCGTCTGGACAACTTGTTCAGCTTTATGTTGAGTAGATTGTACTTTTTCCTCAGTTGTTACTGAAGGAATTTTGTCAGGTGTTACATGATAGCCTGATCGTTTTAAGAATGGTTGATTAGTTTGGCCTGCTGAATTTCTTTGTATTTTTGAACCATTAAATGGAGTTGATTTGAGAGCTTCTTTAGTTTCTAATTGATCTGTTCTTTGATTTTTTTCCGATGCCTGTAGTAATGCACTTCTTGCTTCCATAACATAACTCCGAATTAATTTAATAAGGTTCAGCTAGTAAGATAATGTTTCAAACTTAAGATAATCTTAAAAATAAAACATTTAATTTAAATAGATTAAAATTTGATCTATTCTTAGAGTGAAACCAAACGTTTCTTATTCTTGTCAGAGTTTGATAGGGAGGGTTTTTCTTTTTCAGAAGTGGAGGGGCAGCATTTCCATAAACACGAAATATTCTTCCACCAGCTTTTATCTTTATTAGTTTGATTAGGTTTTGTTTTTTTTCTTAGTAATGGTTCTTCCAAGTCCAAGCGGTTTTTTAATGGGTGATCTCTTCTGAAGTGCTCTTTGCTCAAATATTTGCGAGATTGGTTGCTGCCGAAAAGTGATGTCATACTGCTAACTCCTTTTAAATTTTGAAAAGCCCCTTAAAGTAGTTCAGTAAGCTTAAGAAAATATTAAAAGATGAGTTAATTAAATAATTTACTTAATAAACATTCATAAATATCAACCAATTTATCAAGATCTGCAATGCGTACATGTTCATTCACTTGATGAATACTCGTGTTGCACGGCCCAATTTCAATCACTTCAGCGCCTATGGGCGCAATAAAACGGCCGTCTGATGTGCCGCCGCCTGTTGATAACACGGGATCTAAACCGGTCAATTCTTTAATGGTTTCTTTTGCGGAAGCGATTAATTTTCCTTGTTTTGTTAAAAAAGGTTCTCCTGAGAGCGTCCATTGTAAATCAAAATTGAATGGATGTTTTTCTAAAACGGCTGTCACTCGTTTCTGCAATTCTTGCACAGTGATGGCGGTTGAAAATCGAAAATTAAATAACATTTCTAATATGCCAGGCACTACGTTGGTGGCGCCTGTTCCCGCATGAATATTAGAAATTTGAAAAGTGGTTGGCGGGAAATATTCATTTCCTTTGTCCCAGGTGGTGAATGTCAGTTCCTGTAATGCAGGTGCTACTAAATGAATGGGATTTTTTGCGATATGCGGATAAGCGACATGGCCTTGTTTGCCAAATATTGTTAATTTACCGTGTAATGAACCGCGTCTGCCGACACGAATTTGATCGCCTAAACATTTTTCACTATTGGCTTCACCAATGATGCAATAATCAATGATTTCATTACGTTCAACTAATTTTTCAATCACTTTTTGAGTGCCGTTGATGCTTTGGCCCTCTTCATCACTTGTAATTAAAAATGCAATTGATCCCTGATATTTAGGGTGTGCGCGAATAAAATTTTCAGAAGCGACAATCATAGCAGCCAATCCGCTTTTCATGTCAGCAGCGCCGCGCCCATATAAATACTCACTGCGTTCGGTCGGGACAAAAGGATCACTGTCCCATTTTTCGAGCGGGCCCGGCGGCACCACATCGGTGTGCCCTGCGAATACGACTAAAGGAGATTGAGTATTATGGCGCGCCCAAAGATTTGTCACGTCCCCAAAATACATCAATTCAATTTGAAACCCAGCGGTTTTAAGCCGGTTACTGATGATATCTTGACATCCTGCATCATTCGGTGTGATAGAGGGGCAACTGATCAGTTGTTTTAATAATTGAAGAGTGAGCATATTTCCCCTTTATTCAGTGGTTGCTTCCCGCAATAATTCATTTAAAGAAGTTTTTGCACGAGTCTTCGCGTCAACTTTTTTAACGATGATGGCGCAATATAAGCTATATTTACCATCAGTACTGGGCAAATTGCCAGGGACCACAACCGATCCCGCTGGAATGCGGCCGTAACTTATTTTACCTGTTTCTCGATCATAAATACGCGTGCTCTGCCCAATATAAACTCCCATGGAAATCACTGAACCTTCTTCGACAATCACACCTTCAACAATTTCTGATCGTGCGCCAATAAAACAATTATCTTCAATAATGGTGGGATTTGCTTGTATGGGCTCTAATACACCGCCAATGCCGGCGCCGCCTGATAGATGTACGTTTTTGCCAATCTGGGCACATGAACCGACGGTTGCCCATGTATCAATCAATGTGCCTGAATCGATATAGGCACCGATATTGACGTAGGAGGGCATTAAGATCGTGTTTGAGGCGATAAATGCACCTTGTCTTGCAACAGCAGGGGGCACAATACGTACGCCAGCGGCTTCAAGTTCGGCTTCAGTTGCCTCTGCAAATTTAACCGGTACTTTGTCAAAATATTGGATACCGCCGCATTCTATTCGTTGATTGGGATGAATCCGAAAATAAAGCATCACTGCTTTTTTAAGCCATTCATGGGTTTGCCATTCCCCTTTGATTTTTTCCGCAATACGGGCTTTACCCGAATCAAGCGACATAATCACTTCATTCACTGCTTTTTTGAGTTCGTCAGGCGTATTATCAGGGGTCATGGCAGCGCGGTTTTCAAAGGCAGTTTCAATGATGTTTTTTAACATAGGATTCCTTTGATCAGTTTATGTTAGAATACCGCATTTTCCATTGATGTAAATGGGATATGCATGAGCACATCAAAGCCAAAACAGATAACCAACGCCTATATTATTTACAAGCGTTTATTGACTTATGTCCGCCGTTACTGGTTCTCTCTAGTGATTGCATTAACTGCCAGTATGGTCTATTCGGGAATTGATGCGTGGTTTGTCTATTTTTTAAAGCCCTTAATCAATAAGGGGCTGGTCGCACGGGATCAGCATTTTTTGCGGATGGCGCCTTTATTAGTCCTTTCCATATTTATGTTACGCGGTATTGCCAGTTTTTTTTCAAATTATAATATTGCATCGGTTTCCCGTCGGGTCATCATGGAATTACGCCAAGATCTTTTCAAACATTTACAACGTTTGCCCGCACGTTTTTATGATCATGCTACCTCAGGCCATGTTTTGTCAGTGATATTGTATAGCATTGAGCAAGTGGCGAATGCGGGTGCTGATGTGCTGACGACTGCAATACAGTCTGGATTTTTGATCATTGGTTTATTAATTGTGATGTTTAAAATCAGTTGGAAGTTGTCGCTATTATATTTTCTCATCATTCCGTTGATTACTTTCATCATGCGTTATACCAGTCAACGAGTCAGACGTTTAAGTTTAAGTATTCAAGAATCGATGGGCAATTTAAGCCATCTTGCAGAAGAAAATATTGAAGGATATAAAGTCGTGCGCGGTTTTGGCGGTGAAGAAGCTGAGATCGAAAAATTTAATAAAGCATCTCGTATCAATCGGCAGCGCGAAATGAAAGTGGTTGCAGCACGTTCTGTCAGTGTTTCAAGTGTGCAACTAGTTGCAGCGATTGCGTTATCTGTTACTTTATATGTTGCAACGCTAGATATTGCCAATACCATTTTATCTCCTGGCGGTTTTGTTACATTAATTGCAGCCATGTTGGCGTTATTAAAGCCCATGAAAGATTTAACAACGATGCAAAATAAATTATATCGCGGATTAGCGGGTGCTGAGACGGTGTTCGCTCTATTGGATGAAGAAACGGAAAAAGATTTAGGAACACATACCATCAAACGCGTGAAAGGTAAGTTATCGATGCAGCATGTTGGATTTTCTTATCAAGCAGAAAAAAATGTATTGCACGATATTAGTTTTGATGTGATGCCGGGCGAAGTCGTTGCATTGGTCGGGCGTTCGGGCAGTGGTAAATCGACTTTAGTGAATTTACTTCCTCGTTTTTATGCAGATTTTACGGGCGATATTTTGATTGATGATGTTTCAGTCCATCAATATCGATTAACAGATTTGCGTCAACAATTTGCGATTGTTTCTCAGAATATTATATTATTTAATGACACTATTAGAAATAATATTGCATATGGAAGTATTCATCACTCAGAAAAAGAAATCATGAGCGCTACAAAAGCGGCCTACGCATTCGATTTTATTCAAGAGTTACCGAAAGGTTTGGATACATTGGTCGGTGAAAATGGTGTTTTACTTTCAGGCGGTCAGCGGCAACGGCTTGCAATTGCGCGTGCTATTTTAAAAGATGCGCCCATTTTGATTTTGGATGAAGCGACTTCCGCTTTAGATACAGAATCTGAGCGTTATATTCAATCAGCGCTCGATGCATTAATGCGTAAACGAACGACGCTTGTTATTGCGCATCGATTATCAACTGTTGAACATGCCGATAAAATTATTGTTTTTGAAAATGGCAGAATAATTGAAAGCGGCAAGCATGAAGATTTATTGGCGCATGATGGATGTTATGCGAAATTATATAAGATGCAATTTAAGGAAGCAGAGGTCATTGCTTCATGAAATTAGAAAATATGTGGTACGGGGGGTCTTATAAAATTTTAGTTTTTTTGTTATTGCCATTTTCTTTATTGTTTCGATTATTAGTTTCGCTTCGTTATTTTTTATTTCGTTTTTCCATTTTGCGTACGGTTAATTTATCTCAGCCCGTCATTGTTGTTGGTAATATAACGGTTGGCGGCACCGGTAAAACACCATTTGTTATTCAATTAGCAGAAGAATTACAAAATCGCGGTTACCGTCCAGGGATTGTCAGCCGTGGTGTTGGCGGAAAAAAAATGCAGAAACCTTGTTGGGTTGACCTACAGGCTGATCCTGCGATTGTAGGGGATGAGGCTTTATTAATTGTGCAGCGTACAGGTTGCCCGATGGTAACCAGTGTTGATCGAGTTTCAGCGTGTCAAGAACTCTTACAAAAGACGACTTGTAATGCCATTATTGCAGATGATGGTTTACAGCATTATCGATTAGGGCGTGAGATAGAAATTTGTATCATTGATGGAATGCGTCAGTTAGGTAACGGACACATGTTGCCGGCAGGCCCGCTGCGTGAACCGATCAGCCGTTTAAAGCGAGTGGATTTTATCGTAGTGAATGGCCAAAAAACTTCATTTCTAGATGAACACACTGAATCTATGGAACTTCTAGGAAATAATCTTTTTTCAGTGAAAAATTTGAAAAAAATGAGCATATTAGATGATTTTAAAGGGCAAAAAGTTCATGCAATAGCAGGCATTGGAAATCCTAAGCGATTTTTTTCCTTACTACGTGATCATCAAATAGATATAATAGAACACACGTTTCCCGATCATTATCTTTTTAGTGCAAAGGATCTCAATTTCTCTGATAATTTACCTATCATCATGACGGAAAAAGATGCGGTAAAATGTGTTTCTTTTGCCGATGAAAAGTATTGGTATTTGCGGGTAGATGCAAAAATAAGCGATCATTTAGTTCAAAAAATTTGTCAAAAACTGGAGTTGTTATGCGGATATTAAATTATTTTTTTGTTTTATTAGGATCATTACTTTTTTTTCAAGCTGCTTTGGCGGTTGAGTCTGTATCAACATCTTATACAGAAAAAAATTTAGCATTTACTGTATCAGAAAATAATCCTCAATTTACCATTAAATTGACCTCCAACCCAACGACAGGATATCGATGGTTTTTACGTAACTATGATGCCAATTTAATTCAACCCGTAAAACATGCGTTTTTAGCGGCTGACAATAAAAAATTAATCGGCGCACCGGGTTATGAAGTATGGAGATTTAAGGTCAAGCCGGCAGGTTTTAGCGTGCCGCAACAAACGATTATTCGATTTGTATATGCCAGACCTTTTGAAATGAATGATGATGCAAAGCAATTAGTATTTAATGTGACGACTACGCAGTAGGTTATTTAAATCAAAATTTGTTTTTTCTTGCCGTGAGGTGCGGGTAAAAATCCTATTTGACATAAATACTGAATAGTTTTTTGTAAAAAGGCTTGATCAATGCTTGGATAAGCAATATTAAGCTCATTCAGTATTTTGTCAGTATGACTAGTCTCGATGATAGGCGTGATCGGTTCATTTGTTTTGGCAAGGTAATAGGGCAATAAAGGATATAATGCATTATCAAAATGAATTTCAGATAATGCGTGCAACCACTCAGGATATTTACTTAACTTGATCGCGTACCCATGATCATTTAGCCATGCGATAATTTGTGTGAAGAGAATTTTTTTAGGTAGATCAAATTGGAATACGTTGCTTTTTTCTAAAGAATGAAGTGATATACTGACGATAGCCTTGCTTACAAAATCGATGGGCTGAAGTAAAATTTTTTGTGTCCGCTTGGGCGCACATTTTAGTTGAATACATCCCTTAACCAATATAAAAAATTCATTATGTGGATACGTGATGCCATTATTTGTTTGGCCAGAAAGATGACCTACGCGATAAATGCAAACGGGCAATCCACGGTTTTTGATTTGGGCCAATAAGCGCTCTGCTACCCATTGGCTCATGGCATAATTATCTAATGTTAGATTGATGTTTGTATCTAAAAATGTTTCAGTTAACCGATGTTTTTTGTCGAATGGCAATGCTGAATACAAGGTTGAAATATAGTGAATAGGCTTATTAAATTTTTGTAAGGCAAATTTAATAATTTCTGATGTTCCCTGTGCGTAGTAGCTTCGTAATTTGGCGTAAGAAGTCATCCTATTGATATGTGCGGCACCATGATAAATGAGATCAATTTTTTCAGATAAATTATGATAAAGCTCTAAGGGAATACCGAATTGATCAAGGCTAACATCGCCAGAAATTAAAATAATACGACGGTCCGATAATGAAACTTCATTCGATAATTCATATTGATTGATAAGGTGCGTAAGACATTCAGCAGCGCTTTCAAATTTTCCTTTATGGATGAGGCAATAAATCGTAGCGTTTGTTTGTTCCAATAGTTCTTTAAGCAAATAAATTCCTAAATAATCTGTCACGGAAGTTAATAAAATATGTTGAGGCGGCCCTGATTTTTTGTTTGAAATGGAGTGGGGCAGTAAATCATCTCGTAAGGTAGCATCGCGTTCAATTTCTTCCGGCAGAGAAGATTGATAAGTGTATTCTTTTCCAGATGATGCAATATATTCAGCTATTACAGGAATAAAAGGAAAATTAAATAAAATAGCAGGTGGAATAGCGATATTAAATTTCTCAAGTATTTTTACCGATAATTCTGCGACATGAAGAGAGTTTGCGCCATAATCAAAAAAATTATCGGTAATGCTGACGCGTTCTAAATTAAATATATTTTGCCAAATATCAGCAATGTTTTTTTCTATTTCATTGCGCGGGGCCACGTGGTTTCTTTCAAGCAATTGATTAAAATCTTCAGGTGGCGGCAATGATCTCCAATCAATTTTTCCATTAAAAGTCAGCGGAAATTGAGATAATACAGTTAATGAAGTGGGGATCATATAATCAGGTAGATTTTTTTTCAGTGCTTTTTGCAAATCGCGGCGCGCGGCAGCACTTTGTAAGGTTTCCATTAAATTATGAGTTGTTAAATAATATTCGATACATTTTTGTAATAGTGATTTTTGTTTAGGTGTTTGATCAAACTTGATTCCGGCACGTACCGCTTGTTTCCATATGACTTTACCGGTGAGCCACTGACTTTCGCTAAATCCTGGAAGTTTTAAGTTGATTTGCAATTCTTGATCCAATGGTAAATCAACTGTATCACCATTGATTGCAACACCTTCTTTGGAAATATCTTCACTTAAAAATTGTAAATAACGAACATCATTGGGGGCAATTAAACAGCGGGTTTGATAGGGAATACGGATTCGATCTACATTAGGTACAAGATAAGCAATTAATTTTTTTTGTCTTGTTTTTGTTTCTCTTTCAAGGACAACTAGTTCATTTACATCAGTATACTGGCTGAGAGTGACGGCAATTTTATTGAGCTCTATTTGATAACCATTCATTTTTATATCGTGATTATTGCGCCCCATAAATTCTAAATTACCATCTTCTAACCAGCGAACCCTATCTCCCGTGCGATATAATTTTGCGTCCAGATCACTGATAAATAGATGACGGATAAATTTTTCGCGTGTTAGTTGCGCTCGATTAAAATAACCTGCAGAAAGATTAGCGCCGCCGATTAAAAGTTCTCCAGCACAGCCAACAGGAACGGGTTCTAAATGATGGTCGACGACATAAACTTCTGCATTTGCAATCGGTTTTCCGATGGGCGGCGGAATATGTTTAGAAGATTGATTTTCAGGAAGAGTATTGGCCTGAAAAATTTTGATATAAGTGGTCTCAATGGTTCCCTCTGTCGGCCCGTAAGTGTTCCAAATATCAAATGAAAAAGATTGTCTTGGGTAGTGTAGGATGCTTTCACCGCCTATCTTAACAATCCGTAAATTATTGTTTTCTGGCCATGGCATATTAAATAATATCTGGGCATAAGCTGTTGGTAAATCGCACACGGTAATTTTTTGGTGTGCAAGCCATGAGAGAAATACAGAGGGAATTAATTTAGTGTTGTCATCAATAATATGAATACTGGCTCCTACGGTCAAAAAAGGCAGTGTTTCACAAAAAAATGTGTCAAATCCCTGAGAGGAAAATTGAGAGGCGCGATCATTCGCTGTCATTAAGAAAGAAGTTTTATACCAATTAATTAAATTAATGAGGCTGTGATGTTTAACTATCACCCCCTTTGGTTCTTCCGTTGTGCCGGAAGTATAAATAATATAGGCCGCGCGTTCGCCATGCGAAAGTCTTAAGGGTAACGCATGTTTTGAAAATTTTTTCGCTTCTGAATGATTAGCATCCATCACAATGCATTTATAAATAAGATCAACAGGAACTTGTTCTGTATTATCTGCCAAAATTAAACGTGATTTACAATCGTCTAAAATAAATTTTATTCGTTCAGATGGATATTTTGGGTTAACAGGAACGTAAATTGCGCCTATTTTAAAGATAGCTAACATGATAGCAATTAACGTTGGCGTACGCTCCATGATAACGGCAACAGGATCGCCAGCGCGAATTTTTTTTTGTAAAATAAATTGCGCAATTTGATTAGAGATTTCATCGAGTTGTTGGTAACTTACAGTTAAATTATCATGAATAACGGCTGGGTGGTTTGGTAATATTTTTGCTTGTTTCGTAAATAAATCATGGACACAATCTGTTTTGTTAATTTTATTCCAATTGTAATGTGACATATTCCATTCATGCAGTAATTCTTTTTTTTCTTTTTTGGTTAAAATAGAATAATGATGGGTGAATTGTTCGCTGTAGGCTGATATTTTATCAAGTATAACGATAAAATGATCCGCTAAATTTTTTATACTGTTCTCTGTAAACTTTTCTTTATTATACAATAAACTAAAATTTATCGTTTTTTTATTTTTAAGTAAAAATAAAAATGGGTATATATTAGGATTTAATGGATT
Organism: uncultured Coxiellaceae bacterium; assembly: GCA_964622455.1. Lineage (GTDB taxonomy): Bacteria > Pseudomonadota > Gammaproteobacteria > DSM-16500 > DSM-16500 > CAZUQP01. The sequence continues at coordinate 81,496 of CAZUQP010000001.1, forward strand.
TTCCTTGTTTTTATTATCGATGGATTTTTTTGTTTTTTGAAATAAAAACAAGTAGCGGTATCCTTTATGTATTTTTTTATTTTTTTTTAATTGATTTTCTAGCTTTTTTAAATAATCGAGTAATGTTTCTCCATCATCTAACGCGGATATGACTGGATTGATTGGATGGATTACGCTAAATAATTTTTTTTTATTGATATGGATTTCTCCGCTACCAAAATAAGTCTCGTCTGTTCCGGAATATCGATTTAATAATAATCCAAATGAACCTTGAAGGCAGGTTAGAATAGATATTTTATTTTTTCCGCAGAATATTTTTAATTGATTAATTAGTGAGTTATTTAAAATGAAATTTTTTTCTGTGTAATTATTTTCGCTGCTTTGAACTGTGTTTTGTGGTACAGAAAAATCCTCCAGCCACAACTTGAAATTTGAGGGCATTTCTTTAAGTTCTTTTCGCCTATGTTCTTTTTTTTTGCTGGACATAGAATGTCCTTTAATCAATTAGATAGCACTTTTTTCCATAAAATCTTCTATTCTGTTGAATTGTAATATTATTTTTGCCTTAGGTAATGGCCTGCTGAGGTAATATCCTTGCGCCATATCGCAATGATTATTAGCAAGAAAATGCAATTGTTCACTTGTTTCAACGCCTTCTGCAACGGTTTTTATTTTTAAATGATGAGCGAGGGTAATGATCGCGTTAATAATGGCAATATTATTTTGTTGCAAAGGTGTTTCTTTAATTAAAGAAGGATCAATTTTTAGTGTGTCGATAGGTAATTGTTTTAAATCCTGGATGGCGGTATATCCAATACCAAAATCATCAATTGAAATTTTGACGCCAATATTTTTTATTTCATGTAGTTTGTTGATGGCTGCTTCAATATTGTGGAGTAGAGCTGCTTCTGTTATTTCAAGTTCAAGATAAGTAGGATCAAGACCTGTTTCAAATAAGATGGCTGCTATTTCTTTGGTGATATCAGGATGGTAAAATTGTTTTTCTGATAGATTGACTGCAATTGTAACAGGTTGATACCCTTTTTTTTGCCATGATTGATTGGCTCGACAGGCTTCATGCAATGCCCATTTGCCAATGGATAGAATCAAACCTGTTTTTTCAGCAAGCGGGATAAATTCATTTGGATTAATCAGGCCAAGTTTGGGGTGTTCCCAACGAATTAACGCTTCGACTCCACGAAGACTACCATCAGCTAAATTAAATTTAGGCTGATAATGTAAAACAAATTCATGTTTGCTAAACGCATTTTTTAACGCAGATTCAAGTTCTAGAGGTTGATAAATTTTATTGCTTGTTTCATCGGAAAAATATTCCCATGTTTTACCGCCTGATCGTTTTGCTTTATACATGGCGGTGTCTGCTTTTCTTTGTAAATCTTCAAGAGATGCGCCATCGGTTGGGTAAATACAGATACCAATACTAACGGTAATCAAAAATTCTTGTTCATCAACGATAATAGGCTGTACTGATACGTTTAATAATTTTTCTGCAATGCGTTTTGCAAATTCTGGTTGCGGAATGTTATTTAGCAAAATAATGAATTCATCGCCCCCTAAACGTGCCAATATATCGCTTGAGCGTAAAACACTTTTGAAACGTTCGGCCATTTCTTTTAGTGCGGCGTCTCCCGCTGCGTGCCCTGAGATATCATTAATATTTTTAAAATGATCAAGATCAATAAACAAAACCGCCATCATTTTTTTATAGCGTCTGGCATGCCGGATGGTTTTATTTAGCATCTCATTAAAAAATACTCGATTGGGTAGCGCAGTCAGCGCATCATAGTGCGCTAATTGAGTTAAATGTTCTTTATGAATAATTAATTCTTTTTCAAGGGATTTATGATGGTTAAGATCTTCCCTTAATTGTGCGTTAATTTTTTGTAATTTTTTACGATGGGCGAATACGGTGGATAGAACAAAAAAGGAAGATAAAAATCCCAAAATAGATAAATTTATCAAGTAATAGTCAATTGTACCCAGCTGCCAGGGGTGGTGTAAGATAATGCGTAATCCAAGATAAACGAGACTTAAAAAGGCAGCCCACACCAAGCCAATCCGCACAAGCACCTGATCACGTAATTTCATCACGCTCTCCTTGCTTTTTGCTTGGGTACCTTGGTTTATTCTATCACAAAAACAAGACTAACGGTTTGATTGGATTTTATTTGAACAATTTCTTGGGGTTTTCTTAGAGCAGCTCTACGACGCTAAAGCTAAATTGGAGCCTAAATCTTGCTGGTCGTTGCGAACAACATTACTCCACAGGATGTCCAGCCGCATACTTATGTAAAATACTAGCAATCAAGGTCTGGTAAGGTATTCCTTCAAATGCTGCTTTTTGCTTAATCCGGCTTAAGTCGTTGCTCGATAATCGAATATTAATTCTAGTATCTTTACGCAAAGAATTAGCAGCAGCCTTTTTAGCAAGAGCAATTTCGCGCTTCACATTAGAAACAGATTCCCATTTACCACGATCAAAAGAATCCGACAATTCTTGCTCTTCTTGATCTAGTTTTACCTTCTGTTTTTTCTTCATACATTCCTCATCATTCACCAAGATATTTCTTTTGCGCCTTACGGTTAGGAATAATCGTTTTCAGAAAAATTTTGGCTCCGTCCTCAATAAATGGAACTAAATACACGTACCCGTTAATTTCAATAACATACATTTTTTGATGTGAGTACTTCACTTGGTTCGGGTGCTCAATAACATCCAATATCTCCCCGCTTTCAATAATCGCAATCACCTCTTCAAAGCTTACACCTCACGAACTAATAAGCTTTTCGTTCTTATCGGGATCCCAATCAAAAATAATACCCATTTCATATCCTATGACGATGTGTGCCTAATGTCAATAATGCTAGTATTATATACAATATCTTTTTTGTTTTGAAAAGGTATTAACTCAGCCCGCCTAATAACTCCCGCATTTTGGCTTTGATCATGTCGATGGCGATTCGATTACCGCCGCCGCGTGGAACGATAATATCAGCATATCGTTTGGAAGGTTCGATAAATTGTAAATACATAGGCCTTACAGTTTCTTCGTATTGTTTGATCACAGAATCTAACGACCGGCCGCGTTCGTTCATATCGCGTTTCATACGCCGGATGAGGCAGATATCAAGCGCTGTTTCCATAAAAATGCGGATGTCCATGAGTTCGCGCAAAGATTTTTCTACAAATAATAAAATGCCTTCTAATACAATAATGGTATGTTGACCAATGGTGCGCGTTTCTTTTTCGCGAATGTGCATGGAGTGATTATAAATCGGTACTTCGACGGGTTTGCCCGCTTGCAGTTGCAATAAATGTTGATACAGTAATTCATGATCGAGAGAATTAGGATGGTCATAGTTGATAGCGGCACGTTCTTCAAAAGGAATATTGCTATGATCTTTGTAATAAGCATCTTCTGAAATGACGACGACTTGATTAGAACCTAATTCATTGACAATGGTACTGGCTAAAAGACTTTTGCCCGAAGCTGAAGCGCCTGAAATCCCGATAATTATAGTTTTTTTTGTCAACGTGATGTTCTCCTCAATAATACATAAACTGCTCCGCTTTTGCCGTCTTTGGGAGCAGCACTACAAAAAGCCAACACTTGTTCAGTTTGGCGGAGCCAATGATTTAATTTATTTTTTAGTATAGGCTGATGAATGCTTCGGCCTTTGCCATGAATAATCAGTACATACCGTAAACCACGTAGCTTGCATTCTAAAAGAAATTGGCTGAGTGATTCACGTGCTTTCACGACAGTTTTTCCATGTAAGTCCAATGTGGCATCCATATTATATTGGCCTCGGCGTAATTTGCGAAGCTTTTTATGCTGAATTCCGGAACGCGCAAATTCCAACATTTCATCGCTTGTCACTGTCGGTAAATGTTCGTCGTGAGAAAATTCGAAGACGGGTTCGTCTGGAATTTTTGCGATTTTTATTTTCTGAGCGGGTGTTAAGAGTGTTTTAGGAGAAAGCGCCGTTTTAGTGTGTCGTAACGGCTTAACGCCGCGCATGGCCTTATCTAATATTAAGAGATCTTCCGGCGTGAGCGCGGGCTTTTTAGGCTTAATCATGACAATGACCTGTATTCTCGGTTAGTTAAAAATTTAACAACACCGTAAGGTATGTTATCATACCGTTCAGCAAACTATGATAAAACGATAAACTTTAGATATTAATAGATTTATGATGAATAATAACGATATTTTACAGGGCTTCCTTTTTGAAAATGCATCCATTCGCGGTGAATTAGTCCGCTTAGAAGAAAGTTATCAAGAGATCATGCGGCAGCATCATTATCCGCTTCCTATCCGTCAAATATTAGGTGAAATGTTAATAGTGGCGAGTTTATTAAGTGCCAGCATTAAATTTAAAGGGCGGGTGACGGTCCAATTTCAAGGTAAAAATCATTTAAAGTTATTGTTGGCCCAATGTAACCACAAACTACAAATCAGAGGATTGGCAGAGTGGCGGCAGGCATTTGATGAAACAACTTTACTGGCAGAGCTTAAAAAAGGCTTATTGGCCATTATCATGGATCCTGAAACAGGGACAGGGAATCGTTATCAGGGCATCGTCAATTGGCAAGGAGATTCGCTTGCCGAATCAATTGAAGGATACTTCAAAGATTCTGAGCAAGTGCCGACACGATTATGGATGGCGGTAGATGAGACACGAGCAGCGGGATTATTAATTCAAGCAATGCCCAGAGAATCTGCTCGTCTTAGCAAAGAAAGTGCACGTGATGATTGGGAACATATTAGTCATTTAAGCGCAACCATCACAGCAAAAGAATTACTATCGTTGGATAATGTCACATTATTGCAACGGTTATATGCAAAAGAAGATGTGCGTTTATTTAAAGCCCAGCCGGTTGCTTTTCAGTGTAGTTGTTCACTTTCACGCAGTGAAAATGCCTTACGTTTATTAGGCAGAAAAGAAGTGGATGAAGAATTGCATAATAAACAAAAAATTGTGGTGACTTGTGAATTCTGCAGTCAAGAATTTATTTTTGATCGAGTAGATGTTGAAAGAATTTTTAAACAAGATAAACCTAATTCGTCACACCAGGTGCATTAACCATGATTTCATTATTAAGATCGCGCAAAATAGTGATTGTTTTTATTTCTATCGGTATTTTATTTTTAGGATTTCATTTTTTGCATCACAAAAAAAATAATCAAGACGCACGGCAAGATGCTCTCATGGTGGATGCCATCAAAGTAGAACTAGGCAATATTCCGATTGAACTGCAAGCAATGGGCACTTTAGTTTCCGCTAAACATACCGAAATTACGCCTGAAATAGCGGGGCATGTCGCAAAAGTTTTTTTTACAGACGGCGGTGTTTTTGTCAAGCAAGGCACGCCGCTCGTTCAGTTGGATGATGCTACTTTTAAAACAAAATTAGAATCAGATAAAGCGAATTTGATTTATAGTGAAGACGATTATAAACGTAAAATTTTCTTAGGAAAGCATGGTGCTATTTCGGAGCAAGCCATTGATCAAGCATTAGCGGATTTAAAAACAAAAGAAGCAGCAGTTAAACAAAGTCAGGTAGAAGTTGATAGAATGCTTTTGACCGCACCTTTTGACGGAGTGCTGGGTGAAATTAAAGTGAGTCCCGGTGATTATGTGACGATCGGTCAAGATATTATGTCATTAACTGATTTAGCGCATTTGCATGTGGAATACGCTGTTTCTGAAAAATATTTACCGCTCTTAAAAATTGGGCAGTCTGTTAAAATGACGACTCATGTGTATCCAGGAAAAGAATTTACCGGCACCATCGCTTTTATTTCACCGACAATTAATAATAGTGATCGTACTATTTCAGTGTATGCAGAACTTTTAAATAAAGATCATGCATTAACCGCCGGGTTATTTATGAATGTTGTCCAAGAATTAGGGACTGAAAAAAATACTTTAATTATCCCGGCAGCAAGTTTAGTGCCAACGATTGAGGGACAGGAAGTCTATAAAATTGTGAATCATAAAGCCATTGCTGTAGCAGTCACTATTGGGCAGCATGTTGAAAATAACGTACAAATTCTTTCTGGATTGACAGCAGGTGATGTCATTGTGCTGAATGGTCAGCAACAATTAAAAGACGGAATGACTGTCGAAATTCGTCCTCTTGACGCGAGTAAATTGTCATGAGTTTTACGGAGTTTTTTATTCGCCGTCCAGCATTTACTATCGTCATTAGTTTAATTTTAACGATTGTCGGTATGATTAGTTATCATTATTTATCCGTTCGCTGGGTGCCGAATGTGAGTGTACCCGTCGTTGCGATTTATACAGAATATCCGGGAGCCAGTGCCAATTTAATTGAAAGTCAAATTACAACACCTATCGAAGCAGCGCTGGCTGGTGTTGATGGCATTGAAAATATTTCATCGAGCAGTAAACAAGATGCGAGTTTTATTAATATTGAATTTAAGCTTGGGCATAATATTAATACGGCGGTTGAAGATGTGCGCAGTGCTTTGCAGCATATTAATGGTTCCTTGCCAACTGATGCTAAAATGCCTGAGATTGAAAAAGCAGATCCTAATACCAATCCCATTATGTTTCTTGCTTTTTCTGATGCGGGTCGTTCCGCGTCGAATGTAAGTGATTATATCAAACAATTTATTTTACCGCGTTTTCAATCGGTTGATGGGGTCGCGACCGTTTCAACTTATGGAGAACGCGAATCAGCCATGCATATTTGGCTAGACCCTATGAAAATGGCGGCATCAAATGTGACTGTTGATGACGTCAATAAAGTATTGACTGAGCAAAATGTTGAAGTGCCAAGTGGTAAAATTCGGGGCAGCACTCGTTTTTATAGTGTTGTGACGAATGAAACATTAAAAACAGCAGATGAATTTAATAATTTAATTATTCGAGATGATCAAAATCATTTGGTACGCTTAAAAGATATTGGCTCTGCTATCGTTGATGCTGAAAATATAGATGCTATTTTTCGTATGAATGGGAAACCCGCAATTGCTTTAGCGATTATTCCACAATCGAATGCCAATCCTTTAGATGTTGCGAAAGATGTGCAAAAAGAATTTAATCAGCTTGTTAAAAACTTACCGGAAGGAATGCATGGTGATGTTGCATTTGATCAATCTACTTTTATCAAAGCATCGATTCATCATGTGTATGAATCGCTAGGAGAAGCGATCGTATTAGTTTTGATAGTGATTTTTTTATTTTTAGCCAGCTGGCGCGCAGCTATTATTCCCATTGTGACTATTCCTGTGTGTTTGATTGGAACATTTGCATTAATGTATTTATTTGGCATTAGCATTAATACCATCACGTTAATGGCATTGGTATTGGCGATTGGTCTTGTCGTGGATGATGCGATTGTTATGCTTGAAAATATTACGCGTTATATTGAATCGGGCATGAAGCCATTTTTAGCGGCCATCAAGGGAAGCCGCGAAATTGTTTTTCCCATTATTGCGATGACCATTACGTTGGCAGCAGTTTATGCGCCGATTGCTTTTACTTCCGGCATATTAAGTTCTGTTTTTTTTGAATTTGCGATCACCTTAGCAGGGGCTGTCATTATTTCAGGCGTGATTGCTTTAACATTGTCGCCTATGATGTCTGCTTATCTTTTGAAAAAAAATAGTGCTCAAAGTGAATATGGACAATGGCTTTATCATCACTTTTCGGGCTTACAAGAAAAATATCAACGCCTACTCTGTAAAATATTAGCAAGAAAAATAATGATTGTTATTGGATTGTGCGCGATTGCTTTCGTAGGCTACTTATTATATCGCGGTATGCCATCTGAATTAACACCGATGGAAGATATGAATGAAGTTGATACGTATATTTCTGCACCGCGCGATGCAAGTTTTACTTACACAGATTCCTATGTTCAACAGTTAGAAAATATTTATAAAACAATTCCTGAAATAGAATCTTATGTATCAGAAGCCGGATTTTGGTCACCTGCGCGGGGAACACAATATATTAATTTAGTTCCGCGTGATCAACGCTCTAAGAGCGAGATGGATGTCTTGGCTGAGATCAATGAAAAAATAAAAAATATTACAGGTGCCAGAATTAATGCAGCTCCAGCGGTTTCGCCCTTAATGTGGTTTTCGGGTAGTGATGGCGCAACCATTTCTATGCGTATTATGTCTTCAATGGATTATAAAGATTTACACAATGTGATGCAGCGTTTTATGGCTGCTGCAGAAAAGTATCCTGAGTTTACGCGTTTAGATACCAGTTTAAAATGGGATGGTTCGCAGTTTGAAGTGAATATTGATCGAGATAAAGCGGCAGATATGCATGTATCCATGCAAGATATCACGAATACTATTTCTACTTTTTTGGCGGGTAGAAATACAGGGCATTTTGAATATGATGGAAATTTATATGATATTATTGTGCAGATGAATCGAGCAGCGCTTTCCAATCCCAATATTATTTCAGAATTATATGTACGGAATAGTACAAATAATATGGTGCCACTTGCAGATTTAATTTCAACAAAAGAGACCACAAGCCCTGAAATGCTGCCGCATTATGACCGTTTGCGTGCGGACACTTTGCATGCAAACCTTTCGCCAGGATACACAATTGCGAATGCAGTGAATGTATTGCAACAACTCGCTAAAGAAATTTTGCCTGATAATGCTAAATATGCATTTGAAGGAGAAGCGAAAAATTATTTAGACTCAAGCGGCAAGATGGATGTCACTTTTTTATTAGCGTTAATATTTATTTATTTGGTATTGGTTGCGCAATTTGAAAGTTTCATTGATCCTTTGGTTATATTATTTACCGTACCTTTTGCAATGATTGGTGCATTGCTTTCTTTAAAAATCATGGGCGGTAGTTTAAATATTTATAGTGATATCGCATTAGTGAGTTTAATCGGCTTAATTGCAAAGCATGGTATTTTAATCACTGAATTTGCGAACCATCAATTAGCGAAGGGTAAAACAGTTGAAGAAGCAGTCGTGGAAGCTGCAAAATTACGCTTGCGTCCCATTTTAATGACAACGGCTGCAATGGTATTAGGTGCATTGCCGCTTGCATTTGCCAGAGGTTCTGGATCAGAAACCCGGCATCAAATTGGTTGGGTCATTGTCGGCGGGCTTTTGCTGGGAACATTTTTTTCATTGATTGTGGTGCCGGTTGCTTATGCTTATTTGGGACGTTTTAAAAAAACAGCGTCTCTTGTGTTATTAGAAGATAAAGGATCTTAGTATGATGAATTTGTTTTATGATTTTATTCCCGTGTTATTATTTTTTGTTGCATTTAAATGGTATGGGATTTACACAGCTACAGTGGTGGGTATTGTTGCAACCGCATTGCAAGTCGTGACGACTGCAGTGTGGAAAAAAAAGATAGACAAAAAACAATTGATCACGCTTGCAGTTTTTTTATTGTTTGGCGGGCTTACATTATATTTTCATAATCCCATTTTTGTAAAATGGAAACCTACTATTATATTTTGGTTATTTGGAATTATTTTTTTATTCAGCCATTTTATTGGCAAAAAACCTTTGATTCAGCGCATGATGGGCGGCATGTTGGAAGAGCATCAATCATTACCGTCTTGTGTATGGAAAAAAATGAATATGGCATGGAGTGTATTTTTTATTTTATTGGGAACCATTAATATTTATGTTGCTTATCATTTTAGCACTAATGCCTGGGTCAATTTTAAATTGTATGGAATTTTAGGCATATTATTTGCCTTTAGTTTTTTGCAAGCGATGTGCTTGGCGCGTTATATGGAACATAAATAAAATGCTGAAATATCCCTCAGAACGTATCACAATTATAAAAGAACGTTTACAACAGCATTTTTCACCTATCATGCTAGAAGTGATTGATGACAGTGAAAAACATCGTGGTCATCCAGGCGCTTTAAGTGGTGCGGGCCATTATACCGTGATCATTCAAGCGGAATGCTTCGCTGAGCAATCACGCGTTGCGGCTCATCAAGCTATTTATCGAGTATTGAATGATTTAATCCCTGATGAAATCCATGCGCTGCAAATCAAAATTTTGCCCGCGGTCTCGTAATATATGATCCATTAAAACAATCGCAAACATCGATTCTAAAATAGGAACTGCACGTAGACCGACGCAAGGATCATGCCGTCCAGTCACGGAAATTTCTGTTGCTTCATGACGAACATTAATAGTCTTTGCGGGTTTTACAATGCTAGATGTGGCTTTAAGCGCAACACTGGCTGTGATGGTTTGCCCAGTTGAAATACCGCCCAATATACCGCCCGCATGATTAGATAAAAAACCAGTCGGCGTCATTTCATCACGATGCTCTGAACCTTTTTGCGTAATAGATGAAAATCCCGCACCAATTTCAATGCCTTTTACGGCAGGTACACTCATCAAAGCGTGTGCCAAATCAGCATCTAAGCGATCAAAAACAGGCTCACCTAAACCAGCGGGAACATTATTTGCAAATATATTAATGCGGGCGCCAATAGAATCACCTTCTTTACGTAATGCAGTCATATAATTTTCTAATTCAGTTATTTTATTAGAATCTGGACAGAAAAAAGAATTTTTTTCAATTTCTGTTAAATCAATTTTATCTATTTTGATTCTCCCTAATTCTTTAAGATAACCTTGAATAGTGAGGGCATATTTTTCTCGTAAATATTTTTTAGCAATGGCGCCTGCCGCAACACGCATGACCGTTTCACGTGCGGATGCGCGTCCGCCGCCTAAGTGATCGCGAATGCCATATTTTTTTTGATAAGTAAAATCAGCGTGTCCCGGACGAAAAATATCTTTATATTTTTCATAATCACTTTTCCGTTGATCGTGATTTTCAATGAGTAATCCAATCGGTGTTCCTGTCGTTTTACCTTGAAAAATGCCTGATAAAATTTTAACGATATCTTTTTCGCGGCGCTGGGATGTGTGTTGAGAGAGGCCTGGGCGTCTGCGCTCTAATTCAATTTGAATATCTGTTTCAGAGAGCGTAAGTCCCGGCGGGCAACCATCAATAATGCAGCCATAGGCAGTCCCATGGCTTTCACCAAAGGTTGTGACGACAAATGCTTTGCCAATGCTATTACCCGCCATCATGGAATTCCATGAGTATCGAGTTGTTGTTTAGTCAACAAAAATACGCCGCCGTCTCCACGTTGAAATTGAAGCCAAGTAAAAGGAATTTCAGGATATTTTTCGATGAGCGCATTTTCGCTATTACCGACTTCTACAATTAAAACACCGTCTGGTTTGAGATAATGGGATGCATCATGCAAAATTTGTGTAACCATTTGAAGCCCATCAGTGCCTGCTGCCAAGCCTAATTGAGGTTCGTGATGATATTCTTTCGGTAAATTTTCCATATCTTCTGCATCAACATAAGGAGGGTTCGCGATGATTAAATCATATTTTTTTGCGGGCAATCCGTGAAACAAATTAGCTTCATATAAATGAACTTGATTTTCTACTTCATGACGCAAAAGGTTTATTTTAGCAACGGCTAATGCATCAGGCGAAATATCAGTTGCATCAATTGTTGCACTGGGGAAAAAAATTGCTGAAGCAATGGCGATGCAGCCGCTGCCTGTGCATAAATCTAAAATAGAATGAACATGAAGAGGATCTATCCAAGGTTGAAATTGATTTTCAATGAGTTCTGCTAAGGGTGAACGTGGAATTAATACGCGTTCATCCACATAAAAGGCGAGACCCGCAAACCATGCTTCATGCGTAAGATAGGGTAGTGGAATGCGTTCTTTTATACGCCGCATAATCATTTGGTAAAGTGTTTCCCGTTCATGATGAATTAATCGGGCATCCAGCATATTGGCATCAGTATCATGAGGTAAGTGCAGGGTATGTAGGATGAGTGCGGTTGCTTCATCAAACACATTATCGGTTCCGTGCCCATAATATAATCCGGCTTCGTTAAAGCGGCTGATGGCGAAGCGCAAAAAATCTCGGATAGTTAATAACTCAGCGATGTCTTTCATGGTTTTTAGGGTTCCCTATTATTTTCTATGATTATTATTCTACAAAACACATCGTTTTTCATGTTAAATATCCGTATAATTTGCAAATAACATTGATAGAGAGGCGGCTTTATGAAAACGATGGGTGAAGTGAGTGAGGTCTTAGATAAAGCAGAATGTCTTTATGACATGAATCAATTGAATATCGCACTTGATAAGATGGCAGAAGAAATTACGCATCGGTTAAAGGATAAAAATCCATTGGTCTTATGTGTCATGATAGGCGCACTCATTCCTGCGGGTCACTTGTTAACGCGTTTATCTTTTCCGCTTGAAATTGATTATATCCATGCGACCCGCTATCAAGGCACGACTCGCGGCGGTGATTTGCATTGGTTAGTGGAGCCGCGTCAATCATTGAAAGACCGTATCATACTGATCGTGGATGATGTCATGGATGGCGGCTTAACATTGGCTGCGATTATTGATTATTGTCACCAATTAGGTGCTAAAGCTGTGTATACTGCTGTACTGGTTAATAAAATTCGAAAAAGGGAAGAAAGCGTGAGTTTTGAGCCCGATTTTGTGGGTGTTGATGCGCCTAATCATTATTTAATTGGTTTTGGTTTAGATTACAAAGAATATTTACGGAATGCGCCGGGAATTTATGCTGTCTCTAAGGAGCATCAATAATTTTTAGGGAGAAAAATCATGAAGCAATATGGTTATTTACGGGCAATTTATTTGTCATTTTATTCGCGTGACTTATATCGTGATGTTGCCAAGAATTGGGGTGCCGGCGTATTGCTCTATCTTTTGTTGGTGCTTGCTCTTTGTTGGGTTGTGATGATATTTCGCATTCAACCGGCGATCAATCAAGGGGCTGCTCAGTTTGTAGAAGTCATTGTTCCTCAATTGCCTTCTTTTATTCATATTGAAGATGGGGTGGCAAAAACACCTGAAAATCGGCCTTATTATATTAAAAATCCAGAAACTAAAGAAGTGATCGCTATTATTGATACCAGTGGAAAATATAAAAATTTAGAAGAAGCGCGCACTCGTTTGCTCATCACGAAAGATAAAGCAATTTATACAGACAATGAAGTCATCAAAATTAAAAAAATACCCGAACATTTTACCTTGCGTATCAATAGAGCAGAAACCAAAGAAGTCACGCTGAAATTCATGGGCTGGTTGTGGATTATTTTACTTCCCCTATTTATTCTGGTTTCATTTTTATACCGCTTGATTCAAAGTATTATTTATGCCATTTTTGGCACGTTTTTTGCGGTGATGATGGGGGTCAATACGCCTTATGCCACTGTTTTTAAATTGACAATGGTGGCGCTTACGCCTGCCATTGTGATTAGCACAGTGACGGATTGGTTTGGTTATGGATTTTATCATCATATGCTGCTTTATTTTATTTTATCGATGGCATATCTCATCTATGCAATCAGGGCAAATAAAAACGCTTAAATTTAAGAGGAAAAAATCATGGGATGGATGTGGTGGGTTGCGATGGCGATGCTGTTTGGTGTGCTAAGCTATAATCGCGCAAAATTAAGTGTGTGGACAGTTGCATTTGTCATTTTTTTACTTTTGATGACCCGTTTAAGCAGTATATCAATGTGGGGGATGATGGTTGTATGGGTTATTTTTCTGGGTTTATTTCTTCCCTTACACATTAAAACGTGGCGTTATAAATTATTGAGTAAACCCGCACTTCGTTTTTATCGTAAAGTCATGCCTTCTATGTCCCGCACTGAACGAGATGCATTGGCTGCAGGTACAGTGGGATGGGAAGGTGAATTATTTCGCGGCAATCCTCATTGGAACCGCTTATTAAGTTTTCCTAAACCCGAATTATCGGAAGAAGAGCATGCTTTTTTAAATGGGCCCGTTGAAGAACTTTGCGGCATGATTGATGATTGGGACATTACGCATAATCGCGCAGATTTGCCGCCTGAAATGTGGACTTATTTAAAAGAAAAAGGTTTTTTTGCACTGATTATTACAAAAGAATATGGCGGTAAAGAGTTTTCGGCTTATGCGCATTCTCAAATTTTAACAAAGGTATATGGCAAAAGTGCATCGGTTGCGACGACCATTGCTGTTCCTAATTCATTGGGCCCTGCTGAATTACTCATGCATTATGGTACAACAGAACAAAAAAACTATTATTTGCCGCGTTTAGCGCGCGGGGATGAAATTCCTTGTTTTGCACTGACGGGTCCTGAAGCTGGATCTGACGCAGGTGCTATGCGGGATAAAGGTATTGTTTGCTGGGGTGAAATGGAGAGCAAAAAAGTTTTAGGGATTCGCTTAACATTCAATAAACGTTATATCACACTTGCACCTGTTGCAACTGTCATTGGCTTAGCATTTAAATTGTATGATCCTGATCATTTAATTGGGGATAAAAAAGATATTGGAATTACTTGCGCTTTGATTCCGAGGACTCTGCCGGGCATTCAGATTGGCCGCAGGCATTTTCCAGTCAATTCTGTTTTTCAAAATGGTCCGCTTTCTGGTAAAGATATTTTTATTCCAGTCGATTGGATTATTGGCGGCGCAACAATGGCGGGGCAGGGTTGGCGCATGCTAATGGAATGTTTAGCGGCGGGACGATCAATTTCTCTGCCGGCAAGCAGCTTGGGTTGCGCCAAAGTGTGTGTGTATACATCGGGTGCTTATGCGCGTGTGCGTCGTCAATTTAATTTACCGATTGGGCGTTTTGAAGGTATTGAAGAAGCCTTAGCGCGTATCGCAGGTCACACTTATATCATGGATGCAACACGTTCACTAACAGCAGCGATCGTAGATACCGGCGAAAAACCTGCGATTGCATCCGCTATTACTAAATATTACGTGACTGAACTGGGCCGGTTGGTTGGTAATGATGCGATGGACATCCATGGCGGCAAGGGAATTTTTTTAGGGCCTAAAAATTATATCGGCCGTGCGTATGAATCAGCGCCGATTGCTATTACAGTGGAAGGTGCAAATATTTTAACGCGTTGTCTTATTATTTTTGGCCAAGGCGCTATGCGTTGTCATCCTTATGTGTTTCTGGAATTTGAAGCAGCGCAAAATAAAGATGAAGCAGAAAGTTTAGCGGCGTTTGATGCCGCATTAGTCGGGCATATCAGTTTTACGATGAGCAATTTAATCCGTAGTTTTGTTTTAGGTTTAACGAATGGCAGGATTGCGATTACGCCCGAAGGAAAAACCAAGCGCTATTTTCAACAAGCTTCACGTTTTAGTGCGGCCTTTGCATTAATGGCAGATATATCCATGTTAGTGTTGGGCGGTTCATTAAAACGAAAAGAAACTATTTCAGCACGGCTAGGCGATATTTTAAGTTATCTTTATTTGTTATCGGCAGTCTTAAAGCATTATCATGATCAAGGAAAAAATGGCGATGATTTACCGCTTGTCCGCTGGGCGGGATTGACCTGCTTATATGAAATTCAGCAGCGTTTTGATGAATTATTGAGGAATTTTCCGAGTAAGTGGCTGGCTGTGTTATTGCGGGTATTGATTTTTCCATTGGGCAAGCGTTTTTCAAAGCCGAGTGATAAAATAGGCCATAAAGTAGCGCAATTAATTTTGGACCAAACACCTTCTCGCTATCGTTTAACAGAAGGCGCTTTTGTATCAGCGGTTGAAGGTAATATGCCGGCCGTTTTAGAAGATGCCTTGGTTAAAACTATTGCGGCTGAGCCGATTGAAAAAAATCTGAGGCTACTGGTCAGCGAAGGATTATTAAAAACAGGTACCATGGAAGAATTAGCAAAACAAGCTTTTGAGAAACAAATTATTTCTCATGATCAATGTGAAGTCATTTTACAAGCAGAAGAAGCGCGTCAAAAAGTGATTGCGGTGGATGATTTTTCAACGGAAGATTTAATGCACGGGCCTATTAAAAAGAAATCGATATATGGCATTGAGGATTTTGAAAAGAATCTTTAAATGAAATCGTAAATACTAAAAAGCGGGTGTTGTTGCTGTTGTCATTGCGAGGGGGGGGGAACAAACCCCCCGGACCCCCCCCCCGTCCGGGCGGCCG
>CAZUQP010000002.1:0-22522 GCA_964622455.1 uncultured Coxiellaceae bacterium
TACGGCGCACAAAGTGCGCCTAACCCTGGGCTAAATTAGTTCCAGTGCCGTAGGCCCTGAAAAGACAAAGCGTCTTGTAGTACAGAAAACCTGATTTCAGACTATGTGGGTTTCAACTCATTGGCCTGAAAACACGAAAACTTGCTACAATAAATTCGACAGTCAATGTCAGATCAAGTTTAGATTTTAACTTTTTACTTAGATCAGGGACGAATAGGTAAAAGAGGTGTGCTAAGATTATTGTTATCTTTCTCTTCTCCATCATTTCCTTCCTTTTCGTCGTTAATGTCTATAATATTTTTTTGAGTGGCAGAAGTTGCTACTTGTTGATTATTATTTAAAGAGGGAACAGCTCTAAATAAATTTAAATTATCTTGGGCATTCCTGCGAGAAATGAGGAGCGTTTGTCTATTATTATCTTGATCCCTCTGTCTACGCGAAGCTTGTTCACAAAAATAGTTTGCTATTCCAATGAGTATCAGGATAGCACCTATTATATCCGATTCTATTTTTTGTCTTTTGTTATCATATCCCCATCCCGTTAATCCTAATATCAGTAATAATAAACCTGCAGCGCCTATTGCTCTTACTACTATTTTTTGAAATGTAAGGCAATTTTTTTCTTCATGCTGATGCGAAAGACTCAATTGATTCATAATTGCATCCTGATAATCTACAGCAGGAATAGGAGTAAGATCTGGTGTGAGATTTTTTTCTTCTGATGATAAAGAGTTTTGATGAGATTGTGTTCTCAGAACAGCATTCTTTCCACTTTTTATTTGCTTGGATTGTTGGGTCAATAAAATGTTAACAAGATTAATATATTTCTGCGCTATGTGTTTATCAATGAGCAGTTTTTCTGACGGAGATAGCAGTAATGAATCACTAAGTAATTTTTTAAAAAAAGTTTCTGCTTTTATTATAAGATCTTCTTCTTTTTTTTCATCCAATGGATTTTTTTGCCATTTATTGTTTAACACGTTAGATAATAAATGTAATTGCCTATTTACAGGTATTTTTTCAATACTTAAGAAGATATTGTCAATTTCAGCTATAAGATTATTACATACTTTAAGATCTACTGAAGAGTCAGTGCCCCCCCCTAAAGGAATTACAATTGGAGGAGTGTTTTGAAATGCTGCCTCATACCATTTTTCAGTACATTGCTTAAATAGACGATTAACTCTACGCAAATTTAAAAAGTCTTTCGTATTTTGAATAACAAACGATAAAATATATTCATTAGATAGCCTATCGTGAAAAGCTGTCATACCCATTTTTTTCACTTCTTTTTTCTTTTTTTCTTGCTGATCGTCATTACCTATCTGTAATTGAATTAGCTGAGTTGATGGATGACTTTTATTCTGACGTTGCATAATGCTCCATGAATACTTATACTTTTAGTATGAGATAAATTTTACTTGTCCAACATTAAGTAAATATTAATGGTCATAGAACAAAAGGAAAGGGAAAGGGGTCAAGTGTCAGCATCATGCACTCCAGGTGCACTCCAATTGGAATTTTTGAATTTAGCGAAAACCTTGAAACCAGCGCCAGGCTTGATCGGGGTGACAAGATTCGAACTTGCGGCCCCTGCCTCCCGAAAGCAGTGCTCTACCAGGCTGAGCTACACCCCGTTCATTAATAATTTCTGGCTACCACAAATTCAGCAAGATCTTGCAGTGATTTGCGATAGGGTGATTCGGGAATTTGGGTTAAACTTTCCATCGCTTCTTCTGCGTGCAGTTTTGCAGCGTTTGCAGTGTACTCGATGGCGCGAGTGGATTCAATAATTGCTAAAATAGAATCAAGATTTTTTGTTGATCCTGTTTTAATGGCTTTTCGGATCAATTTAACTTCGGCAGGTTTTCCTAAACGTAATGCATGAATTAAAGGCAAAGTGGGTTTCCCTTCCGCTAAATCATCGCCTCTGTTTTTTCCCATTTCATTGGCAGAAGAACAATAATCCATCGCATCATCAATCAATTGATAAGCAGTACCGAGCGAAAGACCATATTTTTGCATGGCAGCCATTTGGTTTGGATGATAATGACAAAGGGCCGCACCAATTTGAGAGGCTACTTCAAATAATTTGGCTGTTTTGCGCTGGATGATATTGTAATACAATTGTTCCGTGGTATCAGGATTATGACGATTAATTAACTGTGAAACTTCACCTTCTGCAATGAGATTGGTGGCATTGGAAAAAATAGTCATAATTTCTAAGTTTTGTAATTTCACGATTAATTGAAATGCGCGTGAATAAAGAAAATCACCGACCAAAACACTCGATTCATTGCCCCAAATGTGATTGGCTGTTTGGTTGCCTCTGCGTAATGCCGAACTATCTACCACATCATCGTGCAATAAAGTGGCTGTGTGAATCAGTTCAATCGCCGCTGCAAGATCAATGTGCTGTTGCCCTTGATGTTCGAGCGCGCGTGCTGTCAATAACACAATGAGCGGACGAATCCGTTTTCCGCCGCACGTTAAGATGTAGTCGACCAATTGGTTGATGAAAGGAACATCGGATGAGAGCTCCGAACAGATAAATTTATCCGTTGCTGTCAGGTCAGCTTGCACAGGGGAGCGTATGAGTTCCAAGGACATAGGGGACCGATTCTCTTAGTTTCTTCTTTGGCAAGCGGAATGCTATTAGTGAAGGCAATAGTATGTCAAGTTATCCATTTTATTCAAGCATTAGCACAAATTTGTCCTTGCATGACCTACCTCCATGACCTATAATCGCACTCATTTTCAAAATGATAAAAGAACATTGGAGTAGTGAACATGTACGCAGTGATTAGGAGCGGCGGCCAGCAATTTCGGGTGATAGAAGGACAAACTCTTAAAGTAGCTAAAATAGCGGCTGAAGTAGGCGAAACCGTTGACTTTGATAAAGTGTTGATGGTGGCCAATGGCGATGATATTAAAGTGGGAAAGCCTTATCTATCAGGCAATAAAGTAGCTGCGGCCATTGTATCTCATGGGCGCCATAAAAAAATTCATATCATGAAATTCAGACGTCGTAAGCATCATCAAAAACAAATGGGCCATCGACAAGACTATACCGAAATTAAGATTACCCAGATTACTTAAAGCTTTTTAAGAGGATTTTAGCAATGGCACATAAAAAAGCGGGTGGGAGTACTCGAAATGGTCGTGACTCAAACCCAAAATACCTTGGCGTTAAACGTTTTGGCGGCCAGTTGGTTGATGCAGGCACCATTATCGTTCGGCAACGCGGCACTAAATATCATCCAGGACGTCATGTCGGGATAGGCAGAGATCATACGTTGTATGCCTTAGTACCCGGTAAAGTGGTATTTGGTATTAAAGGTGCTCTAAGAAAACATTGCGTGAGTATTGAACCTTTAGATACTGAAACTGCTGCATAACCCTTAGTTAACATTATGTGAAAGCCTCCCGAAAGCGAGGCTTTTTTTTGCGTATGAAATTTATTGACGAAGCAAAGATCAGCGTTCAAGCAGGTGACGGCGGTAATGGATGCTGTAGTTTTCTGCGCCTTAAATTTATGCCTAATGGAGGGCCTGATGGCGGCGATGGGGGCGATGGCGGCAGTATTTTTCTGCTAGCGGATGAAGGGATTAATACCTTAATTGATTACCGTTATACAAAAGCCTTTCAAGCAGTAAACGGCGAAAAAGGCCGCGGTAGAAACTGTTCAGGCAAGGCAGGCGGTGATTTGGTGCTGCGGGTGCCAGTGGGCACCATGATTTATGATCAAGATACTGATGAGCTAATGGGTGATTTAATCCATCACGGGCAACGAATGTGTGTGGCACAAGGCGGGGCCCATGGTATTGGCAACGCGCGCTTTAAAAGCAGCATAAACCGTTCTCCAAGACGCACCATTCCAGGCCGTCCAGGTGAAAAACGAAATTTACGTTTAGAATTAAAAGTGTTGGCAGATGTTGGTTTGGTTGGCATGCCAAATGCAGGCAAATCCACTTTAATTCACGCAATTTCAGCGGCTCGGCCCAAAGTTGCTGATTATCCTTTTACGACATTGCATCCTAATCTTGGGGTCGTTCGGGTATCGCAGCATCGCAGTTTTGTTGTGGCTGATATTCCAGGTTTAATAAAAGGGGCTGCGGAAGGTGCGGGGCTCGGTATTCGTTTTTTAAAACATGTGATGCGTACGCGTTTATTATTTCATATGGTGGATGTAGCGCCTTTGGATGAAACTGATCCTGTTGAAATAGTGCGTGCTATTACTGAAGAATTACAAAAATTTAGTCCTGAATTATATGCTAAAGAACGCTGGTTGGTTTTAAATAAGATTGATCTTTTGCCAGAGGATATAGCCAATGTTTATTGTGATGATATCGTCAAGCGTCTCCAATGGACGGGCAAAGTATTTAAAATTTCAGGATTAAGTCATAAAGGTACTGATGTATTAACGCAAGAAGCGATGCGGTATTTGGAGCAGCGGCAAGAAGTTAGTAATGACTCCGGTAATGCTGATACGACTGATCCATCATCCAACAAAAAATAAAATATTGTATTATTTAAATACATACTATAATCACTCAAAATCAATTAATTTGTACAAAATTAATTGATTTCAATATACCCGTTAATTTCAGCTATCCAAGAGATCTATAAAATAATGCTATTAATTTACGCATTTTATTTTTTCTGGTTAAGTTGTTTTCATTTTATGAGTAAATAATTTGATCTTATTTTTCTCAGGTTTTTTTGTGTGTTCAACAGCTTAGAGCGAATGAATCAATCGGTTTTTAGTAAAATATATTTTAATATTCAAAATGTTATCTTGCATTTTCAGGCTGAAAATTCTTGGGGCGTATAATAAAAATGAAGAGCTAAAAGTAAGAGGAGGAAAAAATATGTGCAAAATAGAGCGATGGCGAATAAGCGTTCTATGCTTATGCTTTATTTTTTCCTCAATCTTAAGCGGCTGTGCAAGTCAGACGTCGCCTTTTGCACCTGCATCGGATGATTTTGCAGCCAACTCCAATCTTCCTTTGTATCATGGGCAAGCGCCTTATTCTTCTTCTTACAATGAAGCAAAGTATGTGTCACGTCTTCCACAAAGCATCAACTTAGGAAGAGAAAAAGTCATTTTAGTGGACCCTAGAGCATTTGCTTGGGGTGCATATGATGAAAATGGAGAATTGGTGAGAGGCGGGATTGCAACTGCTGGCGCTGATTTTTGTCAAGATGAAGGACGTCCTTGCCGCACATCAGTGGGTACATTTCGTATTTATTCGTTGGGAGGCGAAGGCTGTATATCAAAAAGCTATCCGATTGGCAAAGGCGGATCTTTAATGCCTTATTGTATGTTCTTCCATGGAGGCCAATCTTTACATGGATCACCTGATCAAATGTTTGTAGAAGCAAACATTAGTCATGGTTGCGTTCATATGAGAATTCCAGATGTTGAATGGTTACGCTATAATTTCGCGCGTGTGGGCACCAAAGTAGTGGTTTTGCCGTATGATTAAAACATTCTTTTTTCTTCCGATTGCCGCGAATAAGCTCGCGGCACGGGAGGAAACTCGAGTTATTCCGCAGCTTTTGCGGCTTTTGATCGACTGGATTTTGATTTTGCCTTTGTGGTTTTTGCAACCGCCGCGCCCTCAACCATTTTCTTAACGCTTGCAGTCAAACGGCTTTTATGTCGGGCTGCTTTATTTTTATGAATTAATCCTTTATCCGCCATACGGTCAATGACAGGCTGTGCTGCTTTTAATGCTTCTTCAGCTGATTTTTTATCACCAGTTGCAACTGCTGTTAGGACTTTTTTGATGTAAGTGCGTACCATCGAGCGCAAACTTGCATTATGCTGCCGATGTTTTTCCGCCTGACGCGCACGTTTTTTCGCGGATTTAATATTAGCCAAGCTATTCCTCCAAGAATTTAGAACACCTAAGAAAGCCGCTAATATTGCCTTCTTCTGCTGCGCTTGTCAATTTAAGTATGGTAGGATAAAGCAATTTTAATAACGGTTATAAGCCATACTTTCATGAGTAAAAGTCTTTTTAAATCAACCTCAATTGTTGCTAGCATGACGCTGATATCCCGCGTATTGGGGTTTTTGCGTGATATGGTAACAGCCCAGCTTTTTGGGGCATCCGCTGCATTTGATGCGTTTTCCGTCGCGTTTAGAATCCCTAATTTTATGCGGCGTTTATTTGCTGAAGGTTCTTTTTCCCAAGCATTTGTTCCCGTTTTATCAGAATATCAAAAAGCAAAATCGCATGAAGAAATCAAACGATTTATTGATGCAATCACTGGTACATTAGGTGTTGTACTGTTGGGTGTAACGATAGCCGGCATTTTATTTGCGCCCTGGATTATTCGATTGTTTGCACCCGGGTTTGCTTCAGATGGAGCACGTTTTGCATTAGCGGTGACGATGTTGCGCATCACCTTTCCTTACTTATTGCTGATTTCACTCACCGCATTTTGCGGTGCGATTTTAAATACATATAGCAAATTTTGGGTGGCAGCGTTTACACCGGTCTTTTTAAATATTTGCATGATTGTGACTGCTTTTTGGTTATCTCCGCATTTAAAACATCCTATTGTTGGGTTAGCCTGGGGAGTATTTATTGCGGGTATTATTCAACTTTTATTTCAGTGGCCTTTCTTAAAACGCTTAAAACTTTTTCCGCATCCTAAAGTACGTTTTCAGGATCAAGGTGTTATGCGCGTATTAAAATTAATGGTGCCGGCATTGTTTGGTGTATCGGTTTCGCAAATTAATTTATTACTGGATACTTTATTTGCCTCACTCTTAATTGTGGGCAGTGTATCCTGGCTTTATTATTCTGATCGTTTAATGGAATTTCCATTAGGTGTGATTGGTGTTGCCATTTCAACCGTTATTTTACCGCACTTATCAAGACATCATGCAACAGAATCAAAAGAAGATTTTTCTTACACGCTCGATTGGGCATTGCGCTGTGTATTGTTGGTAGGGTTACCTGCGGCCGTTGTATTTGCGGTGATATCAGGGCCGTTACTCAGCACGCTATTCCAACATGGCCGTTTTGATGGCTATGCAGTTATCATGGCGCATAAAAGCCTTTCCATGTTTGCATTAGGGATTGCACCTTTTATGTTAATTAAAATTCTGGCGGCTGGTTTTTATGCAAAACAAGATATGCGTACGCCCGTACACATCGGTATTGTTGCGATGATTTCTAACATGGTGTTTAACGTTATTTTAATTTGGCCGTTTAAACACGCAGGGATTGCTTTGGCTACTTCTTTGTCAGCGATGTTAAACAGTGGTTTTTTATTTTATTTTTTACGTAAAAAAGAAATTTATGTCCCAAGAGATGGCTGGAAATTTTTTGCGTTTCGATTATTGTTCGCGAATGTTGTATTAGCCATTTGGTTATGGTTTGGTTCTGGTGATTTGCAAGAATGGCTGGTGCATCCTGTGATGTGGCGCATCACACATTTGTCTGGATTATTAATATCAGCTGTTGTGATTTATTTTGCTGCGTTATGGCTGGCAGGTGTTCGGCCGCGAGATGTTTTAGTGCGCGAACGGCAATTTACCTGACTTGTATAGGCGCTGCTCTCGCATCAGACTCTTTGATGTCGGGCCTTTGAGTGGCGGGTAGGAATTCTATGGCCATATAAATGAGTGCTTTTGTTCGCTCTTTCGCAGTAATAGTTTCTTTCACCAATTTATCAATTGCAGTTGCAATGGATTGAACATTTTTTTCAGCGGTCCTAAATTGACTTAAAATTTCTTCACTGCTCGCTTTATCACTAGGATTTCTGGCAGCTGCTAGTATAGTCAGGATAGCTGCTAAAATATTAAATACATTTTTTTTGACTTCATTGAAGCTCGTCGCCAGCACTTCGTGTTTGATAGCGATATTTTTAGTCATTTCAAATACCGGTGCTGCTTGAGTATTTAATAATTCGTAATGCTGCTTGGCTGTCTGAGTGCCAAGTGCTTTGACGCGATCAATAATATCTTTGATGGAATTTTCTGTTTGGTCTAAATGAGCAGTGCCTTTTAAATTATTTTCTAAACGAGTGACAGTTGTTGAAGTGATCGCTGACTTAATGACGGCTTTATTATCAGCAGGCAGAGTTTCTACCCCAAAATAACCTTGGGCAAAAGCAACCAATAACCGGGCGGTGGTTGAATGAAATTTCGATGCATCCACTGATGGGGTGCTGGGTAGTCTCATTGCTCCCATAGCTAACCTCGTTTATTGTGCCTCTTTCCATTGATAATAGCACTTTTACAATAAATCGCATATACGCGTATAATGGCGTTTTCTTATTTTTCCAAGGAATTGATAGTAATGACAAAACTGATTCGCGGCTTCCATTCCAGCATGCCTAAGGGGGCTGTCATTACCATTGGTAATTTTGATGGAGTGCATAGAGGGCACCAAGCTTTATTACAAAAAGTCAGCTTAAAAGCCCGGGCGCTTGCAACCCATTCATTAGCGATTATCTTTGAGCCCCAACCCCGTGAATTTTTTGCAAAAGAAAATAAGGTAGCGCGATTGACCCGGTTTCGGGAAAAATTTTTTTTATTATCAAAATATGGTATGGACGCTGTGTTAGTCATACGATTTAATCAGCACATTGCCAAATTAACGGCCGCGCAATTTGTCGAGCAAATTTTAGTGGATGCTTTGGCAGCAAAATGGGTGATTGTAGGCGATGATTTTCAATTTGGTTCTGGCCGAGAAGGGAACGTGCACTTTTTACAAGAAGCAGGCAAGCAAGCAGGATTTATGACAGAATCTATTCCTAGCATTTTGCTGGATCAAGAACGCGTGAGCAGCACACGTGTTCGCCGCTGTTTAGCGGCTTTTGATCATACAGAAGTGCAGCGATTATTAGGTCGTCCTTATACGATGCAAGGGCGGGTCGTGCATGGAGATAAACGCGGGCGCATCATGGGCTTTCCAACAGCCAATATTTATTTGCATCGTTTAGCAACTCCTCTCGAGGGCATTTATGTGGTACGTATGCATGGTATTGCAAAGAAAGCGCTGCCAGGTGTTGCGAGTGTCGGTACACGGCCAACTGTCGGCGGCACACGTTGTTTGCTAGAAGTGCATTTGCTGAATTTTAATGAAGATATTTATGGCCGCCATGTGGAAATAGAATTTTTAGAAAAATTACGTGATGAAGAACATTTTGCCACCATTGATTTACTGATAGAACAAATAAAAAAAGACTGCGATGCAGCGCGTCATTATTTTGAAATACGTAGGGAGTTATGATGAGTGACTATAAAGATACTTTAAATTTGCCTCAAACAGATTTTCCCATGAAAGCAAATCTGGCTGAGCGAGAACCTCTAATTTTAAAAAAGTGGGAAACATTAAATTTATATGCTGCATTACAGAAGCAAAATAAAAATCGCCCTCAATTTATTTTACACGATGGCCCGCCTTATGCGAATGGTCATATTCACATGGGCCATGCAGTCAATAAAACGTTAAAAGATATGGTGGTGAAATCAAAATTGTTTTCAGGATTTGATGCGCCTTTTGTTCCAGGTTGGGATTGTCACGGGTTGCCGATTGAATTAAAAGTTGAAAAAAAAGTCGGAAAACCGCGCGATAAATTAAGTGCTGCGGAATTTCGTAAAGCATGCCGTGAATATGCAGCCAGTCAAATCGAAATCCAATGTGCTGCATTTAAACGGTTAGGCGTGCAAGCGGATTGGGAGCATTATTACAGCACGATGGATTTTTCCTATGAAGCCAATGTCATCCGCAGTTTAGCTAAAATCATTGAAAATGGCCATGTGCAAAAAGGATATAAACCCGTTTATTGGTGCTTAGATTGTGAATCAGCACTTGCAGAAGCCGAAGTTGAGTATGCGGATAAAGTATCGCCCGCTATTGATGTGCGTTTTAAAGTCATCGATGAAAAAGAATTTCTCGCGCGTTTTAAAGACATTCTCAAAGGGAAAGGGCCCATTTCTGTTCCTATTTGGACAACCACTCCTTGGACATTGCCTGCCAACCAAGCGGTTGCATTAAATCCACGTACTCAGTATGTGTTGGTGGAGACACGTGATGAACGTTTATTAATAGCTGAACCTTTACTGAATCAAGTGATTGCACGTTATGGAATCGAAAATCATCGTATATTAGCCAATACAACCGGCGATGCATTAGAACATCTTAAATTGCAACATCCTTTTTATGATCGGAAAGTTCCCATTGTGTTGGGTGAACATGTGACGATGGATGCAGGAACGGGTGCAGTACACACGGCACCTGTTCACGGTCAAGATGACTATGTCATTGGTCAGCATTATCATTTACCGCTTGATAATCCGGTGGGTGATAATGGTTGTTTTACTTCGAATACGCCCTTATTAGCGGGCTTGCATGTTAACAAAGCCAATGATCGTGTATTGGAATTGTTAGAAAAAAATAGTGCTTTATTACATACCATTAAAATTACGCATAGTTATCCGCATTGCTGGCGTCATAAAACAGCTTTAATTTTTCGTGCAACACCGCAATGGTTTATTAGCATGGAACAAAAAAATTTACGCATGAGGGCATTGGCTGCGATCGAGCAAGTGCATTGGCTGCCTGATTGGGGGCAGAGCCGAATTTTTAATATGGTAGATAAACGCCCTGATTGGTGTATCTCTCGTCAGCGTACATGGGGTGTGCCGATTCCATTATTTTTGCATAAAGAAACAGGCGAACTTCATCCTCATTCTTCAAAATTAATGGAAGAAGTGGCAAAACGCGTAGCAGAAAAAGGGATTGAAGCATGGTATGAATTAGACATGGAAGAATTATTGAAAGAAGATGCAAAATACTACACAAAATCGCGTGACATTTTAGATGTGTGGTTTGATTCAGGTGTTTCACATCAATGTGTGCTGAAAGAAAATTCTGAGTTACATTTTCCAGCGGATTTATATTTGGAAGGTTCTGATCAGCATCGCGGTTGGTTTCAATCTTCTTTGTTAACTTCTTTGGCAATCAATCACAAAGCGCCCTATAAAACGGTATTAACGCATGGTTATGTGATTGATCTTGAAGGCCGTAAAATGTCAAAATCGATTGGGAATATCATTGAACCTGAAAAAATAATTGCAAAGTCAGGCGCTGATATTTTACGTTTATGGGTAGCCTCCATTGATTATCGCGCTGAAATTAATGTATCAGATGAAATTTTAACGCGTACTGCAGAAGCTTATCGCCGCTTACGCAATACCGCACGTTTTTTATTGGCAAATTTGGCGGGTTTTAATCCTGAAAAAAATCAAATTTTGCCAGAAAATATGTTGGCGTTAGACCGTTTTATTGTAAATAAGGCGCGTTTATTGCAAGAAGAAATTGTGAGAGCATACGATGCGTATCAATTTCATGTTATTTATCAAAAAATTCATTATTTTTGCGCGGTTGAATTAGGCAGTTTTTATTTGGATGTGATTAAAGACCGGCAATATACGACGAAAACAAATAGTTTAGCTAGACGCTCTGCACAAACTGCAATGTATCACATTGTTGAAGCATTAGTACGTTGGATGGCGCCTATTTTAAGTTTTACAGCAGAAGAAATTTGGCAATATATTCCAGGTGCGCGAAGTGAATCCGTATTTTTAACTACTTGGTACAAAGGATTACCTATTTTAACCGATGATCACATGATGAATGATACTTATTGGGAAAAAATACGTTTAGTGCGTGATGCAGTCAATAAAGAATTAGAAACAGAACGAAAAGCCGGCAAACTGGGCAGTCCGTTAGAAGCGAGCGTTCATTTATATTGCGATTCTAAATTAAAAAAACAATTAGATGCGCTTGAAAATGAATTGCGTTTTGTGTTGATTACCTCAAGTGCAGATGTGCATTTAGCCAATACACATTTATCTAGTGATAGTGTACCGACAGAAATAGCGGGATTGTCAATAAAAGTGGAAGCATTGAGAGATCCAAAATGTGAGCGCTGTTGGCACAGACGTGCTGATGTGGGTAACAATCAAAAATATCCAACATTATGTTTGCGTTGTGTTGAAAATATTGAAGGCCAGGGAGAAAATAGAAAATATGCGTAATCGTTTTCGTGCGACAGGGTTATCGTGGGTTTGGATAACAGTCATTGTTTGGTTAGTTGATCGTG
This sequence comes from uncultured Coxiellaceae bacterium, assembly GCA_964622455.1. Taxonomy (GTDB): domain Bacteria; phylum Pseudomonadota; class Gammaproteobacteria; order DSM-16500; family DSM-16500; genus CAZUQP01. The sequence goes on from CAZUQP010000002.1 coordinate 12,136, forward strand.
TAACAAAGTATATGGCGTTATTTTATTTGCCGCCGTATGCAGCAGTTTCGATTTTCCCGCATTTTAATTTGACACTCGCTTACAATAAAGGTGCTGCGTTTAGTTTTTTAAATTCAGCTGGCGGTTGGCAAACGTGGCTGTTTGGCGGTATCGCAAGCATTGTGAGTATCGTCATTTTGATTTGGCTGTACCGTGTCTCTTCTCAAAAGCGTTTGCTGTGTATGGGTTTAACTTTGATTTTAGGCGGGGCACTGGGTAATTTATCAGATCGATTTTTGTATGGCCATGTGATTGATTTTCTCGAATTTTATGCGGGCAATTGGTATTGGCCGGCATTTAATATTGCTGATAGCGCGATTTGTGTAGGCGCGTTTTTACTGATTTTTGATGCGGTGTTTTTTCAGAAAAAATAATGCGGATGCTTGCGCACCGACTTTCCTACTTACCGCGCTTTATGCGCGGTACCCATAAAATAAAACCTGGATGCCGCGAACAAATCGCGGCACGTAGGGGTTCCCGGGGAAAATTCTACAATGGTTTATTTTTCCATCAACGAAATGCGTAACATGAATCACTCATCCCCCGATTTATGATAAAATTATAGTATGGATATAAAACATAAGGGAAGAGGAGATATTGATATGCCAAGAGGTCGAGGGCCGCACGGCCCAAAAAAATTTAGAAAACGAAAGAAAAAATAGCTGTCGTCTGAAAGACGATGTTCTATTGTTTAGTTCGGCAAAATTTTTCTTTTAAGCATCCCTGCTGTTTCTAAATCAGGTTCTTCCACATGAATTTCGCAATGCGTTTCGCGGATAGTGAGTGTCAATAAAGCGCCTAATAAAATACCTAAAGGCAGGACACTCAATGCCATCGTATAAGCATGATGAGAATAAATACGCGCCCCATCAATCATTACACCGTCCCAATGGATATCTAATATTTTTCCAATGACGGGAGGGAAAATAATACCACCAATCATAACAAGCATATTCACGATACCAATGGCGGTACCTGAAACTTTAATGGATGTCGCTTCACGAGCAATTGCAAAAACAAGAATTTGCGCGCTTGATAAAAATCCAAATAAAAATAATAGCAAGTAAATCGAAGGTAAGGACAAATGTGGAATATAAAGCAATGTGCAAAATACAATTGTTGAACCTAGCGCTGCGATAAGAATAGGTAAACGGCGCAAAGCAATAAAGTCAGAAAACAAGCCCCAAAGCGGCGCGCCTATTGCGCAGCCGACAAAAACCATAGAATTGGCATTGGCCGCATAAGTTCTTGGAATATCACGTGCCTGCTCTAAGTAAGCAGGGCCCCATAATTCAGCAAATGCCGATAAAAAAAGATAAAGCAAACAACCCACAATACCGCACAACCAGATTTCCCGGTTTTTAAAGGCCCCTCTTAACCCCACTAAAACACTGCTAAAATCCGAGACATGATGATAATGTGTTTCTGGGTTAGGATTAACATCACGAACCACTGCCCAAAGAATGATGGTTAATACAACCCCGATGATCGCAGCTGACATAATAGCCGCTTGCCATCCCGTTGAATCAACCAACACGCGCAAAACAATATCTCCAAACGCAGCACCCAACATCCCTAAACAAAAAATAATGCCGGAGATAAGTGCAAAGTAACGTGCCGGCAGCCAAATAGTCGCCAGCTTTGCAGCACCCACAAACGCAAATGCAGACCCAAGTCCAATCAAAAAACGGCCGAGCATTGCCACGCTTAAATATCCACTGCACGCAAAAAGATAAGCGCCTAGCGCACACAAAAGACAAGCGAGCGTCAATAATCGTCTAGGCCCGTAGCGGTCCATGAGTACACCCACCACAATCTGCATGGCTACATAAGAATAATAATAATAAGAACCCGATAAATACCCAAATTGCGCGCCGGTCAAATGATAAAAACGCATCAAATTTTCAGCCATAACGCTGGGCGACATGCGTAATAGATACTCATAACTATAAAAAAGTGCACCCAATCCGCAAACGAGCCAAGGGAAATAAACCAATTTGAACGATGTCTTGTTGATCACGAAAGGCTCCTCAGGCAGGGAACAATCATCAGCCAGCACACATACATGATTAAGATTACTTACTTGTCTTTTTGATTAGATGCTGGTTTAGCGGAATCCTTGTTGGGAGTCTTGCGGCCATATTTTTGTTGAAAACGATCTACACGGCCAGCGGTATCTACAATCTTTTGTTTGCCGGTATAGAAAGGATGGCATTTAGAACACACTTCTAAAAGAAGATCGCGGCCTAAAGTCGAACGCGTTACAAACGCATTGCCGCAACTGCAAGTGACTTTTGTATCTTTATATTCTGGGTGAAGACCCTGTTTCATAAGAACCTCTTTAACCTGAAGCCAAAACGAAGTTCGTCATCTTAGCTTAAGACCTTATCTTGAATCAAGTTGAAAGTCGCGAAATCAGCCTTTACGGTAATGTCAACGGCCCCTATAATTAATACACAAAAATTAGCGGGTTATTTACATAGAGATTGGCGTGAGAAATAATAATAAATTAATCAATCTATTATTGGCGTTATGTCTGATAAACGAACCCGCCTACGCTTATCAAGCCACCCATGATTCTATTAGCAAACAATCCATATCTGGGAAGCAGATCATGGTCCTGGTTATTCATTTGGTTATAATCGCAATGAATATGAACATCCAGAACATTTTCTAACACTCGATCAAATCATTATAGATCTTGCTGATGTGGTCAGTAAAAATGGTAACTTATTATTAGCGATTGGCCCTGAGGCGGATGGCACTATTCCTGATTTAGAACAACAATTATTAATGGGAATGGGTGCATGGTTGAAAAAAATGGTGAAGCAATCTATGCAACACGTCCTTGGTGGTATGCCGAAGGATCGGCCAATTTGGGCACGCATCCGCTCGTCTTAAAAATTACGCCCGAGCCTTTACCTAAACAACAAACTCTGCAAGCACCGGTGCATGATCTGAGGGACGTTCCCACGCACGCGGTGCTGGATCAATCACGCAGCGCTTACACTGATTAGCTAATGTTTTACTTGCGAGAATATGATCGATGCGCAAACCCATGTTGCGCTTCAACGCATTGGGAATACGATAATCCCACCAGCTATAAGATTCATCCGGCTGCTGAAACAAACGAAAGCAATCCACAAAACCTAATGCTAAAAGCGTTTGAAATGCAGCACGTTCAGGTTCGCTAAATAATACCCGCCCTTGCCAAGCGTTTGGATCATAAACATCATGATCAGTAGGCGCAATATTAAAATCCCCCAACACAATCACTTTCGAATATTGATTGAGCTCTGCTTTCAAAAAAAGAGTTAATTGCTTAAGCCACGTTAATTTATACTGATATTTTTCAGAAACAAGACTTTCTCCATTCGGCACATATAAATTAATGACACGCACATGATCCACAGTCACCGCTAACATGCGGCGCCCCGGATCTTGCCAATCTGGAAAATCAGTGACTACTTCATTACCCGCCCTGTTTTTTATTAAAATAGCGACACCATTATAAGTTTTTTGTCCGCTCACAATTGCCTCATAACCCGCATCACGAATTTCATCATCAGGAAATTTTTCTGTGAGACATTTAATTTCCTGCAAAACAAGGACATCAGGCGCCACACTTTTTAACCACGCCAAGACATGCGGCAAACGGACCCGCAGAGAATTCACATTCCAAGTTGCAATCGTAAATGATTTCATATTAGCCGCTAAAATACATATCAAATTCGATAGGATGTGTCGTCATATTTAAGCGCGTCACTTCTTCCCGTTTAATTTGAACATAGGATTGAATTAAATCTTTGTTAAACACATTTCCTGCCAGCAAGAAATCATGGTCTTTTTCCAATGCACATAATGCTTCATCTAATGAAGAGGCAAGACTTGGCAGCGATTTCGCTTGTTTTTCTGGCAGATGATAAAGATCTTCATCCACTGCATCGCCCGGATGAATTTTATGTTGAATGCCATCTAATCCCGCCATTAACATGGCAGAAAAAGCAAGATAAGGATTCGCCAACGCATCTGGAAAACGCACTTCAATCCGCTTTTCTTTTTCGCTAAATACATGCGGAATACGAATGCCGGCCGAGCGATTACTTTCAGAATAAACCATCGTGACCGGTGCTTCAAAACCGGGTACTAAGCGTTTATAACTATTGGTGCTTGGATTGGTAAATGCATTCAATGCACGCGCATGTTTAATAATACCGCCAATATAATAAAGCGCGAGTTCTGATAATCCTGCATACGCATCACCTGCAAAAAGATTCTTATCGCCTCTCGCCAATGATTGATGACAATGTAAACCACTGCCATTATCGCCGACCAGCGGTTTTGGCATGAAAGTCACTGTTTTCCCAAACGATTGGGCAACATTGTGTAAGACATATTTAAATATCAACATTTCATCCGCTTTCACTAACAATGTGCTGTAGCGTGTCGTAATTTCATTTTGATTACTGGTGGCCACTTCATGATGATGCACTTCCGGAAATAATCCGACATCCATCAATGTCTTACACATCATAGAACGTAAATCATGCGAAGAATCTACAGGCGGAACGGGAAAATAACCGCCTTTAATACGCGGACGATGCCCCATGTTGCCTTCTTCAAACAAAGTACCTGTATTCCAATCTGCTTCGTTAGAATCCACCTCATAAAAACAGCCGTTCATTGCAATGTTAAAGCGCACATCATCAAAAATAAAAAATTCGACTTCTTGGCCAAAGTAACAAACATCTGAAACACCCGAATTTTTTAAATGCGCTTCAGCCCGTCTAGCAACAGCCCGCGGATCACGCGCATAAGCATCCCCTGTTGCGGGATCCAACACATCGCAACGAATAATTAAAGTAGAAATTTCACAAAAAGGATCTAAAACAGCTGTAGTCGTATCCGGTTTTAAAACCAAATCGGATTTATTGATCATGCACCAGCCCGCGATTGATGATCCATCAAACACTTTGCCGTGCTTAAATAAATTATCATCCACTTTATTTTTGGGGATAGTAATGTGATGTTCTTTGCCGCGCAAATCGCAAAAACGTAAATCGACAAACTCGACATGATGTTCTTCAAGCATTTTTTTGATATTGGCAGGCATAGATTAATCGCTCCATTGGCAGGCATTTTTATATCGGCGTATTCTAGCTTAGGAAATGAGCTGACAGCTATACTCTTGTTAAAGATTTTTAAATTGGCCAAGATAATACAATTCAGGTAATATGGCAGGCCATTTTGAGCGCAGGATCAGACAGTGTCAGAACAATTACGCAATATTGCCATCATCGCCCATGTTGACCATGGCAAAACCACCTTGGTTGATAAGCTGCTTCAGCAAACTGCAAGCTTATCCAAAAAAGTCACTAACACTGAACGAGTGATGGACAGCAATGATTTAGAGCGTGAACGCGGCATTACCATTCTTGCCAAAAATACTGCATTAAAGTGGAATAATTATCGTATTAACATCGTCGATACCCCAGGACATGCGGATTTTGGCGGCGAAGTCGAACGTATTTTATCCATGGTAGATTCTGTATTGCTCTTAGTCGATGCGGTCGATGGCCCCATGCCGCAAACCCGTTTTGTGACCCAAAAAGCATTTGCACAAGGCTTAAATCCTATTGTTGTGATTAATAAAATTGATAGGCCCGGTGCACGGCCTGATTGGGTAGTTGATCAAGTGTTTGACTTATTCGATAAACTGGGTGCGACCGATAAACAACTCGATTTTCCAATTGTCTATACCTCTGCATTACTAGGATATGCAAAGTTAGATTTAAAAGATGAAAGCAGCGACATGAAACCTCTGTTTGAAACCATCGTCAATTGCGTGCCCGCACCTGATGTTGATCCAAATGGCGCTTTTCAAATGCAAATTAGTACCCTGGATTATTCAAGTTATGTCGGCATGATTGGTATTGGGCGCATTAAACGCGGACAAGCAAAAACGAATTTGCCTATTACTGTTATTGATCGGGACGGCAAAACACGCCAAGGCCGAATTTTACAAGTGCTCGAATATTTAGGTTTAGAGCGAAGCGAAGTGGCAAGTGCCAATGCAGGCGACATTGTCGCAATTACCGGTATCGATGCCCTAAAAATTTCTGACACACTCTGCGATCCTGCCCATGTTGAAGCGCTTCCGCCATTAAGTGTGGATGAACCGACCGTCAGCATGACATTTCAAGTAAACACATCACCTTTCGCGGGCAAAGAAGGAAAGTTTGTCACCAGCCGCAAAATTCGTGAACGCTTGGAGCAAGAATTATTACATAACGTTGCATTACGCGTTGAAGATACGGCAGATCCTGACAAATTTAAAGTATCCGGTCGCGGGGAGCTGCATTTATCTATTTTAATTGAAAACATGCGGCGCGAAGGTTTCGAATTGGCTGTCTCACGCCCTGAAGTCATCACGAAAAAAGTGAATGGTGAAATTCACGAACCCTATGAAACCATGACCGTTGATATTGAAACCACACATCAAGGCGCCATTATGGAACAATTGGGCAGCCGCCGCGGTGATTTGAAAAATATGATGTCTGATGATAAAGGCCGCGTGCGTCTTGATTATGTTATCCCTGCGCGCGCACTCATTGGTTTTCATACTGAATTTTTAACGATGACATCAGGCACAGGACTTTTGCATCATGTATTCAGTCATTATGGTCCTGCTGTCAAAGGTGAATTTGCGCAACGACAAAATGGTGTTTTAATTGCAAACCAGCAAGGTGTTGCGCTCGCTTACGCTTTGTGGAATTTACAAGAACGTGGCCGCATGATTATCGGGCCGCAAACAGAAGTGTATGAAGGCATGGTCGTGGGCATTCACACGCGTGACAATGATCTCGTTGTGAATGTGTGCAAGGCAAAACAGCTTACGAACATTCGTGCAGCGGGTTCTGATGAAAATATTTTATTAACACCGCCCATCAAAATGTCACTAGAACAAGCGCTTGAATTTATTGATGATGATGAACTTGTTGAAATTACGCCGGGAACCATTCGGATCCGTAAAAAATTTCTAAAAGAACATGAGCGCAAGCGATCGTCTAAAACGACAGATTAAACCTTCCTATGTTTCTTATTATCTTCGCTGGGCGATGATCGTATCATTGTCACTTTAGTAGCATGATGAAACATTTTTTGCGTAACGACCGTTGGTTTTTGTTTTGCAGGTAACTCAAGAGAACTGACTTTATGTTTAAGTTTATGTGGAGCGTATTTTTCGCCTATTTGCCCAACAAACGGAGCGCCCGGAATAGAAAGAAACTTAAATTTCCCAAGGCATTTAGGATCTCCGCCGCCCGTATCGGCAATACATGCAAGCATTGCTGCATGGGAAAAAGCATTATCGTTGACACGCTGACTTAATGTAGTGTCTTTAAGATGTTTTGAATGATAATCTTCTGGCAGCAAATTTCCATCGGTTGCAAGCGTATCAATTAGTAAACGCACCACCCATGTTCGATCATTACCGCTTTTACACCCGACACTGGTCATCATGCCAAGTAATCTTTGTAAATTCGCTTCATACGCATGAAAAATGGCTGCTTTTTCAGGTTTTCGATATTCACCTGAGTAATATAATTCATCCATATAAAATTTTAATGTGCACGCAGCAATATTAGTTAGAAATTCCGTGATATTTTGCTTTTTTTCCTCTGAGGCATTTTTATCGTCTAATCCTTTTGAAATTTTTTCTGCAATTTTTGAATCGCGTAATACGTTTATTGCGGTCTCAATATTTCTTTTATTTTGATTCCATTTTTCTTTTAAATCAGTCTCAAGACTTAACGCATCAGCATTTATTTTTTTGTATCTTCCCTCAATTAAATCTCTACGTTTCTCTATTTCTTTTTCCAAAAGGATTTGTTCGTTATGAAGATCTTGTATAGCAATTTTTTTTGCTCGAATATCTTCACTCTTATTTGGATCCAACATTTTTAATGTTGTTATGTGTTTTAAGTTCCCTACATACCGAGATACTAATTGATGAAATCCGGAAAGAGCTTTTGCTTTGATTTTTTCTTCCGAAGCTATTTTGACTTTAAGTTGTTCTTTAAGATATTTTTTTTCGGGATCATCATCTGCCTTTTCATGTAGTTCGCCAAGTCTTTTATTAATCTTTTTAATAGATTGCCTAATGACCGATAATCCCTTCGCATATTGCTGTACATATTGTTGCGCAGCAGATATTTCTAATTTTTTTTCGTCTAAAGATTGATATTGCTCTTGAAGAGGTTTTATTACCGATGCAATTTCTGATGGAATAACACCTGGGGTTTGCATTTCCCGAAGAACATCCGATAAATGAAGATAAGCTCGTCGATTTTCTTTTTCAACAACTTGAAGACCTGAAACCATACTCCCTTGCTCGCCCAACTTATTAATACCCGCATTCATTAAACTGGCTTGCACAGAAACCGGAACCTCACGGCCGTTTAAGTTTAATATCAAAGTGCTCTGATCAATTAACTGCACTGCCCTTACAGCAAATCCATAAGCAGTTGCTTGATTTTCAATGTTCCATGCATTTGAAGTGAGTAATTGATAATTCCAATGAATATCCATCGGCATGTCTAATTCTTCAGGAGAACGTCCGTGCTGCCTGATTCTCGCATGTTCCGTAATGATATCTACTGCATGAAGATACGTGCAGGCTAAATCCGTCACATTTTTTTGATGAAGATCTGTTTTGCTAATTGTGTCAGGTGCAAGGGATGCATGTTTTAAATAAAAACTTTTTACCGCGCACTTTCTGTTTGCTTCTTTTTCTTCTTCAATAACACCTGCAAACGCCGCGCTCAAGTTAGCAGCGCTTTGTCCTCTTTTTTTATCATGTGCTGTAACTCGTGCCGCTTCTTCATAAGTAAACATTTTCGTCGCAAGATTAAACGTAAGAATATTCGTTGAATTAGATCGGATATCTTCTGACTTTTTAATCAGTTCTTTAGCAAATGTATGCGGTTCTACTGGGCTTTTATTTAATCTTTGTTGATATAATTTTTCGATTGTTTGTTCTATCGCTTGTTTTACAAACTTTTCGGATACTTGTTCAGTGAAATTAGCTTTTATTTCATCGGGTGGGGTTTCTTTTCCCATTTTTTTTAATTCAGCGTGCTCAACAACGGATTCTGATTCTACCTGACGTAATGCAGATTGCGCTTGCTTATCAATGTCTTGATATATTTTTGTTTCAATTTCTTGAGCCGCTTTTGAATCAACATATCCTAACTGTTCTGCTGATTTACAAAGCGATTTTATCTTTTCATGAATCATGATAGCGGTAGGTGAAGATTTGGCAGAACTTTCTTTATAAAAATAAAGAGTAGCGCCTTTTTCTAATGCATCAGGAAATTTTTGTTGAATATCCGCAAACTCTTTATTTTCTTTAATTACCTCAGGCGTAATTTCAAGCGTTGCAATGCCTTGCGCATCATACATGTCTTCTTTTATTCTATCTTTCCCATACGAATAAAGCGCTGTCACGCCTTCGCCAATTTTAGCTTCGGCTGCAGCGATTTCTTTGCGGGCTTGTGCATGACTATTGGTGTTGGTGTCTTTTATTTTTCGCGGGGCGGCCATGGACTGATATCTCCTCATTATTGAGATGAGCGTCCCTGCTGCCGAACACTATTAAAGTATACGCTATTTTAAGCGTAAGCAAATACTCTTAACAAATCATTAACAAAAGTGAACATATTATTTCTTAAAAAAATAATAGAAAAACCAATGCATTATACGCTATTAAGAAATCATTAATGTCTCGCTCATAAAACATTAAGCGTCATTTTGTATGATTTAGAGTAATAAAAATAATTCTATTACTTGACTCTAAAACGAGGGGATAGTTAATGAAAAAATTCTTAAGTTTAATGCTGGGAATTATTTCGCTAAATAATGTCGCATACGCAGACGATACATTTGCTAACTTAGTGATTAAAATGAATGGTGCAGGAAACAATAACACATATTTCTTATGTGTTGAGGAAGGTGTGGGTTGCGTCAGTATTGAAGCGGCTAACCACGGAAGAATATACCCCTTAAATCCCGGCACAGTAGAAAATATTGTCTTAATTAATACAAGAACATTGCGAGAATATCCAACGCCTTTACCTGCTTCTTGTGCAAAACCTGTAAACGCTAATCAAACGCTTACGATGAAAGGGAGTATTGTAAAAGAAGCGAATGACAAAGTTTATATTCGCGATTTGAAATGTTCGGTGGGATAAAAAACCCCCGATAGGTGCTATCGAGGGTTAGGGGTATGAAGTCTGGCAATGACCTACTTTCACATGAGAAACTCACACTATCATCGGCGCGAAGCAGT
>CAZUQP010000003.1:0-30339 GCA_964622455.1 uncultured Coxiellaceae bacterium
TTCAGGGCCTACGGCCTGAAAACACAAAGCGCGTTGCAGTGCAGAAAATCTAACTTCAAGCTATTTTATCGACGAATGATGTAATCCTTACAGCAATAACAAGAGCTGCGCAACATACGTTACTCAATAATATCAATTCCCATGCCGCCAAAGACTGCTTCAATGGTTTCATCCGCAGCATCAGCCAGTGAATAACCAGACTCACCAAACCAACGCTTAATAGCGACCAATTCGCGGCCGCGCAAATAAATATAAAACCCGAGAAATACAACATCCGGATCATCGGTACTTTTTATTTCAAACAGATAACGCTCAGCATATGGCAATCGTTTTTTGGCTTCCGCGTGAGTATAGTCAGATAAGATAGTGAGCGCTTCTTCCGCACTAATTGCACGCTCACATTTGGTTTGCACTTTATGATAATCGTCAATGCGTTGATGCAAAATACGATCTAATTCTTCATCTTTAAATAATTCAGTAAAACCATGCGGCAACCGTTCATCAAGAGCAAACACTTTATTGATAAAATCAGCATGATGCACATGCGCCACTTGCTTGTTAATCATTTTATGAAAAAAAGGAACTGCCATACAAGCGCGCTTGAAGGAAGGTAAATTTAAAAATAATTTATTATCGCGTAAAGTGACTGTACCTAAGCGCACCGGATGAGAAGGATTTTTGCGAAAGGATTCTAATGATTCAAAATGTAAATCTTCACATTCTTCTTTCCAATACCAACTCCAAGAATTGGCAGAGGGATTTTTTTGCAAACACTGCAATTTTTCAAGTGCATTTGCAACACCGCCATTGGCTTCATGCAAATCATACGTCAAGCGAATAGGTTGATACGCTTCTCCGGTCTCTACAGTTAAAAACGGTTTTTGTAACCGGTCGAACATGTCAATTTCCTCGCCTTTAAATTCCTATCTGCCGGGGGCTGATTTCTTTGATTGATGCGCCGCTTGTTTCTCTGCGTTCTGAACACCTTGACGCAAAGCTTGCTTAATTTCATCTTGATGTTGGTAAGTTTTATTGACCGTTGTTTCTAAATGGGTTAGCACCGATCGCAAAATCTTCACAATATTTTTCTGAACTTCTGCATTTGTCTTCGACATAAACAGGATCAGTTCATTTAAACTTTTTATAACACCCGCGTTAAGTTGAGCTCCCTTATCGCTCGCCTGCTCTGCTCTCCGAGCAGCACTTTTAACATTATTAGCTAATTCCACTTCCTGGACAACGCCCTCAACTAAAGATTGAACCTTAAGTGGTATTTTCTGAAACGCAGGCTCGGTATAAATTACCTTGATGCTCTGAGCATTGATTTCTTTTTCTCTGGCCATACTTTAACTCCCCCTATATCTTATAAGCACGTGATAAATATCTAATTAATGATATTTACCCTCCTGTATTTTTTGAATATTTTTTATACATACTTAGAATTTATTCACAAATCCTTAACTTGATTATATAACGAAAAACAGGCTACCACACGAGGTTTAAAAGGTTTTTTATGGGTTATTTAAGCTTTCTTTAAGCTTCCCGTTAAAATACAATTCAAGATCAGGCCATCACCCAGGAGCGATCCATGGACTTCTTAAACAAGCGTTTTTATTTACTGTCTAGTTGTCTTCTCTGTTTACTGCTGTCATCCCCTTCCTATGCCTGGACCAACTATTTTCGATTCATCAATAACTTCAATTTTCCGATGACGCTTACCATCAATCCTGCCTTGGGTGCTGTTTCAAACCCTTGTGAAAAAACACTCAGTAATATTGATATAGCGCCTCATTCATCGACTTGCGATTTAACCTTTGATACCGCCAAAAAAAAATGGAATGACAATCCCGCTAACAATGGCACGCTTCTCATTGCTAAAAAAGAAGATCCAAGCAGTTATTGTATTTATAACTACGATTACACCTATAAGCTCGTGCCTTACAGTTATTTTAATCTTCACTCAGAAAATATTTCGTTAGCCTCCTGCCACGGCAATTTAACGCCATCAGAAATATCGGTTATCAATGATAAAATCGAAGCACTAAGCAGACCTATTGTCGGAAATTTATTATTAAATGTGGACGATGAAAAAGCAGCAAAATCAACCGAAAGTTTTTCAAATGCCGATTGTAATGGCAGTAACAATTGCATCATTGCGTCCCCCGATGGCAATACGCTCTATGTGCCAAACGGCAGCACATTACTGCAATCTATCACTTTACAAAATGAATTAGACCGTTATGAACCGCTTAATTTCGCGCAATTTTTAGGATCGCATAATTCTGCTGCATCACGCCGTTATACCAGCAGCACAGCTGATTACAACATGAGTTATTCAGATCCTGATAGTTATTTAACACTGACAGATCAATTAAATAGCGGCGTGCGTCAATTGGAATTGGACGTTGTGTGGTACAACAATGCAATCACCTTATGTCATAATCATTTTTCTGCAAAACTAGAAGGTGTATTGTGTGATGATAATGCACCGATCACAACTGCACTGACTGAAATTAAATCTTGGATCGAAAAAAATCCGCGCGCAGTTTTGATTCTCTATCTTGATGTGAATTTACCTTTAACTGGTAAAGTAAACGAATTAGATCACGACCTTTCCGAATTAGAACCTTATATTTTTACGCCCAAGATGGCAGAACCCTATGGTGTCAGTAACAACACCCTGCCAGCTTTACAATTATCACAAAATACTTTAACAGAAAAATTGAAAAAAAATATTATCATTACTAATGATAATGACATCGACAACTTAAAAAATAGCCAATATGTATTTGTGAATGTCGAGCAATCGACAGAAACACCTCTGTATGAAGTAAGCGTTAATAATTTTTTGCAATCAACTATTTCTTGTGACAGTAACAAATACGACAAAATAAAAACGCTGTATGGTGCTGACCCCAATCACTACAATATTTTACGTATGAATGGTGACCGAACAACCGTGAATTATGTGCAAACTGTCGGTAATAAAAAACCTTCAGAATTTATCGATTATTACACGACACTTAATTTTTATGACATACGAAATTGTCCTATCAATATCTTTAGCGAAAATATGTTAGGTTATACTTGCGATTCCAACGCATGTAATGCTCATCCCACAGATCCGCGCTTTTATTCTTTTTTATGGAGTTGGGAATTAGGTTATCCCTTGCAAAGTAGTGGAAGTGAACTTGCTTATATCAATTCTAAAACAGGACACTTTGAAAATAATCCACTGATTCCTGATAACATCTATACAGTTCTTTGTTATAAACCTGATGCTAGCCAAAAAGCCCCGACCAAACCCTTGTCATGGTACGTGCAAAATATCAAAATAACAGATGTGCATACTGCAGCCGCGATGGCTGATACAGCATGCAAAACATCCGGCGGATTATTTTCCGTGCCAACGACTGCGTATTGGATGAATGATGTGATCAACACGCTGCCTCTTAATCACACGGATAATGTTTTGGTGAATTACCAAGATGTTAATCATGAATGGATGCCCAATGTCTTCGCCGAAAAAAAAGAAGGAAAAACGGTTTTGATAGGGCAATCGCTTATTAAATAAAAAATTATGTTATAGTATGAAAAATAAAATACGGAACTAACAGTATGAAAAAATCATTGGGTTTTACTTTAATTGAAGTGATGGTGGTTGTCGTTATTTTAGGTATTCTTGCTGCCATTATCGTCCCTAAAATCATGAGCCGTCCTGAACAAGCACGCATTGTTAAAGTTAAACAAGACTTGCTCGCCATTCAAAGCGCACTTGATCTTTATAAATTAGATAATGGAATGTATCCCACCACTGATCAAGGATTAGAAGCGCTCGTTAAAAAACCAACTGACTCACCGGTTCCGCAAAATTGGAAATCAGAAGGCTATTTGCAACGTTTACCTGAAGATCCTTGGGGCGAACCCTATCAATACACCAACGAAGATGAAAAATTACGGATTTTTAGTGATGGCCCTGCGGGCAAAGATGGTAATACTGAAATAGGTAATTGGAACATTGATAACAATTCATCTTCCACACAATAGCGCTAAAGGCTTTACTTTAATTGAATTATTGATCGTGATGCTCATCATTAGCATTGTGGCGGGCATCGCAACACTCACACTCGGCAGCAATCAACATAAACAATATGAAAAATTAGCAGCAGAATTCATTAATAAAATAGAATTAGCAGAAGAAGAAGCGATGCTCCGGCCTGCAACCCTCGCTGTTGGATTTACCTCGCATGCGTTTTATTTTTATATTGATCAGCAAGACCCAAAAACCTTAAAGCACACCTGGCAACTCATGAAAGAACCAGCACTTGCGACACGTAACATACCGAGCAATGTGGAAATCACTCTTAAAATAAATGACAAAACAATTGAACCCAATGGCCAGCCAGCCATTATTATTTCATCCAGCCTAGATTTAACGCCTTTTGTTATCTTCATTGGAAAAAAACACCAAAAACCGTATTATAAAGTCATGGGATTTGCAAACGGTGACTTAAAGAGCGAACGCTTTCATGAGGAAGAATAAAGGACTGACGTTGATTGAAGTCTTGATTGCCTTGGCAATTTTAAGTATCGCCCTCACTGCCATTATAGAAGCGACCGCACAAAATATTAAACACACGTTATATTTACAGCAAAGAGTCATTGCCACGTGGATAGGAACGAATACCATTAACTACATACGCGCTGGCGTTTTAATTTTGCCGGAAGCACCTGATACCTTTACGAAAAAAACAGTCACACTCGGCAAACATTGGTCATGGAACGCAAATTTAAATGTGACCCCTAATAAAAATATTCAACAAATTAAAGTTGTTGTCTATCAAGAACCAAATCATATAAAACTAGCCAATCTTACGAGTTATCTTTATGCGCCAAAACATTAACCGGCATTATTGCAAATTCTACCAGTTAATCGACGTGCCGCGACTTGTTCGTGGCATCCAGACTGCATTATTTTTCTGGATACCGCGCATAAAGCGCGGTACGTGGAAGCAAGAAGACAGAGCATTGACGTACAGCAAGCAAAATGTGAAACAACACCACCTTAACCGAGGTTTTACACTGCTTGAAATTATTATCGCTTTATTTATTTTTAGCATTGTTTCACTGATCATGGTGGGTGCACTTCACACAGTCATCACACTTCAATCCGCCACAGAAAAAAAAGCAGCGGATTTTGCAAAACTCCAAACTGCATTGTTATTGTTATCGCGTGATTTTGAACAAACCATCGATCGGCCAGTAACAGATGCTAATGGGAAAGTGGTCGGATTTATCGGAGAAACCCATAACGTCACTTTTACGCATGGCGGTTTAAGTAATCCATTCGGACAACTTCAGCGTACCACTTTGCAGCGCACGCGTTACGAATTGAGTAAAAACTCACTCATTCGCATCATCTGGCCTGTTTTGGATGTAACACCCAAAACTCGTCCAGATGAAAAATGGTTGTTAAATTCTGTGAGTGCATTACAGTTTGCTTACCTTGATAGTAAAAACCATTTTCAAACAAAATGGCCGCCGGACGATCAACCCAAAGCTGTTTTGCCGAAAGCCGTTCGCCTATCTTTCACTTTAAAAAATTTAGGCCAAATAACAGAACTTTATTTAATACCGGGATCCTCCAGTGAAAAAACAAATTAATCAATCTGGAACCGCGATCATTGCTGCACTCTTTGTCACTGCATTAGTGGCCATGATGGCCATTGCGATGATGGATCGTTTGAGTGCCGATACACGCCGCGCCGAACTTTTTTTAAATAGTAATCAAGCGAATTTATATGCGGCGGGTTCACTCTATTGGGCGATGGATCAATTAATCAATGATTATAAAACGCAACAACCCAATAAAATTATCGATAATACGCCAATTAAATCCCCTACCAATACCGTCAATGGCGCAAAAATTTTTGGTATTATTCAAGATGCAGAAGGCGAACTTAACATCAATAATTTAAATGACACTCAGTTTCAAGCACTTTTTATCCGTTTGATTCGTCTTGTTTCGCCGAATATCACTGACAGCGCAGCAAAGAATATGATGCAGGCCGCCCTCGATTGGATTACACCCGGTGTTAATAACAGTACATTTGACCAATATTACGCGACCCTTAATCCCCCTTATCATGCACCTCATCGGCCGATGGTCAGTGTCAGTGAACTTCGCATGGTAAAAGGGATGACAGCGGATCTTTATGAAAAATTGATACCCTATGTCACCGCATTGCCGGAAAAAACGCCCATTAATATCAATAATGCGCCTATTCCAATCTTGATGAGTCTTGATCCTCTCGTCACGCTTGATATGGCAAAAGCCATTGATGTCTATCGAAAGCGTACGCCTTTTGTTAATTTAGATATGTTGTCAAATTTTCCTGTTGTGAAAAATAGCCCAATTGCGCAAAATAATCTAACGGTGACGAGCAGTTATTTTAGGGTGCAAACAAATGTTATCATCAATGATCAGCATATTATTTTGTATTCGTTACTGATGCGTGCCCTAAAGAATTCAGAACCTAATATCACACTCCTATGGCAAACCAAAGGAACGCTATGACAGAACGGACATTCATTTATTTTCATAGTATGGAACCTTTGACCGTTAGTTGGGCTTTGATCAATAATCATCATCTTGAACAATTCACCCTTCGCGGCAACTTAGCTGATTTACCTCCCGCGCTTAAAGAAAAAGAAGTCATTGTTTTTGTACCCGCAAAAGATATTTTGCATGTGGAAGTCAAATTACCTAAACTGAACCGCACGCGTTTAATGCAAGCACTTCCTTTTGCGCTGGAAGAACAATTGATTTCGGATGTGACCGACTTACATTTTGCAATCAGTAATTATCAAGTGGACGGCACTTTTCCTGTTGCTGTGGTTGCGCGAAAAAAAATGGATGAATGGTTAAATCTGTTAAAACAATTTTCCATTATACCCGCTCAATTGGTTTCAAGTTTATTTGCACTGCCCTACATCGAAAAAAACTGGTCGATTAGTATGGAACAAGAAAAATGTACGGTTCGACAAAACATTTATCAAGGTTTTGTCAGTGAACTTGAAAATTTTGATTCGTTATTGGCATTGGGCATTCAAGGATCCAAAATAAAACCCGAAGGCCTTCACATTTACGCAGTATCGAGAACGCCGATTGCTCTTAAAGAAAATACTATCCCGACACAAGAAATTATGCTGTCTGAAGAAGTGTGGTTTGAAAAAATAACGCTTTGGTTTGAACAATCGCCCGTCATCAATTTATTACAAGGAAATTATGAAGCAAAACATACGTTCTCTGAAACAAAAAAAATTTGGCAACTCGCAAGTTATGCCACATTGGCTTGGTTAGGATTATTGTTCATTCAAAATATCGGATCATTTTTTATTTTACATGAAACTGTCAGCCGGCAAAATCATGAAATTCATTCCATTTATAAAAAATATTTTCCAGGAGCTACCTCTTTAGTAACGCCCAAAGAACGATTACAAGAAAAATTAGCTGATTTAACTGATCAAACTCACAAAAATGTGTTTTTAGTATTGCTCGCTTACACAGGCAATGCATTAACCAAAACGCCGGAGATTACTTTAAAAAATATGGATTTTCGTAACAACCAATTGACCCTAGAATTAATTGCCGCTAAGTTTGACGACATTGATACACTGACCAAATCACTCACTCAAAAAGGATTACATGTAAAACAGCAAAACGCGAGCATTATAGGCAATCAAGTCAAAGTTGCTTTGATCATAGAACGAGGTAGCGTATGAAAGAATGGTGGATGAATTTATCTTTACGGGAAAAACAAACCATCAGTATGGGCGGATTCATCATTATTTTATTTTTATTGTATGAAATAATTTACTCGCCATTCACTCATAAAATTGCGCGTTTACGGCAAGAAGTGCAACACAATCATGAATTATTAAATTTTATGAAAAATACAGATCAACAATTACGAACACTTACAAAAACATCTCAAGAAAACCAATCCCGTTTACAAGGTTCTCTCTTAAGTGCTATGCAAAATGAGATTAGTCAAAGTCCATTCGCCCGTCAAGTGACAACTTTACATCAAGCGGAAAATAATTCCGTACAACTTAATTTACAAAAAATTAGTTTTGATCAACTGATCACATGGTTAACTACTTTGTCAAAACAATATGGTTTCATCGTCAGCCAAATCACCATCACTCCTATTAAAAAACCGGGAGAAGTGAATGCTAATATGGTAATAAAATCAAACTAACGTCAGAGAATTAACAGGCCTGACCCAAGGATGCAATCCTCGTAATTCATTGGGCAAATGTGCAGTCGTTGCAGAAGCTTCAGCATTCGTTACAAAATTTCCAAATGTCAAAACATACCAATCGCGTCCATTATGTTTGGTCTGATATACATGTCCTGTATTTTTCAATTTAAGTTGTGATTGCAATATTTTGACAGAAGATAAATCGTAACTGCCAAATAATTGCAAAGCGTAATGTTTCTTTGAAATAGAAGGCACTAAATGAGGAACAACTTGAGTGACATGCGTTTTTGTGACAGGCATTTTCTTAGATGGCGCGCGCACAGGTACAGGGGACACTGCATGCATTAAAGCATCTTGCCGCTTAATTTGGTTGGAAAAACGATGGGCTCTTGGTGTTTTGTTAATAAGGTCAAGTGCGTGGATAGCGGGTTCATAATGCTGTTCAGCCGCTTTATTGATCCAAAAAATGCCTGACTCCGTATCTTCAGGAACACCATATCCATAATAATACATATAACCAATTGCATATTGGGCTTCAGGATTTCCATTCACTGCAACAGGCAATAATTCATGAAAAGCTTCTTGATAATAACCTGATTGAAACGAGTATTTTCCTTGCTTAAATTGTTGAGACATATTAGCCGACGTTGCGCACGCGCACAGGATAATGCCCATCATGATGATCAAGAAACATCGCACCACGTGCACTTTTATTCTCCCAATAACGATTTTGGCATTCCTTGAAACTGTAACGGTGTCCGTTGTAACGGCAACTTTTCCAATCGTCCTCCATTTTCTAAGATCACGCCATCTTGGGTAATAGCATAAATCTTCACCCCCGATGAAGGTAGTATATCACCGACTTGATATAATTTACCGGGTTGGTTTAACTCTGAAATAATCACTCTAGATAAAGAATCTGAGCTCGCTTTAATCACCCCCACCAAACGAATTTGTAAACTCGTAATAGGCACCACTTGCTCAGCTACACCATACAAATGCCATTCAGGAATTTGAGCGACTAACGATGTGAGTTTTTGATCGGATTGCAGATCATTTTTATTTTGTTTTACCGACACTTTCGTTAATCTTGCATCTGACCACCAAGAAACAAGGGTCATTGAAAATGTGATGATGAGCACTAAGAGCATGATGCCTAATAGGCTAAGGCCCAAACGGCGGCTTCCATGCATCGTGAAAAGCGGCGATAAAAGTTCGTCCAGCATAACAACCCCATCCACACCATTAAGAATATATTACACTGGAGTGTCTTATGAAATACACTGATCGTTTTGCTGATATCAATGAAGCACAATTTATTCTTGCAGCCATTTTGCTGCTTGTTTCGCAAAATACGTTAAAATCGCATCAGCACCTGCGCGTTTGATTGCAATCAAGGATTCCATTGCGGCTGCTTTTTCATTGAGCCAACCTAATTGCGCCGCTGCTTTTAACATAGCATATTCACCGCTCACCTGATAAACAAATGTCGGCACTGAAAATAATTCTTTGGTTTGCCGCACAATATCTAAATAAGGCATGCCCGGTTTAATCATCACCATATCCGCGCCTTCCTGCAAATCCAAATGAATTTCATGTAACGCTTCATTCGCATTGCGCGGATCCATTTGATATTGATGTTTATCAGCAGCACCTAATACATGCGCTGAACCCACCGCTTCACGAAACGGCCCATAAAAACTGGATGCATATTTTGCAGAATAAGCCAAAATTTTAGTATTGATAAAACAGGCTTCCTCAAGCGCTGCTCGAATCATGCCAATCCGCCCATCCATCATATCAGAGGGTGCCACCACATCAGCGCCAGCCTCTGCATGAGACAATGCTTGTTTCACCAAAATATCTGTTGTTTCATCATTCAACACATAACCATTTTCATCAATCACGCCATCTTGTCCATGAGAAGTATAAGGATCTAAAGCTACATCAGTAATCACGCCTAATTCGGGAAAAGATTTTTTTAATGCACGGACTGCGCGTTGAATTAACCCTTCCGATTGATAAGCTTCTTCTGCATAGAGCGTTTTTTTATGTGATTCAATCACAGGGAAAAGCGCGATGGCTGGAATATTGAATTGTAATAATTCTTCTGCTTCTTGCAAAAGTAAATCAATACTCATACGTTCAACACCGGGCATAGAGTGAATGACTTCACGCCGATTTTTTCCCTCTAAAATAAACAGAGGATAAATCAAATCATCGGTTGATAACCGAGTCTCTGCCATTAAACGACGAGAAAAAGAAGCAGCACGCATGCGGCGCAAGCGGGTCTTGGGAAAATAACGGTGTGTCTGTTTACGCATAGTGTTCTCTTCAAATAATGATTGAAAATCGTTTTTACGCTATACTATCGAATGACTTTTAACTCTAACTCCACCTGATTTCATGCAAAAAATTGCAGTCTATACCTTACACACAGATCTTAAAACGGCTGCTAAAGCACTCGCTAAAAAATTACAACTTCCTTACACCAAAGAAGCTCTGTATTGGATTCTTCTGACTCCTGAGTATCTCGGCCTACAAAAAGTAAGCGAAAAATTGGCGCCATTATATATCGATTTCTCATCCGGCAAAATGGCCTATCGTCAACAGCATGCGAGTATTCGTGAAGAAACACTGGCCAAAGCCTTAGGGTTAAAACACGGTAAAGAACGTTATATCATCGATGCAACCGCAGGCTTAGCACGCGATAGTTTTATCATTGCAGCACTCGGTTTTAAAGTCGAACTGATTGAGCGATCTCCTATTATTTCGGCCTTGATCGAGGATGCTTTCAAACGTGCCAGAAATCACCCCCACATCGCCCCCATCATTGAACGCATGCATCTTGTGACAGGTGACGCGATTACTTTATTAGCCAATCGCTCTGAACGCCCTGATATTATTTATCTTGATCCTATGTTTCCCCTACGAAAAAAATCTGCCCTACCCAAAAAAGATATGCAAATTTTTCATGATGTTATTGGCCCTGATGAAGATACCGATGAATTGCTTAAGACTGCCCTTGCTTGTGCTAAAGACCGCGTTGTGGTAAAAAGGGCACGGCTTTCGTCTGAATTAGGAAGGATAAAACCGAGCTTCGCTCTTTCAGGGACAAGCAGCCGTTTTGATATTTACCTACTGAGACCCCATGGACATCCTGCATTATTTAACTCAATTTGTTCTGCACCTTGATGAACATCTCATTGCATTCGTCACCGCCTATGGTGCATGGACTTATGTATTGCTATTTCTCATTATTTTTTGCGAGTCTGGCATCATTTTCACTGCATTTTTACCTGGCGATTCGCTTTTATTTGCAACGGGTGCACTGACAGCAAACATGTCGGGTATATTAAATATTCACTTGTTATTTATTTTATTAGTCGTGGCTTCCGTCAGTGGAAATGGATTGAATTATTTTACCGGCAAATGGATTGGGCCGCGTATTTTCTTTTCTGGCAATTCCTGGATTTTCAATAGAAAACACGTTGAAAATGCCCATCGTTTCTATGAGCGTTATGGCGGAAAAGCAATTGTTGTCGCTCGATTTATACCTATCATACGTACCATTGTTCCTTTTATTGCTGGCATTGGCTACATGGCTTATCGTCATTTCTTTATTTTTAACCTAATAGGGGCGTTTCTATGGATCGGGATATTGGTCTATGGTAGTTTTTTATTCGGTAACATTCCCTTTGTTAAGCAACATTTTTCAATCGTCATTCTTGCTATTGTTCTTATTTCGCTCAGCCCCCCGTTAATTGAATTTATTCGACATCAATCATCAAAACGGTAAATTCTTCGATTATCCGCTAATTTATAACAACTTCTTTTATATTCTTTGATCTAGACAAAAGAGCAAGGTTCGGGCAGAATGCTCGTACACTGAATAAAGGCTTCTTAGTAGGATTGACCTTGGCGACTATTTTGATATTACACGGCCCTAACTTAAATTTGCTTGGCACGCGGGAACCTAGTGTCTATGGCACTGGAACATTAGACGCTATCAATGCAGTGCTCATCACTCTCGCTAAGCAGCTTAAACATACTTTAACTGCTCTACAAAGTAATGCGGAATCTACGTTAATCGATTATATTCAGGAAACTTCACAGAACCAAACAGACTTTATCATCTTTAATCCCGCAGCGCTTACGCACACAAGCATTGCATTACGTGATGCCTTACTTGCGGTCAATAAACCTTTTATCGAAGTGCATTTGTCCAATATTCATCGCCGTGAGCCATTTCGCCATCATTCTTATTTTTCGGATATTGCGCTAGGGACTATCACAGGGCTTGGTGCTGAAGGATACTCACTTGCACTTCGATATGCACATCATTATCTAACGAGAACGTCATAAGGAGAATATCAATTATATGGCCATGGACCTGCGAAAAATTCGCAAATTGATCGAACTGATTCAAGAAACGGGGATTGCTGAAATTGAAATTCATGAAGGTGAAGAATCTGTGCGCATTAGCCGAGAAGCAAGCCGCGCAATGCCTTCTGTGACCACGCATATACCCGTCGGAAGCGTGACGACTTCCCTCCCCGCAGAAATTGCTCCCGCTACTCCTGCTCCCTCACCACACATTAATAAGCACAGCGTAAAAGCACCGATGGTAGGCACGGTCTATCTTTCACCGTCACCCGGGGCAAAACCTTTTATTCAAGTAGGACAATCTGTTAAACCCGGCGACACGTTATGCTTGATTGAGGCCATGAAAATGTTCAATCAAATTGAGGCAGATAAAACAGGCACAATTACGGCGATTCTTGTTGAAAGCGGGGTCCCTGTTGAATTTAATCAACCGCTGATTGTGATTGAATAAGGGCTGAATCATGCTAAATAAAGTTGTTATTGCCAATCGCGGGGAAATTGCACTCCGTATTTTACGTGCCTGTAAAGAATTAGGAATTAAAACAGTCGCTGTTCATTCAACAGCAGACCGCGACTTAATGCATGTTCGACTTGCCGATGAATCCGTTTGTATCGGCCCTGCACCTTCCGCTGAAAGTTATCTGAGTATTCCAGCAATCGTAAGCGCTGCTGAAATTACTGACGCTGTTGCAATCCACCCGGGTTATGGTTTTTTAGCAGAAAATGCTGATTTTGCCGAACAAGTCGAAAAAAGCGGTTTTATTTTTATAGGCCCAAGACCAGACAGCATTCGTCAAATGGGCGATAAAGTGGCGGCCATTCAAGCCATGCGGCAATTGAAAATTCCCTGCGTACCAGGATCCAGCGAATCCATCGGCGATGATGATGCAGCCGCTATCAAAACAGCACGCGAAATAGGTTACCCTATTATCATTAAAGCTGCCGGTGGCGGCGGCGGTCGCGGCATGCGCGTCGTACATACCGAATCTCACTTATTAAATGCGATTGCCATGACACGCACAGAAGCGCGCGCTGCTTTTAATAACGATAAAGTGTACATGGAAAAATATTTACAAAACCCCCGTCATATTGAAATTCAAGTCATTGGCGATGGCCAAGGAAATGCGATTCATTTGGGGGAACGCGATTGCTCCATTCAGCGCCGCCATCAAAAAATCATTGAAGAAGCGCCTGCGCCCGGCATTACACCCGAACAACGAGCTGCCATTGGTGAACGATGCGCTAAAGCATGCCGCGATATGAATTACCGAGGTGCCGGCACTTTTGAATTTCTCTACGAAAACAAAGAATTTTATTTTATTGAAATGAATACCCGCATCCAAGTAGAACATCCTGTGACTGAAATGATTACGGGCATTGATATTGTCAAAGAACAATTGCGAATTGCGGCCGGAAACAAACTTTCTTTTACCCAAGAAGACATTAAAATTAAAGGACATGCGATTGAATGCCGTATTAACGCGGAAGATCCCCGCACATTTATCCCATCTCCAGGCACCATCAGCCATTTTCATGCGCCCGGCGGGCCTGGTATTCGCCTTGACTCACATATTTATAGCAGTTACAAAGTACCGCCTTATTATGATTCATTAATTGCTAAAATTATTGCGCATGGCGAAAACCGAGAAATTGCGCTGGCTAAAATGCGTAATGCATTGGAAGAAACTGTCATTGATGGAATCAAAACAAATTTACCGCTGCATCAAGATATTTTGCGCGGCAACACATTTCAACGCGGCATCGTCAATATTCATTATCTTGAACAATGGTTAAATCTTTAATGTCATTGATTGAATTACATGTTGAAACGAACGTAGAACATGCGGATGCTTTAAGTGACCAATTGACACTTTTAGGCGCGCATGCCATTACTTTTCAAGATGCGGGCGATCAACCCTTGTATGAACCCAAGCCAGGCGCCTTGGATTTATGGCCAACATTAAAAATGATTGGTCTTTTTGATGAGACTCTATCGGTTGAAGCCATTTTAGCTTTTCTGAAAGAACAACAGCGATCTGAACATATCAAAGAATTTTCAATCAAAAAAATAGTTGATCAAGATTGGGAACGCGCCTGCCTGGAATCATTTAAGCCCATGCCATTTGGCAAACGTCTATGGATTTGTCCAAGCTGGCAAACACCGCCCGATCCACTCGCTGTCAATCTTATTCTTGATCCAGGACTTGCCTTTGGTACAGGCACCCATCCAACGACCAGCCTCTGTTTGACGTGGCTTGAGCAACATATTCAGCCCCAACAATCTGTCATTGATTATGGCTGTGGGTCAGGCATTTTAGGGTTGGCCGCCTTGAAATTAGGGGCCAAAAAAGTCATTGCGGTTGATCATGACACACAAGCATTAGAAGCCACTCAAAAAAATGCGGCGCGCAATCATATGACTCCTAAACAACTGATCACTTGCTTACCGCGTGATTTACCAACCCCTTTAAAAGCCGATCTTTTAATTGCAAATATTTTAGCAAGGCCACTCATTGAATTGGCGGAAAGCTTTGCTTCAATGACAACCCATCAATTACTTTTATCGGGTATATTATATGAACAGATTGATTCTATCATTTCTGCCTACTCTACTTGGTTTAAACAAATAGAATCAATACGTCAAGACGAATGGGCCGCCCTCTATTTTATGAAAAAATAACTGTAACGCACTATTTGATCGAAGTACGATCAAAGTGTATAATCCCTATCTTTGGGAAGAGATTGCAAGATCTTAATTGGAATTACTTGATTTGAGAGATGACAATGGCTATTAACACAAATGGAGAAACCACAGATACAAAACTAAAAGCAACATCGCCTTTTACTGTTGCGCACAAAAACCAACCGCTGCATGACAGCGTTCGCCAAGCCCTTGAAAGCTATTTCACGCAATTAAAAGGCCAGGCACCCAACAATCTTTATGAACTTGTGCTCGCGGAAGTAGAAGTGCCATTACTGGAAGCTGTAATGGAATACACGAAAGGCAATCAATCTCGTGCAGCAATTTTGCTTGGTTTAAGTCGCGGTACACTGCGCAAAAAGTTAAAAATTTACGGTATGTTAGACTAATTGTTTTCATACTTCGATTCATTAATCCCGCTTAGGCGGGATTTTTTTTGGCACAGGCTCTTCTACTTAATAACGTAGCATCGGCATTTTAAGACTGATATAATCTTTACCAATCATGCTTTGCAAAGAAAGGGAAGAGATCCGCTATGATACAAAATAGCAGTGAGAAGCTTGCCGGCAGAGAAGAGCCTTCTTTAAGGCAGGTCGTACCGCCTGCTTTAGAATTAAATGACAATGCGACGGACCTAACAAACGCCGTTCCTCTACTTGAAACTGCAAATCAACTCTTAACACGCAACAAATTGATTGTCCACCATCCAAAAGCAGGCGTGAACCCGCTCGTCGATGCTGCGGCTTATTTATTTTCAATCATTGGTAAGTTAAAACAAATTAAATCTTATCGCCATTTAAACAAATTACATAAAGAACTGGTCGCAGAAATTAATCATTTTCAAGATGAGGCAAAATCGCATTCGTATAGCTCAGAATATATATTGGTCAGTCGTTATGCATTATGCGCCACTTTAGACGATATCATCAACAATACCTCGTGGGGTGCACAAGGCCAATGGGAAAACTATAGCTTACTGACAGCATTCAACCAAGAATCAGCTCAACAAGAGCGGTTTTTTATTATTTTAGAACGCTTGATTAAAGATCCTGCGCTCTACATTGATCTCATGGAATTCATGTATATTTGTTTAAGTTTAGGGTTTAAGGGCAGCTATCGCGCGACAGAATTTAGCAGTCATCAACTTGAGCAAATAGCCAATGCCCTTTACAAACGCATTCGGGCTCATCACGGTGATTTTAGTAAAGCGCTTTCGCCATTTCCTCCTATTAAAGCATCTGCTGCTCCTAAATCCGAGCCACAAAAAAAACCACAGACCGGATTTATTATGTTAACAACAGCAAGTATCATTTTGGCATTGTTTATTGGACTCAGTTATTTGTTAAACACTATTTCAGACCAGTCTTACCAAGAATTAATGCGAATTGGAAAGTCGATATTTTATGACACTCAAGAACATTTATAAGCAACAAGCTATTCCTTTGATGGTGCTTGCGGCTTTATCGATAGCCGTTTGGACCATCGGCCCATTCCTAACTATTGCTCACGCCGCTCCACTTGCATCGCCCGAAAAACGACTTTATATCATTGCCGCTTTTTTTCTGGCTTGGTTATTAAAATGTATTTTTTTTGATGAGGCACCCCTTAAAAAAAATGCGATACCTTGTCCGCCTGAAATCCTAAAAAGACTGCAAGCATTACACGGCCGCTTTCAGGGTGCGCTCAATTTTTTAAAAAAACCAATGGTCAGCAAACACGGCGTTAACGTTAATCTGGCGAGACTGCCTTGGTACTTACTGATTGGTCCAAAAGGCGCTGGGAAAACCAGTTTGCTTGCTCATTCAGGCATTAATTTTATTCTCGCAAAACAATTCAAAAAAGAAGACGGCACGATGATTCCGCCTTCAGAAACCTGTGATTGGTGGGTGACACGAGACCTTGTTATGGTAGATGTACCCGGGCCCTATTTTACGACCCCTCTACAATCACCCGATAAAAAAGAACCACTCGAAGCTATGTTTTCCATTCTCTGGAAAAAATTACTAAACCTCATCAGCTCTCTAGCCAGCAAAATTCAATTAAATGGTGTCGTAATTGCTTTAAATTTACCTGAATTGATGAAAAAGCCTTCTGAACAGCAACGCACACAATTGATTCACGATTTAAAAAAACGCATCACAGATCTTCGCGCACAATTTGGCCCCGCATTATCTTTTCATTTTGTTATTACTAAATGCGATTTATTACCCGGATTTCTCGAATTTTTTGGTGAAAACGGCAGTGATGAATTATCGCAAAGTTGGGGCATTACACTGCCTTCACTCGAATCGCATGAAAAATTGACTGATGTATTTTCACATCGATTTAATGCGTTAATTAAACGCTTAAATAAACAATTAATTTGGCGTTTACAGCAAGAACGAAATCTCTATGCAAGACCTTACATCAAAGATTTTCCGCTGCATATTGAAAGACTAAAAGAAAATATTATCTATATTTTAAAAGCACTGATGCTGCCAGATTTATGTTTACAAAGTATTTATTTAACCAGTGCAACACAATTGAATACAGAAGAATCGATGCAAGATTTGCGTCTCGCGGAGAACCGCTTAACTCATCAAGCACTGCAAATGATGCGCGCGCCTCTCATGCCAAACAGAGTGTATTTTATTAAGCAATTAATTTCGCAAAACTTTTTTCATTCAGTGAGTACATTATCTAAACACACCGAAGATTATACATGGATGCGCCGAGCAGTCTATGCAACATCCATCAGTGCAATTGCCGCAGCAGCGATCATTCTCGGACGCGATTTTCGGGAAGGCGTACAAAAAACTTATTCCATTCAAAATGATTTAGCGCGTTATCAACTTTTCATTCAAGAACCGAACCAAGGGGGAGATCGCCTCATCAAAGCGCTGCCCTTGCTGGATGCTTTGCAACGAACCGCCGAAAACACCCATCATTCTTTGTCACATATAGAAAATGCTCTTTCTTTTTATTCTCACAAATCACAACAAACTGCTGAGACTGTCTATCTAGAAGCACTGCAAACTATCGTAGTGCCTGAAATAAAAAACGATCTGGAAAATTATTTACAAACAGCCAACAATAAAAGTCCGGCATTGACTTATAGGGTCTTAAAGGCTTATTTAATGTTAGCAGACACGAAAAATCGCGATGCTAATTTTATTGCAAATATCATCAATAAAATAAACGCTACAAAAATAAATTCGCCATCACTGAATCAATTAGTCAGCCATATTAATACAGCATTAAACCACCGCGCGAATCCAATCGAACTAGACCAAAATTTAATGACATCTATCCGCAAGCAATTAGCAAACTTACCGAACAACGAATTAGCTTTAGTCATTTTAAAAAATAAAGGAACAAATAATAGTGACAGCGGAATTCGTTTAGGCACTGACTTAGATAATCCGTCCGTATTTATCAGTAAAAATATTCCTGAGCAAATTCCGAATATGTTTACGGCTCGTTATTTTTCGGCAATCATGAATACAGATATCACGGAAGCTGCTAATGAAGCACTGAAAGGAAATTGGGTATTAGGCAATATCACATCTGCCTCAAACGAGACTTCAGTTGAATCATTGACAGCACAATTACGCAATCAATATCTCGCTAATTATGCAGATACCTGGGAGAACATACTGGCCAACATACAGCCTTATACCCCTAAGAGTTTATTGCGAACAGACGAGATGATTCAAAATTTGACGAGCAATCATTCGCCGTTATTACAATTATTGCAAACCATCCAGCAAAATGTAGCGCTTCCTGAGGTCATAGCAGTCAGTCCAAAAATACAGAGCTTAAATAACCTGTTGCTTTCTGATAACAATCCGGAAAATGCACTTTATCAAGTATTCGTGACATTGAAACAATTGCACGTTTATTTGCAAACCATTTTAACCGAAACTAACATAAATAAAGCAGCATTCAATGCAGCCAGAGCACGCATGCAAAATGGAACGGCAGATTCTATCACAGCGACCCATGATTTAGCTTTACGTAGTCCAGAACCCTTGAAAACGTGGCTGAATAGCATCGCTAATGAAAGCTGGAGTTTAATTTTAAAAACTGCAGCACACCATATTGAAGAAGCTTGGCAAACAGATATTATCCCAACATACAATGGTCAAATTGCTCATCATTATCCCTTCAATCAAACAAGTGCTAAAGAAATTGATTTAGATATCTTCACCCAATTTTTAGGACATCATGGCAAACTTGGTACGTTTTATCAAAGTTATTTAAAACCATTTATCAATGACAATGATGCTAAATGGGCATGGAAAACCATTGATAACCAACATATTCCCCTATCCAATACAGCGCTCACGCAACTTCAATATGCAGGCGAAGTTCAACGCATGTTTTTTCCTGAAGGAAATAATAAATTATGGGTGGAATTTTCTCTTCAACCTGTTTCATTACAACGAGGCGCAAAGAGTGTCGCGCTTACGATCAATGGCGAGGAAATCACTTATTCAAAACATAGTGCGCATGCACTGAAAAATTTTGTTTGGCCGGGTAATCAAGGACTTCACGGAACCACTTTGCAATTTGTTTCAAATTCTAATCAACCCAAAACCACCACTTTAAAAGGAGATTGGGCAT
Source organism: uncultured Coxiellaceae bacterium (assembly GCA_964622455.1). Taxonomy (GTDB): domain Bacteria; phylum Pseudomonadota; class Gammaproteobacteria; order DSM-16500; family DSM-16500; genus CAZUQP01. The sequence continues at coordinate 19,960 of CAZUQP010000003.1, forward strand.
GGTTTAAATTAGTGAGCAATGCCACTCAAAATATTAATTCACGCAAAGCGTTATCACTTAACTTTACTAACAATGGACATTCTGCAAAATATTTGTTACTAACGGAAGGGCATATGAATCCTTTCTTACCGCTCAATTTAACTCGATTTGAATTACCGCAGGAATTGGTTTAACGCAATTATTTAGGTAAACTTTTTACATCAGGGTTTTTGGAATAAGCGTCTAATATTTCGCTGATCACTTGATCGATGATTCCTAGTTCAGCAGATTCTTCAATCACACCTTTTTGTTCTTTTAATACAGCTAATCTGCTTTCTAGCATGGATTTTACTGATCCCGAAGGAAATAAATTAGCAAGTACACGCCGCGCTTCGGCAGGGCCCATTTTTTGATACAATTTATTTCGCATGCGGGCATCTTCCGCTGTTGTACTAAAAGCCCATAGTTCAACTGGCCCCAAGGTGCTTGTTAATAATTGCGTGTTAATTCCAGATTTTGTCGCAAACTGCGCCAAAAATGTAGCGCCTCCTTCACGCGGGCCATGCACCCGGGTTTTTAATGCAACGCGCGCGGTTTCCGATAATCCAAAAACTTCGGTAGAACGTTTAATCGCTTGCTCAGGGCCCGCATCCATAATAAATACAGACGTACCAAATTCAACCATCACCGGATCAAAATCTTCCAATGATTGTGAAATCAATGCAATTTGCACATTCCATTTTCGCCCTTCGCGCATATCTAAAATAACTTGTTCACGCACGGCGCGCGCTTTTGATGTGCGGTGAAATTCATCGTACACAATACGCTTAGGATCTTCACGGATTTCCCCAATGCGAATGCGATGGTATTCTCGATAACTATCTGGAAAATCACTTAAGACATCTTCAGTCAGATAATAATGTCTTGCAAGCACATAACGCGCCAACATGTACATGACAGCTGTTTGACGATCTGCAGCGTCCCCCCCGCTTTTGGCAACTTCATCTAAATCCAGCGAAACAACACGTGCATCACCAATATCAAATTGAGTAACGCCTGATAAAATAGCATATTCACGAACAGCACTTGAAATCATGCGGCCGAATGCTTGAATTAAAGGCTCGCCTGTTGGTGCTTTGACTTGCCCATATAAATCTTCAACCACTTGCGTGCGACAAATAGCAGATACATCAGGCAACAAAGGAACAGCGTATCGCTGCGCAAGCATCGCTTCATGATAAAAACTTGCTAAAAATAATGCATCCGTCACTTCCCACCATGTCGTATGTTCATCTTGCACAAAACCAATTTCGCCTAAAATATCATCGACCAAGGGTTCAATATTTTTCGTGTATAAATGCGGCTTTCCATCATCTGCAAGATATTGATAAATTTCATCAACGACCAAACCCGCCATATCAGAAACACCATCATACGGACGCTCCGCACCGAGCGGTGTCGCTAATAAAGTAATAAAGTTAACTAAAAAACCGCGCTCTTGTGCTGTTGGATAACGGCATCCTAATTGTGTGTCAAAAGGATTAATCGCATATTCTGCCGTCATGCGTAATCGATGATAAGCAACCAAATGTTTGGTTTCATACGGCAACGCTTCTTTTAAAAGAGAAATTAATCCGCTGCTCGATGGACCGATATCAACAATCGCAATTCGCGGTAATCGTTGAATTCCGCCCGATAAACACAAGGCAAGATTAATTGAGTTTGATAAAACAGATTTACCAGAACCAGGACGCGCGTATATCAAATCAATCCATGTGGTTTGCTGGGCTGATCCTGGTTGATAAGGCCATGGCTTCCCATCAGGTGAACGTAACAGCACTGCACCAAATTGCCATGCGGAAGCAGGCCGCGTAAAGGGGAGCATGTAGACAACATCTGAAAGCGGTGCAACCGATGGAGTTGCAACACTATTACCGCTAAATGCCAGCAAAGAAGAGGCAACACCTGCAAACACATCGCCTGATGCTTCTGATACTTCACACGTGCCCCACCCTTCCACTGCTTTTGCAAGTTCTGCAGCACGCGTTCTTAATAAACGAAGGTTACCTTCAGGCGCCCATGTTGCTAAGCTCACTTCTAATTTAACCACGGCATCGTCAGTATTAGTTTCAATATTTGCCAATAACTTCGCCGCATCATGAACGAGTGCATTTTGTGCCGATGTCCAACTCAAAATAGCTGCCATCATAGATTTAAATCGAACGGTTGCAAGTCCGCCGCTTTCAATTAAAAAAGAAATGCGCCACGGCACATGCGTCGGTAATGTCCTTAAAAACAACACCATAAATGATTTAAGTTCTTGCGGAAATAAATCAATAAAAAGCGGTGTATAAATACAATCTCCGGCCCGAAGAGTGCGGAAATCAAGACTGGTCGCATCGCGCGGAAAAATTTGACGCGCAAGCGGCGGCCACATCAATCCAGACAATTCTCCTGCAAGCGGCCTTGCCTCATGCAAAGGAATTCTATCTCCCGGAAGGGAGGGCCGCCAAGTTTTATCAGTAAACTCAGGATCCGCGGAGCAGCGCGCTGCATACACAGCATCATGAACTTCAAGTAATACGCTAGAAACATTCAAGCCATTCAGGTCCGTTACCATCGATCGAACAAATGACGTATGGGTTTCACGTAAATCAGGAATGGCAGCAATGAGATTCTGTCCATTTTTAAAAGGCGGAATTTTATTATCACGAATAAATTTTAATTTATCTTTGCTCGCACGTTGCCTTTGTTCTTTAGTTAAAGAATAAGGACGCGTCCAAATAACAAAATATAATTCTTCATGGGCACAATATTTAGAAATATAATCGATACGTTCTTTAAATAAATCATCTAAATTAAGTTTTAATCGTTTAGCAGTTGCTTCCGCTGGTGAAAGAATTTCTTCAATTTCTGGTTTAACGGTATCACGATCATAGCTAAAATAAACTTGCAGTACGTGCCCTGGACGTTTTAGAGTAGCCTGCAAACTTTGCGTGATGCCTGCATGAATTCTATTAAATTCATCATTGCCAATTAATTGCGTGACACCATAAACACGAATGACTGAAATCAGCGAACCATCGCGCGCAACTAAAGTGTGTTTATCATCTGCTGTTTCTAAATCACAATAAGACTCTATCGTTTGTTTAAGCTCAGTACTAAACCAAGCTAAAATAGAATCAATGCTATCAAGAATAGGATCCACAACACTTCGCATGTTTATTCCTTTTAAAAGATAGCCTTATTCTGCTTCTTCTGCTAACTCTTCAAGCGCCGCTGCAGCCCACGCTTCTAATTGAACATTAAATTTCGTATAAGAAGGTAATAACCGTATGTCTTTTAAAACATCCAATTTTGCGGTAGGGTCTTTTGATTCATATTCTAATATGAGTTGACCCAAAATAGCAGGATTACTCGTACCATTTCCAAATTTAGTTTCAATTGGCTGACTCAGAAATTTAAAACCACGATAAATCGCTTGAGCGCTTTCTTGATATCCCGTGCCATTTCCCATCGCACAAAAAAGTACATGACAAAAACTATTCAGGTCAGCTTGACTGATATCAGATAGATGAATGAGCTGACCGCCGCCCATATCATCCACACCCGCTGATTCGATAAAAAGACACTGAGAACAAAAACAACAGGCGGTGATTAAATTACTCAGCCTGTTATTCGTGTAATTTCCATCGATGTTAACAATTTCCTGATATTGTCTTGCTTGAAAAGCACAATACTGGCACGTGTAGTAATCACGTTGATAAACTTGTTCTGCAACCGGCAGGAATGCTCTATCTTCACGTCGTTGAACGAAGATTCGCCAACCACTTAAATTCACTGCCAGCTGAAGATCATGCATGGTTATCTAAAACTCTGGACACCTGAAATATTGCCTACATTGCCTGACATTGTACCAAACATCGTGAGCCCGCTCGCTTTAAATACGGCTGGAATAAAAATCAATGCTGCCGCAACAAAAAGTAATGCAATAGGCATACTAATAGGGATTTGCGTGGGATTATCTTTGTGTGCTTTAAATTTTACAACAGCACCAACTGCAAAACCAAATCCAGCAACATAAGAACCTGCCGTAATCAATTGAGCAATAGCGCCTAAATTTCCTTTCGCCTGTAACGCAACAGAACCGATACCTGATATTGCAAATGCTGCTTCTGCACACAGGAAAAGCATGGCTCCTGCCAATAACATGATACCTTTTTTCGATGGCTGACTGATCATATCTATGCTCCTTATAGCATCTTTCGTGTTTTCAGTATTTACCCTTAAAAACTTACCTTACATTCCCTCACGATAATTCTAATCGTGAAAGAAGTTGCTAAACAACTCTTTTTTTCTTTAAAACGTGCTTAATGACTATTTACTTAAGAAAATGTACCCAAACCCAACGTTGTCATAATGGCTTGTAAAAATTGATATAAGTTTATGCAAAAAACACCGGAAATAATATACGCCATGGCTTTTGCAAAGCTCCCATGTTCAGATCGACCACCTCCTATATGCGTCAACACAATTAAACCTCGGATAAAAGCAATCGTACCAATCAGCTGAATAATCATGAAAATTGCATTAGTAAATTCAGTCCAACTATCTGTTGCATCCGACACATAGGCATAAGGTGTAGGATTATGCCAAAATGTACTTAATCCCGTCTGCACACTGCCGGGCAGATAAATTAACAGCGCCCCCACCATTATATAAGTCAATGGCTTCGATAAGCCGTGCTCTTGAGACATCATGCTGCGTGATTCTCCATATTGCTTTAGTTCCATCACACCCTTAATGACAAAAAAGAACCCCATGACATACGCTAGCGCGGTGACAAGACGCATTAGTTCAGGCACAGTTTCGCTAAAATTAATTAGCATCGTAGCAACGTCAGGCCTGCCTTCAAAATTAAAGCTCACTGCTTCTGCAGATGTCACAAAAAACAAACTGCCCGCAAACAGAATCGCACTGCATGCCTTAACTAACCTGTGAGCGAATGTAACGTCTCTCATAGCCGCACACCTCAAATGATGCGCACTCCTCACGCGTTAATCTCCGTTCACACCATATGACAAAGTAATCACCTTATTGCCCGTATCAACATTGACAACACCATCATAAGGATCAATTTTCATGATACGGCCAAAATCTTTTAATACATCCCCTTCAGCAACTGTCACAGTGTCTCCCGATTCTGATTTCAACCATGCACGGCCTGGAATAATCGCCTGAACTGTATAACCTACTTTAGGTTGAAGAGTTCTCGTGGGTTGGGCAGCACTATACATACCGCTTCCATCATTGCTCATCGCCATGGGAGAGGCAGGATTTCGCATACCCCGTAATATTTTTGTTAATTGACGAAATGCAACTTCTATAGCGCCCACCCGTGCATTCAATTCTTGAACTTGAGTACGCAGCTGATTATTTTGTATTTCTGTATCCGACATTTTTTGAGCATACTGGGTTTGTAATATGTTCATCATCGCCGTATTTTGTTGCTCTAAGGTTGCAATTCTATCGAGCACATTTTTATTTTGTATCGTTGTATCAGGCGGCAAAAACGCTGCTCTTTGCGGAGCCGATACAGTCGCAGCTGCTGTGCTGCTTGCAACTATTGGAGAAGCAGCGGCAGGTAAAATCTGATTCACCACTGGCGGGGCGGCTGGTGCTGGCTGTGTTTGGGCTGGTTGAGTAACAGGTGGTACGGGTATCGCAACATTTTGAGCGGGAGATTTAACGGGCGCCGGAACTGATGCAGTTGTTTGCGGGGCAAAATCTGTCGCGACAGGTGCTGATGCCGGTACAACTAATTTATATACGATTCCAAGTAAGGCAGTAAAAACAACTAAACCAATAATAATTCGGCGATGCTGCTTAAGTTTATTGGCTAAATTTTCTTTAGACGCAGCAGCGGCAACCGGTGCTTCTTTGACAGAAACATCGGCATCCATCTCGTAATTGGCTTGTTCATCAGAAAAGTGATATTCACTCTCCTCATGGCCTTCATACTTATCGTCATAGCGCTCATTTACCATGTGTTCCCGCCCCTCCAAAACCACCTGTCGTCCTTTCCTTGGGTCTTTGAGCTATTTTTGCCGCACCTTTTAACTTAAGTATAATACCGTACTCATCGCTTGCTCGGAAATGAAGAAAAAGTTCCACCCGCTATTGTTTCTCAATTTATGCTCATCGTCCAGAAATATCAATAGGTTATGTAACATCTGCCATAAATAATATCCCTAAACCGACTCCCGCGTTCACTTTCACGGTTGTCGGGGTATTAATATTATTTTGCACCGCACTGGTAAATGTTGTGCCGACTTGACCTAATGCGACCGCAACATTATTACCAAAACTGAGTTGCGGCCGGGTGACTGAGGTACCAAAAATACCTGTCGTACTATTTCCCGCGTTTTGCACCCCGCTCGCATAACCGGTGAGAAATGAAGAAGCAAATAATGCGCCGTAACGTTTCATATAGTGATAATCCACATCACTTGCCATAACTGTACGTGCAGTATCAGGATCAATCGCAAAAGCAGTGACACTTTTACCTTTTGCCCAATCATCACGATTCATCAAATTAAAAGTAAGACTGACTTTATCCTGTCCTTTTGCTAACGCAAGTTTGCCAAGCAAGGTGGCACCTTTAAAAGGGCCTTGCACAATCGTCACCATCACAGGTGTATCCGGGTAATCACTATCAACACCTGTATCAAGTACACCAAAAAAAATAGTGCCCGCTTTAATGAGAGGCGGTCCGCTCGCAGTTTCAACATCTTTACTTTCTTTTCCATCACGGCCAGCTGCTTTAGTATCGCCTTCCGCTGAACCGGACTTGGCTGTCGAAGGCGGTGTTCCTGACTGATGCGCCATTTTTGGCGGCTGCCAAGCAGTTAATAAAGATTGCGCTTGACTTGCCATCGCCGTTTGCATTTGTTGAATGCGTTGTTGACGGTCATCAGTTGCTTGTTGTTGCGCTTCTGCTTGTGCTTCTGCAAATTGCGCTGCTTGACTAGGCGCCCCCGCAGGAAGTGTGGGCTGCGCTTGGACCGCCTGCTGCAATTTAGCAAATTCTGCAGTATCAGGAATTCTTGCTTCAGTCGTTGGAGCGGTTGAACTCAACGGCACACTCATCGCCGCATATTCTTGCATAAGCATGGCTGCTGTTTCTGGCGATAGCAATCCTGCTTGTACTGCGCGTTTTAATTCATTTGCATAATCATTTACTGAAGCATTATTACCTTGCAAACGCGCCAAACGTTCCGCCATTTCTTTTAATGCTTGTAATTTTTGACAACTCACCGGTAAAGGAACAGCTTGACCCCTTGGCGGTGCATTCGTTGCTTTTTTTTGTTGGTTTAAATCATTTTGGCAATCAATTGCTGCTTGTTGAATTAAACTTTCAAGTGCCGCAGCGGGGCCCAGCATATTACGTTTTGCTTTATATTCCGCTAATAATCGAGCCGCCTCTGCGGGTGTTAATTTACCTTCGGCGACTAAACGATCAAGTGCAGCCGCATATTGATCGACAGGAACATTTTTATTTTGCATGTCAGCAAGCATAGCTGCAACATCAGGCGTAATGGCGCCTGCTTTTGCTAATTGTTTTAAACGAAAAATACCTTGCTTAGTTGCTTCACGCGCTTGCTGCTGAGTATATTGGGCTAGCAAAGCCGCTGCTGTTTCAGGTGTTATTTTACCTTCAGCAACTAAACGATTTAATTCTGCTGCATAATCGATGGGTCGAATGCCGCTTTTTTGTAACGCTAATAATTGATTGGCGACATCTAACGGTAATTTACCTGCTTTAATCAAGCTATCCATCGTTGCTGCACTTTCATTCGTCAACGCATTTTGATGTTGTTTTTTATACTGCTCTAATAATTGGCGCGCCTGTTCTGGTGTCAATTTTCCTGCTTTGACTAATTCATCTAACGCCGCAGCATATTCATCGACAGGAACATTATTTTTTGCAAGCGCTAATAACATGTCTGCATCTTTTTGCGGAAGTTTTCCGCCTTTCACTAACTCGGCAATATATCCTGCGACATCCACTTTCTCATCGCTTGGACAAAGTATCGTGCAACTTTGCTGTTCGCCAAAACCCGCCGCTTGGCCTGGAACATTCACTAAAGTAGGAACCGCACTTCCCCCTGTCATTTGTGCTTGCTGAGAAGCTTGTACATTCGCTTGCATTAAAGCACGATAATATTCTGGAGAAAGCTGACTGCCAGGAACAGATTGTAATCCGCCGGGAACTGAAGCAACGCGCGATCCGCCTGTTGTCGCGGGTTGACTGAAATAACGGCTAACAAAAAAGACAGCGATGGAAATTCCCATCACAATGGCAACGATTAAAAACACGCGAGATTTTGCATCGGTTTTAGAAAAAAATTTGAAGCTTGGAAATTTAATTGCCATTAGAATCCCTCAATCTTTATTTCAACCGGTTCACCGTACTGAGAGACTAAGACTGATGAACTTTTTTGTATTTCGTACGCATACATTCCATCAGGACTGACCATTCTACCGATCCAACCCGGAGATAGAACAGTCAACCGTGTACGTAAATACATTTTGTCGCCCAATAACCAAGCAAGACAATCACCGCCTGAAACAGTTAAAGGTTTGCTGCCAGGAGGTGCCACACCATCCAATACATTGAGTAATAATTGGTTTGCGCTATTCGGCAATCCTGTTCCCATCGGCAAATCTTTTGCGTTAGGCCCAATGCCGGCTACATGAATATCAGTACGATAATCAACAACACGCTGCCCGAGTACCAATCCAAGCGTTACAGGTGTTGCGAGCCCAGCTAACCTAATCACAAGATCACTGTCTCCGTAAGGAGAACTTGCTTGAATTAGTAATACATTACTTTTTCCATCCCACTGGATATTGGTCATTTTGGGATTGCCGATATCATATGATGCGACCGGCCAAGGGGATCCCGTTGAATCCACAAAGACTAACGATGAAACATAGCCTTGTGCAAGCCGAATCGCAGGCGGTGTTGCGCCTGGTGCTAAATTAATCATGAGTGTCGATGAAACAGGTCTTGGCGGAATAGTCGGAGGAATGGCCGCCGCCCGCTGCGATTCATCAATCAATTGCCGTAAACGCACGACTTGCTGCGGCGTCATCGGCATATTTTGTTGGATCATTGCATTAAATGCTGCCTGCGCATCTGGACTTGGCGGATATGAAGAAGGAACTGAGTTTAATATGGCCTGTTGAGATTGACTATAACTCAAGGGTTTTGATTTAATAATGGGGCCGCTAGGAGGCGGGGATGTAATTGTTTTAGGTTTTGCTGGGGGGCCCGCAGGAGAATTTTGGCCATTATTTTTTAGCCACGCTTGAAACTGCGCAAGATCAGATTGCACCGATGAAACAGCCGCCACCGGTTTTTGATCTGCAAAAACCACATGCCATCCACTGGATAATAACACCAGTAAAATGCCAATTCCCTTTTGAATGATATTTTTATTATACACTGGTGATTACCTGATCGCCGCTTCCCTTGGTTATCTTCATATTTTCTATCGCTACTCCAGATAAATTGTTTTGCGTAGAAACTCTGACCACTAACACTTGTATCACTAATGGCAAGGTACTGCCTTTTTCAGCACTACTATAACTGAGATTAACAGGCATTTGTATCCACCAGCCATAGATGCCTTTCAATGAATCTTCATTTAAGAGCCCTTGCGTCAAAATAAAAGGCGCGCCTGCTGGATTGGCATTGACAAAGAATTTTCCATTTGCAACGACGCTTGCATCTGCATACATCTTAAGTTGATCTAAAAAACTCTTCCAGCCATTTGTCGTAAAATAAGGTGTTGCATTTTTGAGCTCCCGATTATAATTGACAAAATCAACCGTAAAAACAGCAGGCAAAACATCGCTCACCCACTGTATTAAATCAGGTTGTTTTAAATAAGGTTGACTAACAGCGACTAGCGGCACCATGCGAAATTCATTGCCCACAACAAATTTGACAGGTTTAGGTTTTGAAACGAGCAAATAAATAGATGTGCTTAGCAGTAACAGAATAGCACCCAATAATATGACTAACGCATAAAGCGCCTTATAAAAGCCATCCCGATAAAAATCGTCTCTTAGACGAATCAGTTTCTGCTCTTCCTCAGCCATGGCCCCTCATCGCTTTTAGAAAAATAAGCTCAAATGAGTATATAGCACACCTAAAAAATTGTATAGGCTGCTTAAAAATTCACGAATTTTGCCTACGTGCCGCGACTTGTTCGCGGCATCTAGATTTTTCAAATAAATTTTGATGTTACTGAAAACACATTCGCAAAATAAAAATGTTTTAATACTCTGGATCCCGCGGGCAAAGCCGCGGGGCGGCGGGGTTTTTTTTTT
>CAZUQP010000004.1:0-36280 GCA_964622455.1 uncultured Coxiellaceae bacterium
TGGCGCAAAAAGCGCGCCTAACCCTGGGCTAAATTAGTTCCAGGGCCGTAGGCCCTGAAAAGACAAAGCGTGTTGTAGTACAGAAAACCTAATTTCAGACTATGTGGGTTTCAAGTCATTGCCCTGAAAAGACAAAAACTTAGCGCGAATCTGACAGTCAGTGTCAGATCAAGTTTAGATTTTTACAGATTATAATAACAAGCATGCTAAATTAAACTCCGTATTTTAACCAAACAGGCATAACAAAATTCAAATATTCCATAAATTTCCAAAGGCCCACTCTATGTTCCACTGTACCGAAACGATCAGTTTTAGCTTCTGGAAATGCGATTCCAAGTCCAAATAAACCTGGGGCAATCACACCACTTCTATCATTATATTCTAAAGTGTGCATACCTTCGATCGGAACAAAACGTTTTTGAAAACCTACTGCATAAATCGCCTTATTACACAAAGGCAACATCATGCGTTTATTTTCATCGTGCGCAATGACTCGTTCCAATTTTTTTGGCCATTGGCCATCAATGTGTTCACGCGCCCAATTGGCTGCCTCTCCTTTTAACCCTGTATCATCAAATAAAATCCAATCATCAAAATACACAGCATAACGCAACGGTGAAAGATAAAAATTAATGACCTTTTTAACATCGCACATTTCCAGCAGTGTTTTTAAAATAAGAATGGCAGAATGGGAAGAACCAAACACTGCAATCACATCATCTTTGTGACAACTTGACTGTAATTGTTCAGGATCAAGGGCCGTCGATAATGTTATTTCTTCAACGCCTGGAAGCGTAAGAGATTTGGGTTCAGAGCCTGTTGCCAAAATAACATTCTTGGCTCGCAATTTTTTATTGCTCATCGTCAGTTCCCAATGTCTCTCATATAATTTAAGCTGCTGCACTTTTTCAGAAAAAGAGATGACTTTATTTTTTAGATGATCCGTAATCCACTGTAAAACATCCGCTGCCAATTCTAACGAACACGTCTCTTTTGGGTTTATGTGATGGATTAAAAAATGATTGGGTGCGGTAGAATATTCAAAAGAACGACATTCTTGAAAAAATTTTAAAAAAAGTTCAACACGCGTATTGCTCGAAACTTTTCGCCATCGAGTACCAAAATCACCCACGCTAAACTCAGGATCAATCCAAGCAATTCTTTGGGGTTCTATCCCTTGATCAATTAACTTACCTATTGCTGCAATCCCAGCAGGCCCCGCGCCAAGAACAGCCCAATCAAATGTAGTATTCATCATGTGATAGAAACCTCGTTTTTAATAAAATATGCCGTTTTTACATTAAAAACAATCTATTTGTTTCTAAAATATGAGCTAAAAATTTAAAATAGATCATATAAAAATCAATTAGTTACCCGCCCATACCCCCTGAAATGGTATACTTTAAATAGTACCGATCCTATGTTTTTGTCTCATTAGCGTTGCTCACGAGGGCTTACGTATGAAAACAAAACTCCTCATTTGTATCGGATGTTTAGGGATATTCATCAGCAGTTATGCGTTGGGCGCTTGCTCAAACTGTCCTCCACAAAAAACTTATTCAAGCCGCTGCTGCTATACGTACAAAGAACCCACTGACGATACTACCTGCAATACTTGTCTTTGTTCAGATCCAGGCTGCAATGGATCAAATCCATGCTTAAGCTCACAAAAATGCTGCAAATACTTTGGTAATATCGGGCATTACTAGGGTAGAATAAGCGCCTTTGATACTGAAAAATTAGATTCACTTATGAAAATATTGTGTGTTATTCCAAGCAGAATTGCCTCAACCCGTTTAAAGCGTAAACCTTTATTACCTATTCAGGGTAAGCCCATGGTTCAATGGGTCTATGAAAATGCCAGCCGCTCTAAAATCCTGACTGATGTAGTCGTTGCAACCGACAGTGAAGAAATTGCATCCGTCATCCGTGAGGCAGGCGGAAAATACGTGATGACCGATGAAAATCTTAGAACAGGATCAGACCGAGTCGCGGCTGCAGCCGAACACTATCCCGATATGGATGTGATCATCAACCTGCAAGGCGATGAGCCTTTTGTTAAAGCCTCCATGTTAGAGCAATTAGTTGCACCCTATCTTCAAGGCGAATCGCCTGACATGACAACGCTCGCTTATCCTCTCGATATGAAAACAAAATATCATGAACCCGGGGCTGTTAAAGTGATTACCGATCTAGAAGGTAATGCACTTTATTTTTCGCGCGCCCCAATTCCTTATTTTCGTACGGAAGGTTCGGCTCCGGTTTATCACCACATGGGTTTATATGCTTTTCGCCGTGATTTTTTGATGGTTTATAAAAACTTACCTCAAACCCCGCTTGAAAAAATAGAAAGCCTTGAGCAATTACGTGCTTTAGAGCACGGATACAAAATTCGGGTTTGCTTAACTGAACAAAGAACGCTTGAAATTAATACACCAGAAGAATATGAGCTTGCTCAGACATTTCAATATGCTTTTTAACCTATTATAATAAGCTATGACCTCACCTGTATCTGCACAACCTATAGGTATCTTCGATAGCGGCATTGGCGGCCTGACCGTTGCTAATGCTATCGTAAAACAAATGCCTAAAGAAAATATTATTTATTTTGGTGACACGGCACATTTACCGTATGGCGATAAATCACCCGCGACCATTCAAGCCTATTCCATCAAAATTGCACATATGCTGTTGCAGCAGCAATGCAAATTGATTTTAATTGCCTGTAATTCGGCATCGACCGCCGCCTACGAACTGATTCGAGAATCTATCGCCAACAAAGCAATTGTCATGAATGTCGTTGATCCGACGATTCAATTATTACAAAAAGAATACTCGCAAAAAAAAATCGGCTTGATCGGCACGCGTCAAACTGTCAATTCAAATGTTTATAAAAAAAAGGTGGATAATTTAAATTGTGGCATTCAATTAACTTCTCATGCAACCAATTTACTCGCATCCGCCATTGAAGAGTTTGGTAATAATGGCGTAACAGATAGTTTAGTTGAAGAATATCTTTCACACGTTAACTTAAAAGATATCGACGCATTACTGCTTGCTTGCACGCATTATCCTGTTGTTAAAAACAAAATCGCCAGTTTCTTTAAAAACAAAATTGACATTATCGATCCATCTGAGACCGTAGCTAAAGCTGTTAAACAATCTTTAGAAGAAGCAAATTTGCTGAACTCAATCGGAAAAGGCACAAAATGTTTTTATATTTCAGATTATACTGAATCTTTTGCTACCGGCACAAAAATATTTTTCAATGAAGAAATCAAATTAGAACACTATCCTCTCTGGGAATAAATAATTAACAATCATGAATTATCGACACATTTATCATGCCGGCAATTTTGCCGATGTATTTAAACATATTGTTCTCATTGCGCTCATTCAATCATTCTTAAAAAAAGAAACGCCTTTTTGTTATCTCGAAACACACGCGGGCATTGGCTGCTATGACTTATATGATGCGGCCGCACAAAAAAGTAAAGAATTTGAAACAGGAGTAAAAAAAATTTTTGAAAAAGAAAATACACTGCCCCTCATTCAAGAATATTTAACATGCATCAAGAAATTAAACAAGACGGGAGAACTTCGTTATTACCCAGGATCGCCCTATTTTGCGAAACAATTTTTGCGTACAAACGATCGAATGGTTTTGTCAGAACTTCATCCTGAAGATGCTAATACATTAAAAAAATTTTTTAAAAATGATCGAAATATTTCTATCCATCATGAAAATGGCTACCAAAGTTTAAAAGCCTTTTTACCGCCAAAAGAACGTCGCGGTTTAATATTGATTGATCCGCCCTATGAAAAACCTGATGAATTATTAGATATTCCCAACATTCTTGCTGAAGCACTCAATCGTTTTGAAACCGGTGTTTACGCTGTTTGGTATCCGATTAAAAATCATTTCGCATTGAATCGTTTTTATCAGGCCCTTAAAACAAAAATCACGCGCCCTCAATTGAGGGTTGAATTTTTTATTCATAAAGAGGACAGTGTCATATCGCTTAAAGGATGTGGAATGATCATCTTAAATCCGCCATGGCAACTGGCAGAATCACTAAAAGAAATTCTGCCTGTGCTATGTGATACTTTAGCTGTCGATCAAGGACGTTTTAACTTGGTCCTTTTATGGTAGACAGGATCGTTTTTTGCACTGAACTACCCGTTTTTTTACATAAATTATCCCAAAAAATCGTCCTTTTAACCTTAAGGATTTGTTAAAATAACTAAGTGACCTAGGCAGATATCTCCCTAAAAATGGAGGCATATATGAACAAGGTATTGACAGCTGCAAGCGCTACGATTCTCTCAACCAGCTTGCTCGTGATGAGTGGCTGCACGTGGGACAAACAAGATACAGGAACTGCGGTTGGTGCAGTTGCAGGCGGCGTTGTAGGGAATGTGGTGACCGGCGGCAGTGCTGCAGGTACCATTGCAGGCGCAGTAGGCGGCGGTTACGTAGGCAGACAAGTTACTAAATAAGCTGCGTCACAGTTTAAAAGCTTTACCCTTCGATCAATTATCTATAGGTAGTTGAGAATCGCGTGTGTTTGTATATACTGCTTTAAGTCATTCTCTTTCAACAAGGTTATCTGCATTATGACACTGAATATTGGCGGTGAAGCGCCTGACTTTACTTTGCTTTCTGATGAAAACCAATCTATCTCACTTAAAAAGTTGCGCGGCAAAAAAATTATTCTTTATTTTTATCCAAAAGATAACACGCCAGGCTGCACGCGCGAAGCGTGCGATTTTAGAGATTCCGTTGCACGCTTTGATTCACACAATACGGTGATTTTAGGCATTTCAAAAGATAGCCCCACAAAACATCAAAAATTTAAAGAGAAATATGCATTGCCCTTCACTTTACTTTCTGATGAAACAGGCGATGTGTGCGAAGCCTACGGTGTCCTCAATAAAAAAAGTCTCTTCGGAAATACATTTTTAGGCATCACCCGCTCTACCTTTTTAATTGATGAAAAAGGTATTATTCGAAAGATCTGGCGCAAAGTAAAAGTCAATGGCCATACCGAACAAATACTGCATGAATTCAGTGGAGCTTAAAAAATTTATGAAAACAGCCATCACCCCGACACGGGCAGAAGATTATCCTGAGTGGTACCAGCAAGTCATTAAAGCAGCAGAGCTTGCTGAAGTGTCTCCCGTGCGCGGCTGCATGATTATCAAACCCTGGGGCTATGCAATATGGGAAAACATTCAACGCATTTTAGATGATGCATTAAAAGCAACTGGACACAAAAATCTTTATTTTCCTTTGCTCATTCCAGCCAGTTTTTTAGAAAAAGAAGCAGAGCACATTGATGGTTTTGCAAAAGAATGTGCAGTTGTCACCCACACCCGTCTTGCCAAAAATGAAGCGGGAAAATTAGTGCCCGCAAGCCCGCTTGAAGAACCTTATATCATTCGCCCAACCTCTGAAACCATTATTGGAGAAGCATATTCGCGCTGGATCCAATCTTACCGTGATTTACCCATGCTCATGAACCAATGGGCAAACATCGTACGCTGGGAAATGCGCACGCGAATGTTTTTACGCACCTCTGAATTTTTGTGGCAAGAAGGCCATACTGCACACGCATCAGAAAAAGATGCGCAAGAAGAAACCTTAAAAATTTTAGATTTATATGCCCGTTTTGCTGAAGATTATATGGCAATGCCCGTCATTAAAGGTGAAAAATCGGCAAGCGAGCGTTTTCCGGGTGCAGTCAACACTTATTGCATTGAAGCGATGATGCAAGATAAAAAAGCTTTGCAAGCAGGCACGTCTCACTATCTCGGACAAAATTTTGCACGCGCATTTAATATTTCTTTTTTAAATGCAAAAGGTACCCAAGAATTCGCTTACACTACTTCCTGGGGAGTCACGACCCGCTTAATTGGCGGACTGATCATGACGCATAGCGATGATGATGGGCTCGTTTTACCGCCTAAATTGGCACCGCTTCACGTCGTTATATTGCCGATTATTCATAAAGAAGAGCATCGCGCAGCTATCATGGAATATTCAGAAAAAATTGCGCGAGAATTACGTGAACTTCGTTACAACAATAAAAATCTTCAAGTAGAAATTGATCAACGCGCCCTCCCTGGTGGTGAAAAAGTGTGGAGCTGGGTCAAGAAAGGCGTTCCTATTCGTCTTGAAATTGGTGCAAAAGAAATGGAAGCAAACTCAGTTTATCTGGGTCGGCGCGACAAACCCTATAAAGAACGGCGCAGTGAAGAACTTCGTCATTTTCTAGCGAATGTTATTTTGCAATTGGATGAAATTCAAGCTAATTTGCTCACACGCGCTCGCGAATTTCTGCAGCAGAACACGACCAATCTTGAATACCAAGACGATTTTTATGAATTTTTTAATGAAAGTGACGGCGGATTTGCAAAAGCACACTGGAATGGCAGCCCGGAAATTGAAGCTAAAATAAAAAAAGATTTAAACGTCACGATTCGATGCATTCCTTCAGAAAAATCTGAACCCGGTACCTGCATTTTTAGTGGAGAAAAAAGTTCGGAGCGTGTGATCTTCGCAAAATCTTATTAATATGCTACTCTTTGCAACATTTCAATATTCATTTATAAAGGAATTCTATGATGAGCATAATCAATGAATTAGACAGCACCATCAGTAAACTTTCGATCAAAGGCAAAGGAATTTTAGCTGCTGATGAAAGTTCCGCAACCATTGGCAAACGTTTCCTAGCCGTTAACGTGGAATCAACGGAAGAAACGCGCCGCGCTTACCGTGACATGTTAGTGACAACACCCGGTATTCATGAATTTATTGCTGGTGTTATTTTATTTGAAGAAACACTCAATCAAAAAACACTGGATGGTACACTCTTTCCAGAAAAATTAAAAAAACTAGGCATCTTGCCCGGCATTAAAGTCGATAAAGGATTAGTGGCTTTGCCTAATACCAAAGAAGAACAAACTACTCAAGGATTAGATAATCTTGCTGAACGTTTGGTTGAATACAAAAATAAAGGGGCTGTTTTCGCTAAATGGCGTGCAGTTTACGCAATTTCCGCTCATACACCCAGCAACCTCGCAATTCATGCAAACGCAGAAGGGTTGGCAAGCTATGCCGCACTTTGTCAAGCAACTGGAATCGTTCCCATTGTAGAACCGGAAGTATTAATTGATGGTGATCACACCATTGAACACTGCAGCGATGTCAGTGAACGCGTTTTTCATGCGGTATTTGAAGCACTGTTTCAACATAAAGTATCTCTTGAGCATATGGTTTTAAAACCTAGCATGGTCATTAACGGTAAAAAGTGCACGGCCAAAGCAACGGCAGAACAAGTTGCCAAAGCAACGCTCACTATTTTAAAACGTACTGTTCCTGCTGCAGTGCCTACCATTAATTTCTTATCAGGCGGTCAATCGCCAGAAGAAGCCACTGCTAATTTAAATGCGATGAATGCCCTATCAGCGCATTTACCTTGGAATGTCAGTTACTCTTATGCTCGTGCCCTGCAAGATTATGCTATGAAAATTTGGCAAGGGAATGAAAAAAATGTTCCTGCCGCGCAAAAAGCTTTTTTAACACGCGCGAAATTAAATAGCTTGGCTGCAATAGGAAAATATTCTTCCTCAATGGAAAAAGAAACATCAATGGCATAATATTTTTTAACGGACTCTTATTAAATGGAATGACTATGACTGCAACCTTAATGAATACCATAGAGGCAAAAGAACAATTCACGGATTTAATTAACCGCGTCGTACATCATAAAGAACGTATTGTACTCACAAGACGCGGCAAAGAAATTGCCGCGATCATCCCAATAGACGATTTAAAATTAATTCTTGCTTCACAAGATAAACATGATTTGCAAGAAGCAATTGATGCGCTTAAAGAAGCACGTAATGAGGGAAGTATTCCCTTAGAACAATTGAAAGAAGACTTGTTGTGACCACACCCTATCACGTAAGAATTGCGCCCAAAGCGGTAAGACAAATAAAAACCTTATCGCCAAAACAACGTAAACTTATTTTTAAGTTGGTTGAAGCACTCGCCATTAATCCTCGCCCGCCAGGCACTCAAAAAATCGAGGGGATGACCGGTCTTTATAGCGAATCTCTCGATCAATTACGTTTAATTTATAAAATTGAAGAACAAGAATTGTTGTTACTCTTGGTAAAATAACACAATTTTTTCATACTTCTCATCTGTTATAATAATACGATAGGGGAGATTTCCCATGTCATCTGTCCGTGGAAAAAAAGATCTCATTCAACAAAGATTTGATGCAGCCCTTCAATCTCTTCATGAGGAAAAAGAACTCGCGCAATATGAAAAAAAATTAGATGAACTCCATCAAGAAGTAAAAGACAGTTATGAATTCATGCAAAAATTTCCTATCGAAGAACATTGGCGATTTTTTATTGATGGTGTCCTGCAAGAAGAAGACTTTGGATGGATCAAATTTGAAGAACGAGAGGCGGGTTATTTAGCCCCTCTTGTCAAGCAATTTCAGCGCCTATTAAAAGATAAAGAGTTTCAAACAGAGAAACTAACGCCTGGCTTTGTAAAGAAATTACATAAAAATGCAACGGAGGATGTAATAAATTTAATTTATGATCATCCTGCCGCCGTTCCAAGAATTCAGGGTGAATTTAGACAAGATCCACATGCAGGATTTGAAATGCATGTCGACAATTCAAGCGCTCTTGGAATAGCAGAATTAACAAATACCATCAAAACACAAGACCCAGCGATAAGTCCTAATCGAATGGCTATATTAGGACAAATAAAATTTCCCGATCGTTTAATATCGCCCGGATTTACAAAAAAATTAGATACGTTTACTCAATATAAAAAAGACAAAAAAAACACTGTTTATTCTTACGAAAATGCAGAAAAAGATATTCCGGATTTTAAATTAGAGTCGATAGGGATTATTTGGATAAGCAACAAAAATAAAATAGAAAACGACACGGCCAGTAGTATTTTTAATTTGATTAAAAATAATTATTATAACAGACAAAATAAAGTATGGTTTTATAGTTTTAATCAATCAGACAAAGTTGCAGAATCCCTTGAAAAAGACACCGCTGAAATCATTGAAGTCTATGAAGAAATCATTTCAAAAGTCAAAACTCCGTTAAAAAAATTGATGTGTATTGTCACATTTATTCATTTATTAGAACAGCTACATCCATTTATTGATGCTAACTGCAGAACATTTTGTATGTTGCTTTATTATCACCAGCTCATGCGGCATAATTTTTTGCCTCCTATACAAGAAGATCCTAATCGTTTTAATGGGCGTGCTCCAATAGAATTAATAAAGTTAACCATTAGGGAAATAGAATATACTCATCAAGTTATCCAAGGGAAAAAAGATGTGTATGGCATTACAACAGAAAAAATAAATGCTGAAGAAAATAGGCTTGCTGAAGAGCAGAAAGAAAAAAACGTAAGCACACCATTTTTTTCTAAAACTCAAAAGGGCAAGACGAGTGTTCCTGATGCTCCTGATGAAACACCCGCAAAGAAAAATATAAAAAACTCATGAACCGTAATAATTAACTCATGTTACACAGCCGCTAGCATTGCAGTCATTGCTGTAAAGGTTACATGATTCATTGATGAGAAAAAGCTGTCATTGCGAGCGAAGCGAAGCAACCCAGTCTTTATTGCCCCTTTTTAAGAAATACAATGACAAAAATAGTTCGCACAAATATAAATTATTTTGAATTAATACTTTCAATAAGTGCTAATTTCTTTTTTATAGATATCGCATTGAATAGTTCAATATATACTTTGTCATTTTTCTTCTTATATAGGGGCAATAAAGACTGGGTTGCTTCGCTTCGCTCGCAATGACGGCTTTTTTTCATCAACAAATTATCTAACCCTTAACCCAAACTCACCCCAATCCATTTTCCAATTAGAAAAGTAACAACCCCTGCAATCGTACCAATCATCAACATACGCAAGCCACCCAAAAAAGCGCTTCGATTGGTAAAAAGACTTAAAATTCCACCGATCAGAAATAAAGAGACTGCTGTTAATCCGATCGATCCGTAAATAATGGTATTATTTTGTGAGCCGCATAAAAAAGGTAAGAGTGGAATCAAAGCGCCTAACGTAAATGATAAAAAAGATGCGGCGGCCGCGCCTATTGGTGAACCCAGTTCATCAGGATTTAAACCGAGTTCTTCTCTTGCTAACGTACTTAATGCTTTATCAGGATCGCTGATAATCAATTCCGCCATTTTTTTTGCTTCATCAAAAGGCACACCGCGTGCGCGGTAGATACAAGCCAACTCATACGCTTCTTCGCTTGGATAAAGTTCAAGTTCTTCTTTTTCTAATTCAATTTGATATTCAAAAAATTCACGCTGCGAACGCATCGAAATATATTCGCCCGCTCCCATCGAAAAAGCACCTGCCAATAAACCTGCAATTCCTGAAAGCAAAACCATATGCAAGTTAGCATTTGCCCCAAAAACACCTAGCACTAAACTCATGTTAGAGACTAATCCATCATTCACACCAAAAACCGCTGCGCGTAAATTTCCTGCAGTATTTAATCCTTGATGACGCCGCTCGCCATGTGCTGAATGGCTGGTGATGCTACCTGAATAAATAGACATGCCGCGTACTTTCATCGCAGATAAAATAAAACGAACTTGATGCGCACCAAAAGCGATCACTAATAAACCCACTAAACGCGTGCGTATATCAGGTTTATAAATAAGCGAAACTTTTTTATCGATTTGTTCCGCCCAAATACTCGCTTGTTTTTCTGCGGCACTTTTCAATTCAAGAAATAATTTTTTATGAATAGCATCTGATTCATGATCAGCAATCAATTGATATAAATAAGCCGCCTGTCTTTCTTCCTGCCAATTTTTGATAGCTGACATGAACACCTCAACAACAATGATTGGTTAATTCATCCGGATTATTCACTGTTAACACGCTGCCTGTGACCGGATTTGGTCGAAAAATCGTGCACCCTTTAAGGCCTGCTTCGTAAGCTTGACTGTAAACATCACTTAATTCTTTAAAGGGAAAATCTTTCGGTAAATTAATTGTTTTAGAAATCGCTTGGTCCACATAACCTTGGATAGTGGCTTGCATGCGTAGATGCTGTTTTGGCGTTAAATCTTTGGTATCTACCCAAGCAGGCGGCAACGGTTCTTTATTTCCTGTCTTTTGCCATTCACGTAACGCATAATCTAAAACGGAAAATGTATGAGAAACTCCCTTAAAACCACGCACAGTACGCTCATAATTCACACTAAAAATGGGTTCAATCCCATGAGAAATATTATTCGCTAATAAACTAATCGTGCCCGTCGGTGCAATGGCATTATGATGACTATTGCGGATCCCATATTTTTCGATGTCTTGACAAAGGTCTGAAGATAATTGCTGCACAAAATTTCCTTGCGCATATTTTTGCGCATGAAAACCTCCAAATACACCCCGCTCTTTTGCTAATTCAACCGATGCTTGCCAGGTTTTTTCCATTAAAAATTTCATCAAACGATTCACTATCTTCAATGAAGCATCGCTTCCATAAGAAATACCTAACATCACTAACATGTCTGCAAGGCCTGTGACACCCAAACCGATACGCCGTGTAGCATACACTTCTTGTTTTTGCATTTTAAGCGGATAACGAGAAATATCAATGACGTTATCTAAAAAACGTGTTGCGGTAATAATTGTTTTTTCTAATTTTTTCCAATCAAGATCTGCATTCGATTGATAAGGTTTTATAACAAATTGTGTTAAATTAATTGAACCTAAATTACAAGCACCATAAATCGGCAAAGGAATTTCACCGCACGGATTGGTCGTGCTAATCCATTCTCGATACCACAAATTATTTTGCCGATTAATCGTATCTTCAAATAAAACACCGGGCTCTGCATATTCATAAGCAGAAGTCATTATTTTTTGCCACAATTCACGCGCTTTTACCCGCTTTAAAATTCGGCAAGGAACAGGTTCTGCACTATTACTCCAATGGCGCAGCACAGTATCGGTAAGATTTTCTTCAGATGCCGGGAAAATGAGTTCCCACTCGCGATTTTCTTTCACTGCCTGCATAAATGCATCAGATACGAGCACTGATACATTAAAATGGCGCAATTCTTTAGGATCTGCTTTTGCCGTCACAAATTCTTCAATGTCAGGATGGTCACAACGCAAGATGCCCATCATGGCGCCGCGCCTTGCGCCTGTTGATTCGAGTGTCGCACACATCGCATTCCAAATACGCATGAATGACACAGGGCCCGATGCTAATGTTCCTGCGTGCGCTGCCAGATAACCATTAGGTCTTAAAGTTGAAAAATCGTAACCGACTCCACCGCCTTGTTGCAGCGTTAATGCCGCCTCTTTTAAAGAATCAAAAATGCCTGTCAAAGAATCTTCTAAAATCGGCATCACAAAACAATTAAATAAAGTGACTGAATTTTTAGTACCGGCACCTGCAAGAATCCGCCCGCCTGGCAAAAAATGAAATCCTGCCAATACATCGTAAAATTCTTGCTGAAAGCGTGCCGCATTTTGAGTTTGCTCTGCTTTTGCAACTGCTTTTGCAACGCGAAGCCAAGTGTCTTCTATGGTGTGGTCCATGATTTTTTCTTGGAAACGATAACGATATTTATTGTCCCACACTTCTTCAGAGATCGTTTCTTGAAAAATATTCACATGACGCTCCTAAAAAACTTTAGCGGACCCAATGTCTTAGATGTTGCAGAAAAAATTCAGGAACGCGCCGCTCTAACCAATATTCGGCACGCCAGGGGAGAGATCCACTGACAAAACCAACATGTCCGCCCTTTTCCGTTAACTCAAGCGTGACATCTGGCGCAAGTTCTTGGTGATTCGGTAATAAATCTTCTGTCATAAAAGGATCATCTTTAGCTTGCACAAGTAATGTCGGAATCTTGATTTTATTTAAAAATTGCCGGCAGCTTGCTTTCGTATAATATTCATCAACATTCGCAAAACCATGCAAAGGTGCTGTGACTTTATCATCAAATTCACGAATCGTTTTAAGTTCTCCCAAAGATTCCAGCTTAAAGGGCGCGGGCTTGCTTGCAAATTTTTTACGGGTTTTTTGGCACAATTCTTTTAAAAAATAATGTTGATAAAGACGCGAAAATCCTTGCTGAATACGTTTTGATGACTTGTGTAATTCAAAAGGAACAGAAATACCAATGGCCGCTTTCAGCGGATTTTTATGGCCGGATTCTCCCAACCATTTTAACAAAACATTACCGCCCAAAGAAAATCCGATTGCTGCAATTTCAGTGCTTGGCTCTCGTATTTGAAATCCTGCAACGACTGACGCTACATCATCTGTTTCGCCCGAATGATAACTGCGCAAACTTCGATTAACCTCTCCGCTGCAGCCGCGAAAATGCATGAGCACACCGCGCCAACCATGTTCATGGATCACGCGTAACATGCCTTTTGCATAGGGTGAATTAATCGACCCTTCTAATCCATGCAATATTAAAATAATAGGACCGTGGCCCTGACCTATCCAATCTAAATCAACAAAATCACCATCCGGCAATTCAAAACGCTCTCGTCTTAATGAAATATTTTTAACAGGGCGCCTGCAAAGTGTCGGCCATAATGTTTGCAGATGAGGCCCCGGCAACCACCAAGCGGGTTTAAACGGAGATGAGGACGCTTTATTTATTTTTTCTAAACGCGGCTCTCTTGGTGGCATTTCAGATAAAGTATTTCGCTCTTTTATTTCCATATCAATTCCTCTATCCCTCTCATCTATTCATGATACTTGCGGCTAAGCCGATGCACCGCATCTACAAGGATTGCAACATTTTCCACCGGTACATCCGGCGTAATTCCATGTCCTAAATTAAAAATATGTCCCGAGCCCTGTCCATACTCACTTAAAATGCGCTCTACCCTCATTTGAATTTCAACGGGTGATTGCTGCAACACTTTAGGATCCATATTACCTTGTAACGCAACTTTATCTCCCACTTGTTTGCGCGCTTTGCCTAAATCGATTAGCCAATCAATACCAATCACATCACACTCTGACCTAATCATCAACTCTAACCATTGTCCGCCATTTTTAGTAAAAAGAATGCGGGGGATTTTTTGTCCTGCATATTCTTGCAAAAGCTTCTGCATGATTTTTTTAATGTAAAATAATGAATAATCCTCATACCGAGAGGTATCAAGCATTCCACCCCAGGTATCAAAGAGCATCACCACTTGAACGCCTGCTTTAATTTGGGCATTCAAATGCTCGGCAACAGCATCCGCCAAAAGATTTAATAATGAATGAAGTAATGCGGGTTCTTCTGCCAATAATCTTTGAATAGCGGGAAAATTTTTATTCGCACGTCCTTCGACCATGTAAGTTGCGAGCGTCCAGGGGCTCCCGCAAAAACCAATCAGAGGTACTTTGCCCGCCAAATCTTGTTGCACCATGCGCACTGTATCCAACACATATCGCAATTGGCTTTCAGGATCAGGAATACCTAAAGAAGCGACATCTCGTTTTGTTCGCACGGGACGCTCGAAAATGGGGCCTTCCCCTTCAATAAATTGCAATCCTAAGCCCATGGCATCTGGGATCGTTAAAATGTCAGAAAATAAAATAGCGGCATCAAGGGGAAAACGTTCTAAGGGTTGTAAAGTCACTTCACAAGCAAGCTCAGGTGTCTTACATAGCGTCAGAAAACTGCCCGCCTTTTCTCGAACTTTGCGATATTCCGGTAGATATCGTCCTGCCTGTCGCATAATCCAGATAGGCGTCCTATCCAGAGGTTCCCGCCAAATCGCGCGCAATAAACGATCATTTTTTAACTGTAGCATATAATACCCTAAGTATTCTGCTATTGTCCTGCGAATACGAATACCGTGCAACAAGCTTTGCACGTGCGTTTATTATAGGATACGATACTAAGTTCAAATTTTTTATTAACTTTCAAGTAAAAGGGAAATAACCTATGCGCAAACAGTTTATTATTGCCGCTTTAGCTGGGCTTTGTCTTGCAGTGACCGCTTGTGAACAAAAACCGAGTGATAACAATGCAACCACTCCTCCCGCAGATACCTCAGCAACAGCTACTCAAACAGCACAACCGCCCGTGACAGCAGATACCAGTACGCAGCCAACAACCGCAATACCGACACCTGCTGATGCTTCTACAACAGCGGCTGTTGCACCTCAATCACCGCCGACCGCAACTGACGGAACCAATGCTACAACAGCGACAGCCCCCGCCCCCCTCGCTGCTAATAATAATTCCACGACAACAACTCCGGATGCTACAACAGGCACAAGCGCGACACCTACCCCTGTGATTCCAAGCACGCCAACAGATAGCACAACCCCTACAACCACTCCGCCAACCACCGTCAGCGGTCCTAGCACAGTGTCCCCAGGACAATCAAACACATCAACACAATAAAGTTTTTGTTGTGTGAGAAGAAGCGTTGCAAAACAACGCTTCTTTCATATTTCGTCGCACCATGAAACATCATAATTCCCCATAGGCTATCATTAATTAAGATATGAAAATTAATTGTGATATAAATCAATGGGGCAACTTAATATGCATCATGACCACAACCCAATGAATGATCAAGAAAAGCTAAAATCTGTCGCAGAGAAGATATATCATCTATGGGATAAAGCACTCTCAAATAATGATGTCGAGGGTCTTTTAAGCCTCTATGCGGTTGACGCCACTATTGAAAGCCCTTTAATACCTCACCTATTAAAAATTGATAGTGGTATTTGTAAGGGTCGAGATGAGCTACATTTATTTATAGGGAAAGTTGCTCAGCGTAAGCCGCTTATACGTAAATATTTTAAAAAAAATTTCTTTACCGATGGAAAGACACTTATGTTTGAATATCCAAGACAAACGCCAGACGGCGAACAAATGGATTTTGTAGAGGTAATGGAAATAAAAGATGGACTAATCCAATATCATAGAGTCTACTGGGGATGGC
Source organism: uncultured Coxiellaceae bacterium (assembly GCA_964622455.1). Lineage (GTDB taxonomy): Bacteria > Pseudomonadota > Gammaproteobacteria > DSM-16500 > DSM-16500 > CAZUQP01. The sequence goes on from CAZUQP010000004.1 coordinate 16,019, forward strand.
GTGGTTTAAAAGTGATTCAAGAAGATTTGTACCATCGCTAGTTAATATTGGTATAAGACAATGAACTTAGATGAAGACATTGCAAAAGTTGCCAGTTTAATAGGCGATAAAACACGATCAGCGATATTGATAGCATTAATGGAGGGAAGAGCATTAACCGCTGGAGAGCTAGCTTTACGTGCGAACATCTCTCCACAAACTGCGAGTAATCATCTTAAAAAACTTCTAAACGCAGGATTAATCGAACTTATAAAAACACCAACGCGATATCGTTACTATAAAATCACTTCGCCTCTTGTTGCGGAAGCTCTCGAATCTTTAAGTTTGTTATCACCTGATAAAAAACGTCCGCCAAATCATGAAAAATTAGATCATGAAATTTGTTTCGCTAGAACTTGTTATGATCACCTAGCGGGCAAACTCGGTGTCAAAATAACAAATGCATTACAAAAAAAAGAATTGATCCAGATAGAAAATAATGAGTTTACCTTCACACCAAAAGGTGAATCTTTTTTTAAAGAAATCGGTATTCATTGTAAAGAATTAATAAAACTGAAACGCCAATTTGCAAAACCTTGTCTTGATTGGACAGAAAGAGAATATCATCTCGCTGGTAGCTTAGGGAGTTCATTTCTGGAGTTCTTATTAAATAATAGGTTACTCATTCGTTCAAAAAACAAAGCGCGTGTAATTTTTTTAACTGAGAAAGGTAAAATGTGGCTTAAAAAACATTTTGCAATCGAATAAATAAAAAAATTAAGCAAGTAGCAAGCCTTGATGGAGCGATAGCTGTTCCATCAAGGCTGCTTGCTAATTAAGGAAAAGGCAGATTCGTTAATTAATTCTCTTGCTTAATAAATATCTTTAAGTTAAAGCTAAGCACCACGCCAATCCAAGAATAGTAGTAGCTTTTTTCCGTCAGGCAACAATTAGTGAAGCTTGACTTGATCGAAATGAGTTTGCACTAATTTATTTTTTTGCCTCTTCTAACCAATGAATAATATCGTCTGAGACTGCACGTACGCTGCGTTTATCTGTCAAAATACGAACATCTGCGAGCTCTTGATATAAAGGCTCGCGTTCGCCTTGTAATTTTTCTAATACTTCTTGACGATTATCGACACGCAATAAAGGACGCCGGCTATCATTAACCGTGCGAGTGTCTTGATACTGAAGTGATACCTCTAAGTACACAATCACGCCATGCGTCCGTAATAATGCACGGCACTCTGGAGACAAAATAGTCCCGCCCCCTGTCGCCAAAATAATATTCGATAATCCGGCGAGTTCAGCAACAATGGTTTCCTCGCGTTTACGAAAACCCATCTCCCCTTCTAAATCAAAAATCCAGCCAATATCAACACCGGTACGCTTTTCAATTTCTTCATCGGTATCATAGAATTCCATATTCAGTTGGGTTGCCAAATATTTTCCAACGCTGCTTTTTCCTGCACCCATTGGCCCAATTAAAAAAATATTGGTCTGTTTAGCGTGTTTCACTCGTTCTCATCCTGTATCGTTTATAATTTTAGGTGTCACAAAAATTAACAACTCTCTCTTACTTTGAATGACACTATGCTGCTTAAATAACCAGCCCACAAAAGGGATTTCGCTGATAAAAGGCACTGCTTCGTTACTATTATCTTTATTAGACTCGAAAATACCACCGAGAACAATTGTTTGTCCATTTTGAGCTAACACATTTGTCATAATTTGCCGTGTAGCGATCGCAGGCACACCCAGGATGATGCGGTTACTGGGTTTATCTTGGTTAATTTGCAGTTGAAGCAATACACTGTTATTAGGCAAGATATGCGGCGTCACTTTTAAGCTAAGCACCGCTTTTTTAAATGCAACGCCCGTCGCACCGCTTCGACTGATTTCTTGATAAGGAATTTCTTCCCCCGCTTCAATCGATGCTGTTTCTTGATTGGCCGTCAATAAACGAGGGCTCGAGATCAACTCCCCATGCCCCTCATTTTGAAGCGCTGCCAATTTGACATCAAGCAAAGACCCGTCTGCTAATTTGGCAACGGCCAGCCCATATTGCGAAGAAAGCGTATGATCATCTAAAAAACCTGTTGAATTTTGGGTAGATGAATCTTTTGCATGAATTGAAAAAAGAATCCCTAATTCGCGCTCAAAATCACTATCCACACTCGCCAAACGTGTTTCAATTAACACTTGTTTAACAGGAACATCGAGATGATTGACAAGATCATTGATCACAGAAATCTGTTTCGCAATATCATATACGTACAAACGATTTGTACGCTCATCTATTTGCACAAAACCGCGTTTGGATAATAAAGAACGATTGTTATCTTGAATAATATGCAGAATATTTTTGGCGGTTGCATAATGAATTTGCCAAATCTTAGAGATTAAAGGTTCGGTTGCTGTGAGAATATCTTGCAGTTTCTGTTGTTCTTCTTTTTGTCGCATTAATTCTTCTGCTGGCACAATAAACCAAACATTATTTTCCGGGTATTGAATTAATTTTTGTGATGTTAAAATCAATTGCAGTGCTTCCTTAGCGGATATATGATGAAAATGTACGGAAATATTTCCTGCAATCAAAGGACTAATCATCACATTTCGTTTAGACAATTTTGCGAGCATGTGCAGCACATCTTTAACAGGAACACTTTGCAAATCAATCGAAATAAATCCGCTGTCAGCATCAATATTTTCCGCACAGATAGGTTGAAGTAATATAAAAAAAATAAAAAAAATTAACCCAGAGTATTTATATTTTTCCATAATATCCCAATTTTATTTTGTTTCGCCAATAAACAGTAAAAGCGTTTTCTATGTGTATTATTTTATTATTTTGTTGTAACAAAACTTCTACTGGATTTACATCGATTACCCTTACAGATTCTTTTCCTATTTGATCATTTTTCTTGATCAAAACAAACTGTCCGTCGGGCAGCATCATAATGCCCCTCACATAGCGTCCCTCTTGCTCATAACCAATAAATTGTAAAGATTTAATCGAAAAATAATTAAATGAATGAAGTGAAGGAGTATTATTTGATACTTGATCTATCGCAAAAGGATCAAAAAAATGATAACTTTTTTTATGAGAGATACTATCTTGATAAATTCCAAATAACACCAATTGAAATGATGCTCTCAAAAAACCACGATAACTCATCCATTCGGCCCCATAAATTGACCAAGAAAGATGATGACGAGACAATTCATTGAAAAAATTTATTACACTGAAAAAACCACCTTGCAATAATAGATTCAATTGCATGCTGTCGCTACTTTCCCCTGGAAAATCTTTTGTTTGTTTAATCGATTTAAAATTGACCCCGCTTTCTTTTAAAGCATCTAATAATGTTATCATGATTTCTGTTTTGTTAGTGTTTAATGAAAACGATCTTGATATCTTTTTTCGATCTTTCAGCGAGCTCATTAAAAAATTAATACTCTTCTCATTTTTTATAATAGAAATCACTTTAGATCCCTGGACCACAATATCTGTCGTAGCCATTAAAATAATCATGATCACTAACAAAGTTAATCCTATAAATTGATTTTCCATTAAAAAATCCCGGTTAAATAAAAATATAACATCTCAATGTATCTGATAAATGGATATGCTCTACACTGACAATACGGGCAATTCTTCCATGCAGTGATTGTTTATTAAAATCTTCAACCCAACCTATGACATCGGTGATATTTTTTGCTTCGATTATTATTTTAACTTCCCGGCCTGAATAGTTTATTTTATCTAAATACATACCATGAGAGCTCAGTAAACTCAGCTTATTTATCAAAAAAAACCAGTCAGCCTCTAACGCTTCATTTTTATTAAATAATATTTGAATTTTCTGTTCTTGGTCAGATAAAAAAAGATTATGTTGGTTAAAATCATATTGATATTTTAAATTACCAAGTAAGATACTATGTTTTTTTATCATTTGATTTAATCCGACATGTAATATGACCCACAAAATAATGATCATCAAAATGGTAAAAATGTATCGGTTCTTTTTTTGAAGTTTTTTATTTTGATTGACATAAAATCGCCATGGCAATAAATTAATTTCTACCATGTTGGATATTTCCTAAGCGTCAGACCAAATGCAACAATTAACTCCGGCGCTACGTGATATAATTTTTTATTTTCAACAGAATGAGTTCCTGCTATAAATGGATTTGAAATCTCTATTTTTAATTGTAATTTATCTTCAATCACTTTTACTAAAGGCAAAATAGAAATAACATTGCCGGACAATAAAATTGTCTTATCCCAGGGAACATTCGTTGTCGTGTTAAATAATTGAAGCAACCGCTCCATTTGCTGCAAAAAATTTTCATCAGAATTCAGAAAAATAGCGTAAGTAAAAATAATCTTATTCTTCTGCCATATAATAAATTGGCCAACCATTCCATCCATATCTAAAACTGCTTGAATAGGTGCTGATGAAATCAATTGAATGGCGCGATGAAGCGCATAAATATCAACATCCACTATCCGCACTTTGAGTTTTGCTTTTTCAACAGCATGAACAAAAGAAGTGATCTGTTCTTTACGTGCTGCCACCAGCAATACATTCTCTTCGGAGGATATTGATCGAACATAATCAAAATATAATTCCTCATTAATTCCGGGCAAATAATGCGAAATACGCGTTTCGATTTCAGCTTCACACTCCCTATCCGTTAGATAGTTAGGCAAAGTGATGCGTTTATGCAGCACATAGGCGCTTGGCAAACTGATGGCCGCATAAAAACCCTCTGAACCAGTCATTTGTATCAGTTGACGGATAAGGTGGGTGACTTTTTCTGGCTGTTTAATCTTGCCTTCTACAATAAAATCTGCCGGCAAAGGAAGACTTTCAAAACCTAAAACGCTATGTTGTTCTTTATATTTTTTTACTTTGACTAAAGTCAATTGCTGACGCCGCAGCGCAAGTCCTATCAAATAGGCAGGTTTGGAGCACGATAATATCACGGGGTAATTCCTTGAATATGACAAAGAGATAACACATAGGTTTTCAGGGAGATAAACTACGAAAAATAGAGCAACGGATTTTATTCATTGAGAATGACGAGAGGGATGCGTGTATACTGGCCATATTTGTAGTAAAATGCAAGTTTATTATTAAATTTTATTTGTGATTATGGCGCGTATCTGGCGTATTTTTAAAAAACTATTTATCTTCTCACTGATTTGCGCAAGTGTGCTTATTATTGGGGTAGGCTATTATCTCGAGTTTCAATTACCAGACATTGATGCATTAAGCACGATACAATTGCAAGTTCCCCTGCAAATTTTATCCAGTGATGGTAAATTAATCGCAGAATACGGGGAAAAGCGCCGCATCCCCATCCCTTACGAAAAAATTCCGCTGCCTCTCATTCAGGCCGTATTAGCAACAGAAGATCAGCGCTATTTTCAACATCCAGGAATTGATGTCCCGGGACTCCTGCGCGCCGGTTTAATTTTGATTACGACAGGTAAAAAAATTCAAGGCGGCAGCACAATTACAATGCAGGTCGCTAGAAGTTTTTATTTAAATCCTAAAAAAACATTTGGCCGTAAATTACGAGAAATTTTATTGGCACTAAAAATTGATCATAAGCTCAGTAAGCAAAAAATCCTTGAACTTTATCTCAATAAAATTTTTCTCGGTAACCGTGCGTATGGTGTCGCTGCTGCAGCGCAAATTTATTATGGCAAAACACTGGATCAACTGACACTGGATCAATACGCTATGTTAGCAGGCTTACCTAAAGCCCCTTCTGCCTTAAATCCCCTCGCAAATCCCGAAGCTGCCAAAAAACGCCGCGATCATGTTTTATCGCGCATGCATGAAGTTGGCTATATTGATGAGAAAACTTATAAAAATGCGCTGACTGCTCCAATCGATGGCCATTATCACGAATTACAAACAGAAGTCAAAGCACCTTATGCAGCAGAACTTGTACGCCAGCAGCTTGAACAAATGTATGGGGATGATATTTATACCAAAGGTTTTCACGTTTACACCACCATTGATAGTCATTTGCAAAATACAGCGAATGAAGCGGTGCGCAATGGACTTTTAAGCTACGATCAACGCCATGGTTACCGCGGTCCTGAGCGTAATTTGGGTTCGCCCAATTTAAATCATATGGAAGAATGGGAAACAACTTTAAATTCGATCCCCACATTTAACAATCTTGAACCTGCTGTCGTTGTTGACATGGCGGCGCACAGTGTCACTGCCTTGCGTGCCAATGGTTCATTGATCGTGATTCCTTGGCAAGGGCTATCATGGGCGCGCGCGCAAATTAATGCAAATTATCTTGGTAAAAAGCCAGGCACTGCGAGAGACATTTTGAAACTGGGCGATCTCATTCGCATTACACGAACACCTAATCAAATCTGGCGTCTTGCCCAATTACCGAAAGCAGAAGCGGGAATTGTCACACTTAACCCGATGAATGGCGCTATTCTTGCATTAAATGGCGGATTTGATTTTCAACACAGTAATTTTAACCGAATCACCGCTGCTGAACGTCAGCCGGGCTCCAGTTTCAAACCCTTTATTTATTCTGCTGCTTTAGAGAAAGGTTATACGCTGGCAACAGTCATTAATGATGCGCCAATTGTGGTTGAAAACCCAACTGACAATAGTTTATGGCGCCCGCAAAACGATGAAAAACGTTTCTATGGGCCAACACGATTACGTGAAGCACTGATTCATTCAATTAATTTAGTCTCTATCCGGTTATTAAACCAAATTAAAATTCCTTATGCTGTGAATTATGCGCAGCGTTTTGGGTTTAGCCCATCCCAATTACCACCCATGTTATCGCTGGCACTTGGCACTGCAAACGTCACTCCTCTACAAATGGCGGCGGGATATGCGGTATTTGCAAATGGCGGATTTAAAATCGCTCCATTTATCATTGACAATATCCGCGATTCGCAAGGAAATATTCTCTACCAAGCAAAACCGCCCATCGTCTGCAATAGCTGCACAGCCACAGAAAATACACCGCCCAATACCTATGCCCCGCGGGTCATCAGCGCACAAAATGCCTTTTTAATTACTTCGGCCTTACATGATGTTATTCAACACGGCACCGCATTTGAAGCGCGCAGTTTAAAGCGCAATGATTTGGCCGGCAAAACCGGTACCACGCAAAATCAAGTGGATGCTTGGTTTGTGGGCTATAATCCAGATTTAGTTGCATTGGCATGGGTTGGCTTTGATCAACCGCAATCACTCCATGAATACGGCGCACAAGCTGCATTACCGATCTGGATGGAATTCATGCAAACTGCTCTCAAAGATAAACCAGAACACCTGCTTGACCAGCCGCAAGGTATTGTCAGCATTAAGATTGATCCACTCACCGGCAGACGAGCAGCCGCCAATGATCCTGTCGCCCAGTTTGAATATTTCATGAAACCTTATGTGCCTGATGATGATAAGGCACCCGATGCCAACAACCCCATTCCAGAGGAAAGCAATATCGTCTCTGGAAGCGGCGGCCTTTATTAATCTCTAACTTTATAATTCTTAAAGATTTTTTATTTAATTCTGTTCTAATATTTATCAGTTATAATGAATAATGGTATCAAAGAAAAAATGAGGAGAATAATATGTGGAGAGCACTTAAAAAAACCCTAGGAGTTGTAGGGGGAATCATAGGAGGATTGATAGGAGCAGCGATAGGTATCGGCGTTGGCATTGCAGGTGCCATCATGCTTGGAGGGGTGGGTGGTGCTGCTCCTGCACTTTATGGCTTAGTCGGTATTTTTACAGGAATCGGATTAGGTGTTACAGAAGGGCTTGAACACGAAAGCTTTTGGCGGGGCATTTGGGGCGGTATTAAAGGAGGTGTAGCAGGCCCTGCCATGCTAGCCGCTGGGCTTGCGGGCGGTAATTTAGGCAGCTTTCGGTCATTAAGAGCACGCCCTCCACAGGCAGCACAAGTAAATCAACAACCTCTACTAATGAGAGAGGCGAGTGAAAACAGAAGCGAAAGAAAAAAATCGCAATCTCACCAGTCATCTCATGCAGCTATTGGCCAATCTATTCCAGGAGCAACTCAACAAAAACAACAAAGAAAAGAAGGCGAAACATCGCCTAAACATACGCCTCCTTCATCGCCAAGCTCCTTAAAACAAAATGGATATAATCTTTTGAGAAAAGGTGAAGAGCCCCAAAAAAACCCTCGCGTTACCAACAAAAGATAACAATTAATTTTAAAAAATATATCTCCTTAATTTAGTAAGAACATTTTTACTAAATAAGGAGATAATTTTTTTATTTAATTTTTTCATCAAAAATAAATTTAAATCCCAATTTTTTTAGAATTTCTTGATCATGTTCACTTAATAAAACATCCTGTAATTTAATAAACTCAAATTCATATCGATCAGGAAAAGTTTTTCGCAAATGATCAAACGCATTAGGGTTTTCAATCAAACTTTTTTTCATGTGATGGGATGTTTCTCGCGGATCAAAGATATTTAACACCACATCTTGCCAATCAAGCGCTTTATTATCAAAAGAAATAGTTTTTGTCGGATATTCAATATTCACTTTAGATGAAGAAGAAAATATTTTTTTCTCTAACGCTATTCGGTAAATCATTTCCACACCACGATATTTACTTTGCAGCGAATACCCTGCAATGTGAGGGGTTGCAACCATCGCTTGGTCCAATATTTCAAAATCAATAAGAGGCTCATTTTCAAAGACATCTAAGCACCACAATAATAATTGCCCATGTAATTTTAAATCATCAAATGAAATGACTTCACCGCGTGATGCATTTAAAAGAATCGAATTTTTATTTTGTCGTTCTAAAAAATTCCGTTCAATTAAATGATAAGTCGGATGCGCACCTTTTTTTGTTAAAGGCACGTGAAGAGTCATAAAATCAAGATCGCTTAATGCTTCAATCGGTGCTTGGACGATATCTTTTCGAAAAGGATCATATAAAACAACATCAAAACCTAGTAATTTAAGTTTTTTAGCAACTTCTTCCCCGATATCTCCAACACCAATCACGGCCGCCCGCGGTTTTTTTTGTAATAAAAAATTCATTTTCTGTAAAGCAGCAATCACTGCAATCACATATTGAACAACAGCCATTTTATTACTGCCTTTGGTAATACCCCATTGAATGCCAGCTTTTTGCAGCCAACCCACATCTAAATGATCAAACCCAGAAGTGGTGCTACCTACAAATTTAATTGGGGTATTTTGTAACAAATCTGAATTCACTTTGGTGATAGAGCGCACTAATAATATATCTGCATCTTGTAAATCATGTTTAGTAATCAAACGTCCCGGTTTACGTGCGATGATGTGCTCTTTAAAATAATTTTCAACAAATAAAATATTTTCATCTGCGACAATTTTCATGATAAAAAAATCCCCGCAAAAATAATCATTCCTATCCAATGGTTGTTTAAAAATGCTTTAAAACAATTGCCAGGATCACGATTTTTAATTAGCCATTGTTGATAAAAAAATAACATGCTTGTCAAAAATAATCCGAAAAAATAAATTGTTGGCAATTGAAATAAAAAACCAATATGCATTAATAATACGACAAACAAAATTTGCAGAAATCCAATAACCAATCGATCGGAGCGTCCAAACAAAATAGCAGATGATTTCACACCAATTTTAATATCATCTTGCCTATCGACCATCGCGTACATCGTGTCATAGATGATTGGCCAAATAAAAGCGGCGAGAAATATTTCCCATGCTACGATAGGAATCGTATTATTTTCCGCAGCAAATGCCATAGGCACTCCCCACGCAAATGCGATACCGAGTCCTGCTTGCGGTAAGTGAGTCACACGCTTTAAAAAAGGATAAATCATCGCAAACAAAATCGCTAAAAAAGAAAGCTCTATCGTCAAACGATTTAAAAAAAGAACCAATAAAAATGCAGTCGAAATGCAAAATAAAAATAAATAAAATGCTTCCATCACTTTAATATGTCCCAAAACAAGCGGCCGATTTTGTGTACGCAGAACATGTTTATCAAAATGCCGATCAGCGATATCATTAATGATGCAGCCTGCCGAACGCATTAAAATAACGCCCAACACAAAAATAATGACTATTTTGAAAGAAAGATTTCCCTGATTGGCCAACAAAAGTGCCCATAAGGTTGGCCACAACAATAAAAAAATCCCGATGGGTTTATCCAAGCGCATTAAATAAGCATAGTGTTTTAATTTCGTCACAATATTATATCTTTTTCTTTAAGTTTTTATAAAAATTTTGATGCGTGCCAAGAGATAATAGAGTGATTTCGTTACCATTGTTATAATAGTAAGCTAATAATATAAGCTGATTATGCAGATAAAATTTGTAAACTCGAATTCCAGCAAGATCGCCTTTCTTTAATTCGCCTATTTCTGGATCGTTCGCAATTTTATCTATTGCATTTTCTACTAATTTTATTTGGTTACGATGTACTTTCTTTATTATTTTTTCAAATGTTTTAGTTATCTTTATTTTCATTAAACATCCCGCGTTTATATTTCTTAACATTTCCCTCTTCTTGATCTTGCAAACCAAGCAAGATATCTTTTATCTGTGCATAAGTAAGATCAGGATTGTCTTCAGCAATATGTCCGATTCGTGCCCAATGCTCAATTTGTTTAGGAACAGAACGATGCAGCACCTTTGATTGAGCACGTGCTTCTTTAATTAAATCTTTATCCAAATTAATTGCGATACCCATAACAATCACCTTAATTATATTTTATTTATATGTTCTTATTATAATATAAAACAATATTTTATTGTAATATAAAATATATTATAATAATTTCATATCCGGCAAAAAAATTTCAATTAAAAGCAACGGCTTATTCTGCCAATAAAATAACGAGCGCCGAGCCCATAAACGATGATCTTGAAAACCTGCTGCTTTTAACAAGGCATGATAAGAATTTTTTATCGGCAAATAAGTCATCTCAAATTCACTGCGTGAAATAGCAGGCTCTTTAAATAAAACGGATCCTAATGCACGATTTTTTAATCCTGCCAATTGCCTTTGCTTGCCAGTCAACGTTTGTCGCGGCACGATGGTACGCGCAACCATCCATTTTTGGTCCTCACTTAAAATAAGTACTTCGCGGACCAAGGCGTAAGTTCTGTTTGGGATTCCTGTATATTGTTTTTCATCCGTTAAAGGAAATTGCCAAGATTGGTTGAGCAGCTGAACGCGCGCATCCAAAATGCCCTTTTGTTTTAAGTGTTTCATAAAGGAACCTTCATGCAATATCCAAGGATGCAAATAGGCAGGCACATTTAGGGATTCTCGGTATTTTTGCCAAATGGTATACTGCATCGCTGTATGTTTGAAACTTAGGTTAACCATGTCTCATCCCATTGTAATTATTGGCGCAGGCCTTGCTGGCTATCAGCTTGCGCGTGAATTTCGACGACTAGATCATAGTACACCGCTTTCCTTAGTCACAGCAGATGAGGGGGCGTATTATTCAAAGCCTTTGCTCTCAACGGCACTTACCCGCGGACAAACAGCCGAAACACTGCCCACAGCAACTGCGGAAAATATGGCGCACGAATTAAATGCAACGATGATGACAAAAACCGAAGTGACCGCCATCGACCCGCACGAAAAAGCTATTTTAATCGATGGTAACCATTTTTTTTATTCCCAATTGGTATTGGCATCTGGTGCTGAAGTCATTAAACCCTCTTTGACTGGTGATGCAGCAAAAGACGTACTTTCTATCAATCATCTTTATCATTATGCCGAATTTCGTCATCTCATTAAAAATAAAAAACACATTACGATTTTAGGTGCGGGCTTAATTGGCTGCGAATTTGCTAATGATTTGAGTAATGCAGGGTATGAAGTGCATCTGATTACGCCTGCAGAAGCACCTCTTGATTTATTAATTCCAGGAAAAATTGGTCATCTTTTACAAGGAGCACTCGAGCAAAATGGCGTACATTTTCATTTATCCGTTACAGCGCTTTCCGTGCAAAAAGGTGAAAATAAAAATTATGTCGTGACGCTCTCTGATGGAGAACAATTAAAGACAGAATTTATTCTTTCTGCCATCGGATTAAAACCACACACGACACTTGCAAAAACCGCCAATATCGTTGTCAATCGAGGGATTGTGGTCGACCGTTATCTTAAAACCAGCGTCGCTGATATCTATGCGTTAGGCGATTGCGCAGAAGTGGAAGGACATATCTTGCCTTATATCACCCCCTTATTAAATTGTTCGCGCGCACTCGCCAAAACATTGGCGGGCACACCAACGAGAGTTACTTATCCCGCCATGCCTATCGTTGTGAAAACACCCGCTCATCCCATTGCCGTTTGTCCGCCGCCTAAAAATTGTGAAGGCCATTGGAAAATTGAAACTGAAAATCATAGTGTACGCGCCTTATTTTATGATACTTCCCAAACATTGCGCGGATTTGTTTTAACACACGACGCTGTGAAAGAACGGCATGCGCTTGCTAAAGAACTGCCAAGCTTCTTTTAAAAACGCGAATTCTGGATAAGAAAGTAAATTTAAAACTTCGTCTTAAAACGAAATTTTATACAATTAGACTCACGGTGTCAGTGGATGTAGAAAGCTTCTGGAGTCTAAAGTGCTTTCGTTTGTATTCCATATATGAGTTCTTGTATGTTGAGTAGGTATTTTTATTTTAAAAAAACCTATCTTGGCAAGCATCCCGTTTTGAGTTGTAAGGGAAATTTTAGCATGGGTATCATGAGTAAAACTATGATTAGCACACCATCTCCACATGCTCATACCAACAAGGTGTTGGTGCAAATTAATATTAAAATCGCAGTTTAGCTCACCATGGGATTCCCGCAAAGAATAGATTTGATTCGTATTTAGTACAAGACCTCCCATAGCCAACGTAGAGGGTGTTGAGAAATAATCAGGAAAATTTCCATACCAGTGCATAGATGCATCTGGATGTTGTATGTCATAGGGATATGAAGTTCCCTTGTGATAACAACGTTGTTGAGTCACTGTATAAATCGTTTGGCCCCCACTACTACGCGAAAACATATTAAAATCGTGGATTTTCATTTCAGATCTAATGGCATTATAACCTTTTGTTACGTTAGCGTGAGCAGCACCAGAATCTATTCCGACAGTTACTTTCGCATCAGTATAAATCCGAACTATATTTTCTTTATTGTTTATATTGGCGGAAGAATCCAGATCACCTTTATATTTTATCAATGAACAGTGATTTGGAGTGATGGGGGAAACTATAATTCTAGCACGGTCTTGGAATGGTTCTAAGAATTGTGGAATATATACGTCATCTTTATAACCGGGGGGATCAAAACAAGCCGTTATATTTAAAGAAAGTTTAGGATTTTGATGATTTTCTAATTGTGTAGTTATTGAAAAACGTAAATCTGCTAGTTCAGGGAACGATACCCATGCATTTTTGTCTGATTCTGATTGTAGTAAATCACCATAACTCCATCTACTTGAGTCTGCTATAAAATCCTCTTTACAAAACCAATTTTTTACTTGAGGGTAATAGGAATAAGTATCATGGTACTCATTTGTATTAATTTCTTTAAATTGGACAGGATTTTCAATATTCTTTTCTTCTCCTGTGAGTTGATTAGTAGAGCTATTTCTTGATGAAGCCATTTTTCCCCTCTTTTGCTCGTATCAAACGTTTTTTTGTTGCTCGTGTAAGGTGTCTCAATAAATCTTGGATCGTAATTATACAGAATAAATACGTAATTTTCATTAATATTTTATTGTGTTAACAAAGATGAGATATACGTAAAAGATACGTATTTTGACAGAATAGAGATAAAGTGAGATATGCTGCTTCAAAGAAGTGAGTGCTGATTGGGGAGGTGTCGCGGCCATGGATGGCAAAAAGCGCCAAGAGCAGGACGCCCGTTCTCCCCAATAAGCATCACTTCCTTGAAGCAGCACCTAAAATTTGATGTTACACTATCCGTATTATTTTAAGAGGCAAGAAATGACGCTTTATACAGCTACAATTACGCTTATTTTAGTCATGGATCCATTAGGAAATATCCCTCTATTTTTATCCATCCTAAATAGTGTTAATCCTAAACGCCGTCAGCTGATTATTTTGCGTGAAGCCTGTATTGCTTTTGTTATTTTGGTTATTTTTTTATTTTTTGGAAAATATATTTTGGAAGGAATGCGTATATCAGGGCCTGCTTTAAGTATTGCGGGTGGAATTATTTTATTTTTAATTGCGATTCGTATGATTTTTCCGCATGAAGATCCTGAAAATAGAAGCCGGCAAATAACAGAACCTTTTATCGTGCCGCTCGCAATTCCATTAATTGCAGGGCCATCAACCATGACCATTGTCATGCTGCTTGCCAATCAACAACCGAAACACATTGGGTTATGGATGCTTGCTCTCTTCATTGCCTGGCTCATTACGACGATTATTTTAGTATTTGCTGATAAACTCAGAAAAGTATTTGGTGAAAAAGGATTAATTGCCATTGAAAAACTCATGGGAATGATTTTAACCACGATGGCAGTACAAATGTTTTTAACGGGCATTTCAGAATTTTTTCATGTATAAAAATTATTATTAAAGAGATATCACTATGGGCTTAATTGATAGAAACTTATTACCTGATGAACAAATTCTTTATCGCACTAAAAAACATATCATCATTTTTTTAACGCCTTTGATATGGATTATTGCTACTCTATTTTTTTTACTGAATCCAAACCCAATGGTCGTCAAAGTTGCCATTGCACCTGCTATTGCTGCCTTAATCACCGGTGTTAATCAATGGCTGGATTACATGACTTCTGATTTTGCGGTGACCAATAAACGTATTCTCATGAAAGAAGGATTTTTCTTTCGGCATACGAACGATTTACGCTTAGCCACGGTCTCAAATATTACCGTCAATCAAAGTTTGTTAGGCCAGATGCTTGACTATGGCACCGTCGTAATCAATCCTTTTGGCGGCGAGAATGACATTTTTACAGCGATAGCCCACCCGCTCACTTTTCAAAAGGAATCGCAAGCCCAGTTAGACAAAATGGTACGCTGAGCGACAATATAATTAAAAAAAGAATTTCAACGCGACTGCCAATACAATACCAGCGAGTGCAATTAATCCCATGAGCACCACTAAAGGAAGTCCATAAATCCGATAGGCACTTAAATCATTTTTTACTTTCTTTTTTGGGTTCATTTACTTTCATCATCCTTTGGTTCTGCTGAAACGGTAGAGATCGGTTTTTGATACCCTTCTGCTGCTTTAATAATACTATTCACTTGGCGTTCTAGTTTTTTTATTAGAGCTGCACGGGTTGTTTCTAATGTATTAAGTTCATTTAAAGTAGCGCGAATATCTGATAATACTTGATGTAACGGATCATCTCCTGAAAGCGGCTCCGTTTTTTTACCGACGGATTCGATGCCTGCTTTCACTTTATCAACCATACCGCCCAGTTTTACTGTTTTAGCGGAATCCATTAAATCAGAACCCATTTTCTTTAATTCGTCTAATCCAGGAATTTTAACCATATAACACCTCGCAATCACATAGCTCCTTCTACCATTTTAACATATGCCTAATAATCTTGTTTCATGGCCGCTTTAGCAAGCTTAAGTGTTTCATTCGCAATAGAATTTGCGTGCTCCGCCCCTTTTTGCAATATAGAAAGCACTCCGCCAGGATCTTTTTCATAGATTTCGCGGCGTTTTCGAATGGGTTCAATCACATTGACCAATACTTCAATTAAACGTTTTTTACACTCAACATCACCAATTTTTCCTTGTTGATAACGTGCCTTTGCTTCAGTTACCCAAGCATGATCAGGATTAAACGTATCGTGAAAAATCCACAAGGGATTATTGGTGAGAGTGCCAGGATCTGTTGCTTTCAAACGTTTGGGATCTGTGTACATCCCCATTACTTTGCGTGTGATGGCATCTGCATCATCACTTAATAAAATAGCATTGTTGAGTGACTTAGACATTTTTAATAAATTTCCAGAAGCATCGGGTGCTCCTGTCCCAACCAGGCGGCGTGCGCGGCCTAGTTTGACCTCGACAATCGGAAATAAACCGCCTTTTGTTAAATAATCTTTATCTTCCGTATGAGAATCAACGCCTAAATATAATTGATTAAAACGCCGCGCCACTTCACGCGTCATTTCAATGTGCGGCACTTGATCTTCGCCGACAGGCACAATTTCAGGTCTAAACGCTAAAATATCAGCGACTTGTCCAACTGGATAAAGCAAAAATCCAAATGGATAATTGTCCCCTAATCCTTTGTCTCGAATTTCATCTTTGACCGTTGGATTTCGCATTAAACGCGGATAAGGAATCAGCATGCTGAAAAAAAATGTGAGTTCTGCAATTGCGGGTATTTCAGATTGAATAAACATCGTACTTTTTTTAGGATCAATCCCGGCCGCCAGCCAATCCGTTGCGACATCAATGACGCTTTGGCGAATTTCATCGGGCTTATCCATGCGCGTCGTAAACGCATGCACGTTGGCAATAATAAAATAACAATCGTAGTGATCTTGCAGGGCAAGACGATTTTCCAATGACCCGACCCAATGTCCTAAGTGCAATCGACCCGTCGGTGTATCGCCCGTTAATAATCGTGGTTTTTTTTGAGATGCCATAATAATTACCCTATAATGCTCGCCGCAATGCTAAATGATATCTGACTTGACCTGCTCGCTTATTTTTAACCATTTCCCAATTCGAAGGTAACATGTTTTCTGTAATAGGATCTCGTGATTCTAAATAAATATAGGCTGTTTTTGCTAAAAAACCTTGCTCTTCTAAATAAAAACAACATGAAGACAGTATAGAATGTTTGAAGGGCGGATCAAGAAAAATAATATCAAAGGGTTTTTCAGGTTTTTTTAATTGCTCGGGCACTTTTGCCCGATAAAGTGTTGCGTTTTCCGCTTTAAAAAGTACTAATTCTGATTTTAATAGTTGGATCACAGCGGGTGAATCATCCACCAAAACAACATGCGCTGCACCTCGTGATAAAGCTTCAAATCCAAGCGCCCCGCTTCCTGCAAATGCATCCAAACAATAAGCGCCCGGCAAGATAGGCGCTAACCAATTAAAAAGAGTTTCACGGACCCGATCAGGTGTTGGGCGTAAATTCGGGACATCAGGCACTTTTAATTTGCGCCCGCGCCATTCACCCCCGATAATGCGTACTATGCCTTGACTCATGAGGATATGTTACCATTGACGTTTGATTTGCCGACACCAGGATACACCATGTTCAACATTTTAAAACGAAAAAAATCATCTTCAGATGGTGCCTCCTCCACTGAAAAAACGGGATTTTTTTCCCGCCTCAAAGCAGGTCTTTCAAAAACACGTACCAGCCTTACTGAAAATATTGCCAATATTATTCTCGGTAAAAAAAATCTTGATAAAGAAGTGCTTGATTTAATTGAAACTCAATTACTGACAGCAGATGTTGGCATTGATGCAACAGAACAATTGGTGTCACACCTCACTCAAAAACTTGCACGTAATGAATTAAATGATACTGAAGCCGCCCTTCATTGTTTGCAAGAGGACATGAAAGCTATTTTAAAACCGTGCGAAAAGCCTCTCATTATCCCTCAAAATAAAATACCTGCTGTTATTTTAGTCGTAGGCATTAACGGTTCAGGCAAAACAACTACCATTGGTAAATTAGCGAAGCATTTAAAATCTGAAGGAAAAAAAGTGATGTTAGCAGCGGGCGACACCTTTCGTGCAGCTGCCATTGAACAATTACAAATTTGGGGTGAACGTAATCACATCCCGGTCGTAGCCCAACAATCCGGTGCCGATACCGCCGCAGTCATCTATGATGCGATGGAATCAGCTAAAGCGCGCGGCATGGAAATATTAATTGCTGATACCGCCGGACGGTTGCACACACAAACCGGTTTGATGGATGAATTAAAAAAAGTAAAACGCGTGCTCGCAAAACTCGATCCAACCGCCCCTCATGAAATCTTGCTCGTATTGGATGCAAGCATTGGGCAAAATGCTTTAAATCAAGCAAAACAATTTAATGATGCCTTGGGCATTACGGGAATTGCACTGACTAAGCTTGATGGCACCGCAAAGGGGGGGATTATTTTTGCTATCGCAAAACAATTAACCATCCCTATTCGTTTTATTGGGGTGGGTGAAGGCATTGATGACTTAAGGCCCTTTAATGCTGATGAATTTGTAGCGGCTTTGTTTCAGCAAGACGCGCCAGGTCCCATGCATTGACTATAGAAAAAATTTAGATACTTTAACTTCAAATGTTCTAGCATGTTTATTAACGGATAAAGCCCTGTCAGGGATTCTAAGGATTTCACCCGCCATGCCTTGTAACACACTAATTCAAGCTACTTTTTTGATATCAAAATCTGGGAAAAGTAATACCGCTGGATGAACTTTCAATGCTTTTGCAAAAACAATGGCTCTTTCACGCCCCATTTGCCTAGCGTTACTTTCTAATGCTGAAATGTTTGACTGACTAATGCCTGTTATTTTAGATAAATCAGCTTGTGTCAGCCCTTGCAGCTCACGGAGCATTTTAAGTGCCTCACCAGGAGTGAGATGGGCATGGACCTTGGCCTTTACAAAATCTTTTTTATTAACCTTCATTATTCGCCTCATTAATATTTATGAGCATTGATATCGATGACATAAACCTCTAACTGTTCTTTCTCGGCCGTATAAATAATTCGCCATTTTAATGAAAGCCTTGAAGAACGGAACCCTTTCCATTCCCCTTTCAAAGGTTCATCATGATAGCCCTTAATTTCTCTTAGTCCTTGTATTCCTTGAAATTCAACAATTCTTTTCCAGATTTCATATTCTTTTCTGATACGTAAAGGAATAGTCTTAAGAGATTTAATAAGTGATTTTTTCTCGTATATTGTCCACATATATACAATAGTATATATTCACTATTGTATATAGTCAAGCACTGCCCGTCTTGCGCAATTCTAAGCACGCCGCATTTTAGCCATTGAGACTACGTTATTTATATCCATTTTTTCTATTTTAGCCGGCTGCTCAGCAAGCGGCTTGCCATAGCGGATTATTTGATCAACTCTGCTTGTGCGCACTAAGCAAGTTGGCATAGGCCCAAAAATTTAGTATATTAGCACTCTAAGTCAGAGAGTGCTAAAATCAACTTATGAGCAATAAAAGCCTACAAACCTTTAACCTTCATCTGCCCATTCATAGCATTGAGGCGTATATCCATTACGTCAATCAAATTCCGCTCTTAAGCCAAGATGAAGAGCTTGAGTTAGCAACAAGACTCCATAAAGATAATGACCTTGCGGCAGCAAAACAATTGGTCTTGGCGCATCTGCGTTATGTTGTACATGTTGCGCGCGGCTATTTAGGTTATGGATTACCGTTAAATGATTTGATTCAAGAAGGCAATATTGGCTTGATGAAAGCGGTCAAACGTTTCAATCCCAATGTGGGCGCACGCTTGGTTACTTTTGCGATGCATTGGATCAAAGCTGAAATTCACGAATTTGTATTACGCAATTGGCGCATTGTAAAAGTTGCAACGACTAAAGCACAACGCAAATTGTTTTTTAACTTACGCCAAATGAAAAAACAGCTCGGCTGGTTGACTCAAGATGAAGTCACAGAAGTTGCCAACTGCTTGCGGGTAAAACCTGAAACGGTGCGTGAAATGGAAATGCGCTTAAACAGCAGCGATATGCCATTTGATACTCAAGACGATGATGATGAAGATAATGCGTATATTCCTCCTAGCCGATTTTTAGAAGATCACCGCTACAATCCCGCTGAAAACTTTGAAAAAAATGATTGGTTAGAAAGTTCGCATGCTAATTTACACGCTGCATTAACCACATTAGATGAACGTTCTCAAGAAATATTACAGGCACGTTTTCTTTCGGATGGCAAAAAAACACTGCAAGATTTAGCGGATAAATATCGCGTTTCGGCAGAACGTATCCGACAATTAGAAAAAAATGCGCTGCAAAAATTAAAAATGGCGTTAAAGACGAATTAAGTGCCAACCACGTTTATTTTTTGAGATCGCAATTTGCGACCTCAATTTGTGTTTTCAGGCCGTAGGCCCTGAGACCCATTTAGCCCAGGGTCTAAGGTATAGACACATAAATTTTCATGAAGAATAAGGAAAATTTTTAAAAATCAATAAATTAACATTTGCTAAATAAACGTGCACAGTTAAAATTTC
>CAZUQP010000005.1:0-35646 GCA_964622455.1 uncultured Coxiellaceae bacterium
TCTCTGCCCGCTTTGTGGCAGATTTCCCCCAACACCCCAGCGTGCCGCGTTTTGTCCGCGGCATCCAGATCAACCTTGCAATAAGGGATATATGTCTCAAAATAATTTATTGTTTTTCGTTTTGCTTCTCGCTGTTTGTTTAACCCAATTTGCAGCAGACATTTACGCCCCTGCTCTGCCAGCTGTGAGCGTGGGTCTTCAAACACCTATCGGGCTCGTTCGGTGGAGCATGGCGATTTATTTATTAGGGGTTGCCGGTTCACAATTAATTTATGGTCCCTTGTCCGAAGGAATAGGCCGAAAAAAACCATTGATCATCGGCTTAACTATTATGTTAATCGGGAGCGCTCTTTGTTTTCTCACGCCAAATATTACATTCTTAATTATTGGCCGTTTTATTCAAGGCTTAGGTGCTGGCGCCTGTGCTTGCCTTTGGCGTTCCACATTTCGAGATTTATTTAAAGGCGCTTCAATAACTCTATTTATCTTTATGTTTTCTAAAAAACATTGGTCATGAGAAATAACAATCATAGCTCCCTGATAATTTTTTAAAATTGATTCAATGCTTCTCACACTGTTAAGATCGAGATGATTAGTCGGTTCATCTAATATGAGCAACTCTGGCGGTTGATTTGCCATTAAGACAGAAGCTAAAAGTGCTCGTAATTTTTCACCGCCACTTAAAGTTTTTACTATTTTATGCGCTGCTTTATTCTTAAATAAAAATTCCGCCAAACATCGATAGGCGTCATTTTCTTTAGCATTCGGATTTAATACTAAAAAATTTTCTATAACAGAAAGATCAGGATTTAATAGAATCGCTCCTTGATCAAGATAACTCACTCGGGAAGTGCCCAAGTAAATTTTACCTTGAGTTGGCTGAAGAATAGATAATAACAATTTAATTAACGTTGTTTTTCCACTGCCATTGTCACCCGCTAACGCAATTCTTTCATGGCCTCTTATCTTTAAATCAAAGTCTTGAATCAGAATTTCTTTTGCATCTTGATATGAAAAACTTAAATCTTGAATTTCCACCATTATTTTTCCATTTGGCACATATGTTTTTGCAAGATCGACATGAATCTCATCAAGAATTTCTACGCCCTCTTTTGCTGATTGCAATTTTTCTTCCGCATGATCCATGAGACGCTCTTCTTTAATTAATAATTTACTTTGCGTCCGCTCGCTTCGTCCTTTTTTTGAATTAGCGGTCAATTTATCAATACTGCCGCTTCGCCTTAATTCGCGTCCGTAAGATTTTTTTTGCTCATGTTTTTCGCGTGATGACTGGATAGTCTGTTTTGTTTTCTGCATGAGTTTTTTAGCATCTTGTAATTGATTCTCTCTCGCTGCATTTTCAATGTCTTTTTGTTTTCGATAATCATCATAATTACCGCCATAAGAAGTGACACCTAATGAATTAAGTTCAACTATTTCTTCCATAAAATTTAATAGCGTTCGGTCATGGCTGACAACAATCAATCCGCCCCGCCATTCTTGAATGGCTCGATACAGCGCTTGTCGTGCGGATTGATCCAAATGATTGGTCGGTTCATCTAATAACAAAAAATCTGCGTCAGATAACAATGTTTTAACTAATAATAAACGTGTCATCTCACCGCCGCTTAAATTTTTTAACTGACGATGATCAGGAATAGCATCTAGACCGAATATCATTAACGTTTTTCGTAGGCGGCTTTCATCTTG
Organism: uncultured Coxiellaceae bacterium; assembly: GCA_964622455.1. Taxonomy (GTDB): domain Bacteria; phylum Pseudomonadota; class Gammaproteobacteria; order DSM-16500; family DSM-16500; genus CAZUQP01. Next base: position 1,711 of record CAZUQP010000005.1, read on the forward strand.
CCATTCATCCATCAAAAAACTTTTGATAGTACTCTCTGGAAAAATAGAAAAATGCTGCGGAACATAGCCTAATTTCCCTTGAACGCGAATAGAGCCTGCTTGAGGTAAAAATTCACCCAGGATCAGTTTTAAGAGTGTGGATTTTCCAATACCATTGCGACCAACTAAACCTATTTTTCGTTTGGTCAATGAAAGAGTTAAGTCATGAAAAAGCTTAGCGCCGGAGGGTAAATTAAAATTTATTTGATGAATAGAGATTTGAAGTTGCGTCATAGTAATCTTTCCAAAAAAAGCATTGTTAAATAAAATGATTTAACCTAATAGCTAAATCGCGCTTTGGAAATTTACTTGCGCATTGGCAGGGCACCTCTCAAATTTTCTAGACACATTATACAAAAATCACATCAAAAATGCAATTTCACAATTCACTCTCTACAACGTCCTGAATAATTTTAAAAAGAATGCCAGGTTGATCGATATAAGGAAAATGTCCGCTGTTTTTGATTAAACTCAATTTTGATGAATGAATACTTCTATGAAGATCTTCCATATAGTTAAATGGAATAATATCTTTATCACAAGCAACAATTAACGATGGCTTGTTCAATGCAGTTAATTTGTCATAAAGATCAAAAGGGTTCTTCGTGACATAGTCATAGAAAAAATTGTAAATTTTAAAATTATGGATAGCTGCGCGAGAATCCATCGTCAGTGTGAGTTGATTTGAAAGCTCAGGTTTTGCGAAGTAATTTCTAAAATAGATGCGATAAAATTTTTCAACTGTCTCAGGATCGCCTTCTGTAAAAGCCTTTGACTCCTTGATAGAAGTCAATTCATCTTTATGAAGATCAACAATTTGACTGCGATGCTTCACAAATGCTAAATATTTCCCACTGGACATTGGAACAGGATTGACATAAATAACTTTATCTACCTGTTCTGGATAAGCCAGAACATAAAAAGAAGCTAACATACCCCCCCACGAGTGTGCTAACAACGAAATTTTTTTAAATCCAAACGTTTCTCTTAATTGATCCACATCACGAACATAGGCTTTAAAAGGATCTGATTGCCAAGCATCATCACTGGTTGATTTGCCTGTTCCTCTTTGATCATAAAAAATAGCAAAAGAAAATTTTCCGATTTCTGACATTTGAGGCAATAGATAGCTTTGTCCCAAGCCAGGGCCTCCGTGCATCACAATGATAGGCGTATTTTTCTTATTACCAAACACACGGCAGAATAATTTTCCTTGATCGACGGGTATGAATAATTCTTTTTCTTCCATTGAATTTTTTTCCTAAATCTATTCCTTTAGTAAAAATCTTCATTCACTAAATACTATTTAAAATACAATCCGAAATTTGACAATCTGTCGCATACGCAGGACAAAAGTGCATACCAAAACCAAATAACGTAAAAGAAAAATTTTGTCCCGTTGCTGGAAACGTTGAATGTATTGAGGTGCGAGTATCCCAAAAGTCGCCCAGTTCTTGGGAATAATCAGGTTGCAATCGGTTATCATGCAAATACTGATGACACATACTTAAAATACCATTGAGCGCATCACCCGGTATAAATATTTCAATTTTTGAAATATTGTGACTCTCATATTTTTTAAAAATGGTTTGGTTAGGAGGCACTGTGATCCAGGGACCTGGCGTTCCATTTTCGTCATCTACTCTAAATTGATAAGCAATTGGATCTTGGCCGCTCGCTCCTTGATGAGAACCCATGGTAACTTGGTATTCTCCTGCATGACTGATCGAAGTAAAAAGTAATGCCGCAAGTGTGAGATATATTTTTTTATTGATCATTATAATTCCTCTGTAATGAATCGTTCTTTTTTGTTTTCAAAAACCCTGAACATTTTGGTGGGCGATACTGGGATCGAACCAGTGGCCCCTGCCGTGTGAAGGCAGTGCTCTCCCGCTGAGCTAATCGCCCTACTGCGGCATGAATTCTATTTGGCATTTTATACCCAGTCAATCTATACTTCTTAGCTTTAATAATAGATGCCCACTATGACAACCATTACCCGTTTTGCACCCAGCCCAACCGGCTATTTACATATTGGCGGCGCCCGCACCGCATTATATTGCTGGTTATATGCGAAAAAAACCAAGGGCACATTTATTTTACGAATTGAAGATACTGACGTAGAACGCTCCACAAAAGAATCGGTGCAAGCCATTTTGGATGGCATGGAATGGCTCGGATTACATTATGATGAGGGCCCGTATTATCAAACTAAACATTTTGACCGCTATCGCGAAGTCATTCAGAAACTCTTAGCAGCAGGCAAAGCTTATCGCTGCTATTGCTCCAAAGAACGTCTTGATCAATTACGTGAAACACAAATGGCGAACAAAGAAAAACCACGATATGACGGCGTTTGTCGTGACCGTACCGATCACCCTGAAGGGAGCTATGTTATCCGCTTTAAAAATCCAAAAGAAGGTTTAGTTCAATTTGATGATCTTGTGCGTGGAAAATTAGTATTTAATAATGCTGAACTGGACGATTTAATTATTGCCCGAAGTGACGGAACACCTACTTATAATTTTACAGTGGTTGTCGATGATTGGGACATGAAAATCACCCATGTCATTCGCGGCGATGATCATATCAATAATACACCGCGCCAAATCAATATCTTGCGGGCATTAGGCGCAACTCCACCCCACTATGCCCATGTACCCATGATTTTAGGCAGTGACGGCAAGCGTTTATCTAAGCGTCATGGCGCAGTGGGTGTGATGCAGTATCGTGAAGAAGGTTTTTTACCTGAAGCATTGATCAATTATTTGGTACGTCTTGGCTGGTCGCATGGTGATCAAGAAATTTTTTCGATTTCCGAGATGATACAATATTTTGAAATTCATGATATCAATAATTCATCCGCTGCGTTGAATCCTGAAAAATTGCTCTGGCTAAATCAACATTACATTAAAAATAGTGATCCATCGCACGTTGCAAAAGAACTGGCTTGGCATATGCGAGAGCTTAACATTAATACTCAACATGGCCCGCCCTTAGAAGAAATCGTCAAAGCACAAGCAGAACGTGTTAAAACATTACGTGAAATGGCAGAAAAAAGCCGTTATTTTTATCAAGATGTCATCTACAATCCAGATGCAGTCAAAAAACATTTAACGCTCGATGTAAAGCCCACGCTGATTGAAATTTCTGCTGAATTAGCCGTACTCTCTCACTGGAATAAAGAAGCTATTCATCAAGTAATTGAGCATGTTGCAGAAAAATTACAATTAAAATTAGGAAAAATTGCCCAACCTTTACGCATCGCGGTCACAGGCGACACCATTTCGCCGCCAATTGATGTGACTTTGTTTTTGCTGGGACGTGAACGCGTGCTTAATCGTCTTGAAGCAATAAAAAAAGTTGCCCATTTGGATTGACAAACTGGGCTTCCCTGCCTAGAATCGCTGCTCATTGTCACAGCAAAGCAGCGGGGCTATAGCTCAGCTGGGAGAGCGCTTGCATGGCATGCAAGAGGCCGGCGGTTCGATCCCGCCTAGCTCCAGAAATAGCAGTACTTCTGCTTCTCGCATGTATTCAGACAGATTTACCTTTCATCTGTCCCCATCGTCTAGAGGCCTAGGACATCGCCCTTTCACGGCGGTAACAGGGGTTCGAATCCCCTTGGGGACGCCAGATTTTACGTTAAAAATCAAGAAATTGTAGAGGATCGAAATTAGAACGGTGTAAAATAGAGTCAATTTCGGTAAATTATCGGTAATATCCCTTGTTGAGGTTGGCAAAATTTATGAGGCCGATTGCTCTCTTTGATAAATCTTTTCTGCAGTCTTTGTCTGTTGATTCATCTGTCTGGTTTGATCAATTTTTTCTCGCAAATATTTGTCCCATCTTTTATTCAGAAACTTTAGCTAACCTAGGTAAAGAATGGAAAAATGGGAAATTGCCTGAACAGGAAGTTGGCGCGAGGATTGCTGCTAAATTTCCTGATATGAATGGATTTCCATGTTTGCATCACTTAGGACTAGTGATTAATAATCTTCTAGGTTATGCAATACCAATGACAGGACAGATTCCCTCTGGCGGCAAACCAACAAAATCCCTCGATACTTCTTGTATCATTCATGAGAATATTCCTGAAGCAAAAGATTTTCTTCGTTGGGCGCGTTTTAACTTTACGCAAGAAGAACATAATTTGGCTATTAATTGGCGTAAAGACCTTTCTAATTATGATTTGGATACTATCTCAAATAGTTTTAAATCAGCTGGTATGAACATGAAAATTTGTCAAACGCTAGAAGATGTAAAAGAATATGCTGAAAGTATTGTAAATCGATCACATAAGTCTCTTGAGAACATAAATGTTGAGTTAGATTTTCTATGTGTTCCTTTAGATGTGCGCGATAGAATCCTTAAGCGCTGGAGTTCTGAAGGCTGGAAATCTCTTTCAGTTTTTGCACCTTACGCGGCGCATGTGCTGACAATAGAACTTTTTTTTCATATTGCTCGTTCCTTGGGGTTAATACCTCTTACCTCATCAAGTTGGATAGATATTTGTTATTTATATTATGTTCCATTTTGTATGCTATTTGTCTCATCTGATAACCTTCACAGGCGTTGTGCCAATTTGTTTATGCGTAGTGAACAGCAATTTATATGGGGCAAGGATTTAAACGATGATCTAATCGCATTAAATAAACATTACAGTAATTTACCGGAAGAGATTAAACGAAAAGGCATTTCTAATTTTGCAAGTAAGCCGCCTAAAGAGCCTCGGTTTTTAGTGGCAGAAATATGGGATAAACATTTTCCAAGTTGGCGGACGCCTAAAAAGAATTCTACCAGAAGTTTAAGTTATACTGAAATTAGAGAGGAGATTACTAATATAAGTAACGCTGAAGCGTTGCCGCGTAATAAAATAAATTTTGATTTGAATCACCCTGATTCTGTATTAATTAGACGGTCAGTAAGAACAAGAAAAGGGTCTTGGAATATTGTTGATGAAGAATTACTAAAAAATAACGAAGATGAGGCGGCAATAGAAGAATTTTATCGGGTTGAGAAACTTTCTGAGTAAGTAATAATTCAGAGAGACTTATTTTTCATCCACTAAATTTTTGAGCAAAGTCATTCTAATAAAATTTCCGCAATCAAAAAATTCATTTTTGTGGCCAGTCTCTCTTCAGAATATCCTTCGCAAGCATGTTCCCATGTGTATATTTCACTGAGATAGTTTTTTACATCATATGAAAGAAACTGCATAATAACACTGCATGTAGAGAATGTTGTAATTTCCAATGCGTAATTCACGAATTTTTAGAATACTTATTAACATGTCGAATGCTTTTGCAGTAGATTTTAGCGTCGCCATTTGTTTTTTATTCTTTTCTGTTCCATGGTACGTCGCCAGTGAAGTACCATAAAATGTCAGAATGGGTTTTAGGATATCTAAGTTTAGGTTTCTTAGCCATGCACCCCTCCGATTAGCATATTGGATAATAGACATATTTTAACATGAGCAAGGCAAAACTGATGCGGTATCAAGTAAGGTTATTTTGAAGAGTGTAATAATTTTAATAAGTTAACTTGCTTATCTTTTTTTAGCGCACAATAAGATTTAATAATCTCAGCTAGCCCGTCTGATTCAGCATAAAAATAAGCAACAGGGAGCTTCAATACCTTTGCTATACGCTTTAAAGTTTGATAGTCAGGGGTATGCCTCCCTTTTTCATAATGATTCATACGAGCACTCGCAGAAAACTCATCCATACCGGCAGCAATCCCCAATTGCTTTTGCGAAAGTTTTGCCGCCAATCTGGCTTCTTTAAGTCTTTTACATAGAGGGGAACTGTCCATTTCAAGCTCGTAAGTCAATAACTTGTAAGCTTAGAGAATCTAAGTTTTCCCCCTTTCCGGATACTTAGGAATCCTATACATCAGACGAAAAATAGTATATTATTACCACAAATTAATTTATTGATTAAAATATATGCAAATAAAGAGGCGGAAATATACCGCTTTTGGAAAGAGGTTTAAAGATGAAATTATCATTCAAATTTTTTCAGTTTTTATTTTTATTTATTGTTCCATATCACCTATCATTAGCTGCCAATATCCATGACAGTGCAGCATTAATCCAAGACAGCAAAGTTTTTAGTGAAACAATGGGTGTTTCCTTTACGCTTGAACATAAGGAATTAGATATTTTTATAGACCAAAAGAAAAGCAATGATTATTTTATTCCACGAATAGAAGCTCTGGGGATATGGCCAGGTGTTAATCATGAAAGTTTAAAAAGATCGCCCATAATCATCACGAGTTTAATTTGTATATATACTAATGCAATGATTTTAAATTATGTTTACAAACAAACAGACGCTGATGATATTAATATCCATAGTTACCTTATAACACCCGATGCCCCCACTACAAAACATCTTATTTTTTCATATAAATTCACTCGCAATATTTATAATAACATGGATGTGAATAAAACAAATGCAATGAATTTTTCAAATGTTGCGCAAGACTTTCAATATTCCGATTGGTACAACGAAAATTCTGCCAGGGAAACCAAATCAATATATCAGGATTAACAGATATCCGATGAAATTAATATTTGTGAAATCATTTCTTAAATTAAATAAATACTCGAGCACGAGGTTTTGAAAATGTCTTCATTAGCATCAATGTTATTTTTAAGAATTATATCAATAAGCTGCGTTATTTTAGGGGGACTGCTTTCATATGGGTTTGTGCTCCATAAACTCGGCTTTATATTAGGCGTGATAGCAGCAATCATTTTTCCCGTTACAGTTGGTGTTGCACCATGGTACGAAGGATTTGCACAAGGTAATTGGCTGCCATTTATTCTTGTTTATGGGGGAATGGTAGGAGCCTGCATTTCTGGCTTTCTAGAAGAGAAATTGAAGTAGGCAATCGCTTTATGCTATTACAGCGCACTAGTTTGTCTTTAATCCTTTGAAAGATTTTCAGGACGCATTAAACTTTATGGATTCCATTGTTAAACAACGCGAGAAGAGGGGTTACATTTTATGTTAAAAAATATATTGTTTTTTAGTTTAATAGCTTTAATGGCGCATAAATCAATCGCAGGAAATATCACCTATGGCGATGCGTTCCGCTATCATCAGTTATCATCCCCAGAAGTACATATCAGTACTAATCAAATGATCCCAGGAAATCCATATCATATTCAATGTGGTATTTATGTTATGACTCCTTTAAATGCAACTAGTGTTAGTATATTTTATGATTATACTAATACAAATAATATAACCGTTAAAGTAAATGGAATAAAACAAAAAAACCCAGCATTTTTTACATTATGGAATTCTTACAGCGAAATAAACTTTGATGGCATTATGCCGGATTCATATACAAGTGGATTCTATATAAAGATAGAAGGAAAGGATCAACCCTTTACAATGTCATGTGTATACAAGTAAATATTGATTAAATTATGTACTAAAAATACTTCCAGTAATTGTGATCCCTATGAGGACTGCGGAATATCCTGTATGGTTAATTTAAATCGAAAAGCTGAATAACTCTTTCCAGTTTTTTCTCTATACGCTTTGAATTTTCCTCCAATTTAAACAATGAATCGCGATTGTTTTTCTCTTGCCTAGCACGATCTTCCGCTAAAAGTTGGTTAAACATGCTCACAGAAATACCGGCTTTTTTACAGGAATCCTTGAGTGTATATCCGTTTATCTCAACATCCAGTATAATTAAAAATATCGTTTCTTCTTTGTCATAAAATTCATCGGCATTCATTTCGCGTTGTCCTTATCTAAAGATTGATGATTAAAGTTTTTGATTGGTTGGTTTGAGATTCTATTTATTTGATTTTCAGCGTGCTTTACTTTCGCGAGTAATTCTTGAAATACAGTGTTCTCTTGATAAGATTTTATAACGGCAAAAAGTGACTGTGCTTGTTGGGGCGTGATTTCTTCGCTTTCTACCGAACATAAAATATTCTTACATATCGATTGAATAGACTCCATTGTGAGATCAGGCGGTAGGTTAAGTGGTACCGGTTCATCTATCGGTTTAGCAGGGAGCATTCGTTCAATGAAAAATTTTAGCATCTGAACATCGCCTCCATGTGCCATTGATAAAGCTTTTTCAATAAGGGATTTCTGGTACGGTACCACGAGATCATTAAAGACTTGCTGTCGATGTCCTGTGCCACGAGGCCGACCATTTTTATTCCCTCGCCATTCTTCCCCTTTTTTAAAAGTCATAGCGTTTCCTTAGTAGTTTTTTGTAGATATTAACTGGCGCCTTATTTCCATTTATTAAATGGTTGTTGTTTATCTAGACCACGGAAACAGGCAAGCGCTGTTTGTAAATCACCCGACCAATCGTGAAGAACATCATTAATATATTCTTCCAAAAATGGCTCGTCATCACCCCCATAGTTTGTGCTAACTTGTTTTATTAGCTGCTTAAGTTCAGCTTGTTTTTGACGAAGCACGATAAGTAGCAATCGTTTGTTATCTCTTATTAGGTTACGGATGCTATCAGTGAGTTCGGAGCGCGGATAAACTTCAATATTGTCATCAACAGTCAAAGATAGGTGAATGCCTTTATTTTGTATATGGTGAAGTAATTCTAACGTATTCATTAAAACACCTCGCTGCTAGCAGTTGAATTGCTATCGGTCTTGCATACTTGCTCATTCTTATCATACTTGCCTATGTTTTTTGAGGGGGAAGTATGGGAGTTTTGGCCATGTACAGATGCAGCATCTGTTTTAACTGTAAAATACCAAAATTGTTTGCTCCCTTTGCCAAAGCCTTCTCTTTTGGTTTGCACTCCAATTTTTTTCTTTGCTCTACGAAGAGTTTTTTCAGAAATTTTTTCATTTTCAGCCAGGCTAATAATTTCTGTGTATTTCATAGCACCATTACTTAGTATGTCCAATAAAAATTCTTCTGCTTCTTCGACCTTAGATTTCTCATCATCACCACCCTGCGGTGAAATCACCTCATCTGCGCTTTTCAAAATAATTTCGTCTAACCAAACAACTTTGGACGTTTCAATACCATTTTTTAACTGGTGCGATTGCAATGTAAATGCGAGTCCGGTTTTATCCGTACCAATATTGTTTTTAATTGGAAGAAATAAACGCTTATTCTCGTCATCATTATCTGGAACAATAAGAAACGCTGCTCTCGCTGCTGCAACGAATGCTAAACTGCCCGTAACTCGCATTAAAGCATCATTACTACCGCTTTTATTTAAATGAGAAACCCCGATAATCGCTACCCCATGTTTAACTGCCAAGTCAGAAAGAGGTGAAAGTAATGCTCTCACATCTGCATTCTTGTGACTATCTACGTCTCCCAAATAAGCTGAGATAGGGTCTATAACAACTAGCGCTACATCCTTTAACTCAGTTAATAAATCACTTAAGCGTTCAAGATCAGCCTTAAGATTAAATTGTCTATGTGCAGGCATTTCTGCCGTATTTTTATTAGTAGCAACAGCGTCTAAGATAAAGACATGCTTTAGGTCTGCGCCAGCGGCCTCGAGTCGCGGCTTAATTGTATCTGCGGCATCATCTTCAGCAGATAAAAACACCACGCTTCCTTTAACACAGTCAGTGTGCTCTACAGGCCATTTTCCACCGGTAGTGACAATTGCAGCTATGCTCACTGTCGTTTGCGATTTTCCTTTGCCTGGATTACCTGCAAATATTGTGATTTTACCTTTGGCAATACGTGACTTCCAAAGCCAATTAATCGGTTTTGATTCAATCTCTGAAAATCTACGATAAATAATACCATTACTTTTTATCGTATTTTTTTTGGACGAACAGTCGAGTAATTGTGCTTTTACCTTTGCAATTCCGGCCAATTGCATTAAATCGTTGAAATCAGTTGGCTTACTATCAACATCAAGACCAGAAAAATCAGGATAAATAAATTTCGCATTAATTGCGGTAGCGGCTTCCCCAGCCTTTGTGATACCAGGATTACCTTCAGTATAAATATCATTGTCAGCGGCAATAATAATTTCAGCTTCAGGAAATTTCGCGCTCATTACGCGAGCCACAGGTAATAAATTACCACAATTAAACGCACAAGCAACAGCACAACCTGTCGCTTGATAAAGCGTCATACATGTTGCATATCCTTCACCGATATAGATTTTGTCAGCTGTATTTTTTATATTCCCAATGGGAAAATAATTACCTAATATAAGACCCCCAGATAAAAATCTTTTTTCTCCCTCAGAGGAAATAAATTGCAAGGAATGTAATTTTTTGTCGGCACCAAAAAGAGGTACGATTAATCTATTTTCTGAGTCAACACGCAATCCATGTGATCGAATATTCTTTTTTACAAGATAAGGATGACTATTATCAACAGGCTTGGCGTGGCTCAAAATAATCTTTGCATTTTCACTGGCTTTAGCTTGAGCCTCACGCTTTTCTCTAGCCTGTTTTGCCTGTGCTGCCTTAACACGGTTTAAATGTGCAGACCATTCATCCGAAGTCATGCGATCTTTAGATTTTGAACACCATGTTTTATTTATGATGCGCTTCCAGCACCCGTATGCACCACCAGGAACATTATCACCATATAAAATGTACCATCCATTAAGTGACCCTATGGAATCACCATCAATATGAAATCGATGCAATTCACTATCAGCTATAATTTTTTCCTGAGTGATGATGCCATCCATAGACATCTGAGCTTTAAAAAGTTGTATAAAATCCATTTTTTTTACTCCCCACGTAATCCCAATAAATTAATTAGCTTGGTACATAATCGCCGCGGTATAACTTCATTTACGCCCAAGACAACCAAAATGTTTTTTAAATATATGGAAATATGATGCGGTGGATGCAGTGGTGGATTATCAGTAATAATTTTAGTAAAATCGTGATGAAAGTTTTCTTTTGAAACCCTATTTGCACTCGCATGTGCAATAGGGTTTTTGTTTTTAAGCTTCATAATCGCTATCCTCCATGATTTGAGTGTTTTTTTCCATGCGAATACGCCACTCTACTGAAGCATCTGCTGAGATCAGTCTTTTTCGACCGATTTTCATCGTGCGAGGAGCGAGTCCCTCCGCAGCTAGTTTGTAAAACATTGCTCGCGAAATGCAGTGGTCTTTGCACCAATCAGGAATTGTGAAAGCACTTTTTGACATGTTTAAATCTCCATTTGTCTTTAGTTGCTTATAGAGATTACAACATAACTAATCGAATGCTAAGAAATAGAAAAGGACGCTAAATGCGTTAAAAAAATAGTAATTAGCGTCCTTTTGAAATTAGGGAGAAATTAATTAAAGAGATGGGTTCTTTTTTTGTTAAATATGTTGTAGGTAGCTGCAGCATGTTTTCCAATAGTGCTATCTTTTCCAAGAGACAATTTTATTTTTTTAAAAATTTTATTATCTAGCTCTATTAAAAAATCATAGAAATGTCCTTTGTAAATTTTTTTGTTGTAGTGAGAGCATTGTGGGGGAAGGCCTGTGCGATAAACATATATGTGTGCAAGAAAAAATATTACTTTTTTAGTTAGATCACTGGTTTTTTTCCTTCCCTTTGCGCTTTTTATTCTTGAGAAGGCAAGTGCACTTCTTTCTATAAGAAATGGAAGGTTATCCTCAATAGCATATAGTTGCTTGTATCCATTTTTACCGCGACATATTTCTTCTCGCATTTTTAATGTTAGTTTATCAAGACTATCATTTAACAGTTCAGTAGCTTGAAATAGAGCAGAATAAATTTGCTTTGATTCACCGCGAGATGGTTCTATAAAATTTTTTTCCTCGATAGCCATATAGAAGCATTTTCTTAATGTTTTAAGTAAATTTAAATCATCCTGCTCAAATTTAACATTTTTATTTAGCAATCTAGTTTGAGATTTTTTTACGGTTTCAAAATTGGATGATTTCTCCACTTGTTTTAGTGATTTTTGAAAGGCAGGTATTTTTTTTATTAACTTATTTAAAACTCTCTCGATACGTTCATCAAGAGGTAGGGTGAGTGTATCTTTACTTGTAAGCATCATAACTTCCTTTTATGCAGTAATCTTTATTAGATTACTTTTTTCAGTCTTTCCAAAGTCTGGTAAATGTTCCTTAATAACATCGGCAATATAAGATGGCATTAGGTGCGCATAGTGCTTGTGTGTAACACGAGTATCTGAATGACCAAGTACAGCAGCAATTACCTGCAAGGGAACACCTTTCATTGCTAATGCGCTTCCGTAAGTATGGCGTAAAATGTGAAAATTAATGCTGGGAATGATCTTTGCAGCATTGCAAGCAGCCTCTAACGGCCTTACTTGGTAATTCTTTTTCCATTGCTTTCCGTCAGAGCGTGTAAACATAAATTCCTGAGATTTTTTTCCAGCTGTTAATTGCTCGAAAAAATTAATGCCTTCTTTATTTAAAGGAATATGTCGCGGCTTGCCGCTTTTGCTTTGATGTATGAATACAGTATTGTTATCGCTGCTGTAATCGCCAACCTTCAATGTGGTTAGCTCGCCATAACGAGCGCCGGTGAGTAGTGCTCCGCGTATTAGTAATCGGAAATCTGATACACAAGCGTTTAGCAATCTGGTGGTTTCAGTTTCCGAGAGAAAACGTATCTTGGGTTCTAACACATTTTTAAATGGTTTTAGCTTTTGCCATACTTCGCTTGACTGCACACGGTTAGTATTGAAGGCATGATTCAGAATAGCTTTGAGAATAGTAATAATTCTATTAGCAGTTGCACGGCGGCGGCGCTGATAGTCTTCGTCATTATCTTCATCAGATATGTATTTTTGGGCGCGATTTAATTTTTTGCTAGAACGTACGCGCTTATCAGTAGTGGCTAACTTATTTTTCCATGCGCTTAGTTGCTTGAAGGTAAGAGTAGAAATAACCTTTTCGCCAAATGGAGGTAGAATGTGAGCGTTTATCTGGGTTTCTGTTGCATAAAGTGATTTTTTCCCATTCGCCTTAAAATCGGCAAGATAGTCATTAATAGCACTTGTAACGGTGTAGGGTTTGTTATCTTCTAGGTCATCGCTGCGATATAGCTTGCTTGCAAATTTACGAGCTTGTTCTTGGGCTTGAGAGAAACTTAACACGGATTTACCGTTTGCATCGGTATAATCATCAGCTTGAGCTAGGGCGCTTTTTACATATCTCTTATTATCTGAGCTGCGTACTCGTGCGTGCCACATTCCGCCTCTATTACCACGATAGTATCCAAGATGGATGCCTTCACTGATTAACCGCCAGTATGGTTCCTGACGCATCTTTAAACGTAGTCGTGCCTCACGTGATTCAAGGCGGGAATCCCTTACAAGTCTTGCCATAAATGCCCCTTTATAAAAATCGGTAAATTATCGGTAATATACCGGTATAGACAATCATGTGCAAGAGTGTCTCGCAATATACTGATTATAAATAAAAACAAATAGTTAATAAGTCTGTGTGAGTCTACAAATGTCTAAGTAATCGCCCTTTCACGGCGGTAACAGGGGTTCGAATCCCCTTGGGGACGCCAGTTTAATCGGGCTCTTTCCCAATTAAGGGGGCACTTCTCCTATGAGCACAGTACTCTAACTCGTAATCTATAATTTTCAAAGTTCCGAAAACATTGCTAGCATTAGGTTTGAATTGTTCTTACTATATCGCCAGTTTTTTCTTAACTAGGTATGGATATGGCTATAACTTTTCATCCAAAACAAGGAACGGTTCTGATCTGTGATTATTCAGGTTTTATTCTTCCTGAAATGATTAAGAAGCGGCCCGTAGTAATAGTGTCGCCAACTTCACGTAAGCAGCAACAGCTATACACAGTTGTGCCATTAAGTACGACAAAACCAATTCCTATTGAAGCACATCATCATAAAATGAATCCGTTATCTCTGCCGGGAGAGTATGCGGAAGAGGAAACATGGGCAAAGTGCGATATGATCGCCACCGTTTCTATAGCGAGATTTGATCGTATTAAATTAGGTAAGGATGCTAACGGAAAGCGACAATACGTTACCCATCATGTAATTAAGGAAGATTTAGATGCAATAATCAAGGGGTTACTAAAAGCATTAGGTTTGACTGCCTTGACGCAACATCTATAGTCGTCCATAATTGTGGTGTTCCCAGCAATGGGCTTGTGAGACTACCTTCGGGTAGCAGCTCCCAAAATTGACGATAACAAGTCAATTGGGGGCTTACGATTTTGGGCTCTGATGCTTCTAGTATCAGGGCCTTTGTGTTATTTGGGTGGTAACTTTTTGAGATTAGAATGCAAAAGCGTAAAGTTTTCGTGGTATTTAAGCAGTTAGTAAAAGAGTTCTGGTTCCCTTTTTTTGCAGCTATCCTCTGGTGTATTTATAACTTTACTGGTAGTAATGCTGCGCCTTTTCAAATTCATCTAATATTAAGTTGTTTTGGAGCTGCTTTCTTTTTTATTAGCTGGCTTCTCGCTCAATATTTTCGGGTACGGAAACAAGCGAAGGTTGATAATGATCTTCAATCAATTCATGAAAACATATCTTCAGTTGTTCGAGAATTGCAGGGCGCCACAAAAGATTTAATAGGGTATCAAACAGGTGGTGAAAGTTTTTGCTATCTGATAAATAGCTCTGTGAGTAAAGATTCTAATTTAGGAAGAGAAACGGTGATTCATCAAGGTGCGCATCCACTATTCGATGTTACTGCACGTATAATGGATATTAATGAGTTTAATACTGATGTGAAAGCGAACAGAGTAACTTTGAATACTTTTACTAAAAATTCTCGAGCATATAACAGCCTAATCCCAGGTCATGTCCATATGGGTAATAAATGGAATTTAGGTGATGTCGATCAGAGAAAGTTTAATATTTTTTGGATGGCGAGGAATGGTAGTTTTACGCAGAATTTATACTATAAAAAAGTAGGTGGGCAGTGGCATTATGCAACAAAAGTAATACGTGGTGAGAAGGAGTTATATAGCACAACATCCGAAGGATATCCGAGAAATAGCCAAGGACAAATTGATTGGTAAGGGGTATCTCATTAATGTTTTGAGTTTACGTAGCCAAAAACCAACATACCAATGCAATAACAATTCCAATAAAAAAAGATGTTACCGCTCCCAAAAAACAGCATAACCGTTTACGTTTGCATTTTTCATACATTTTATTACCATAATTAATTTCATTGATTCTGTATCTTGCTTCCATAAAGTTAGGCGAGATAAAAAGTAAAGCTAGTGAAAAAGCCAGTCCAATTAGAAATAGAGAGGTTGAGATGGTAAAGAAAAATTTTAAACCAAGAGTGTAGTGAATTTTTGCTTGAGTTAAAAAGGTAATTAATAAGGATGCTGCTCCACCATTAATAAGCTGTAAATTATTAATAGTTTTTAATTCATAGTTATAAATTGCTACCCTTAGATTGTTTGTAGCTTCTAGGTCATATTGAAAGATTAGCGTTTCTCTATCCATAACTTTTATTTCCTTTTATTAAAATTAGCAGTACTTTGTTGGGAGGCCGGTACAGTCTGAGTTATCTATGCCATGAAAATAACCCATTAATACAAGAATAATAAAAATTACGATAAATATAGGTACTAAAATACTTGGGTCGTCTTTAATGCCATAAATAATATTTTTTAAGTAAAAGATAATTTTTTTCATTCCTATTAAAGCTCCAGACAGGATTGATTCTAAATTAATCTTATATTAGCGTTATTCTAGAGGCAAACGGTTTATACATCTAGAATTTTTGTCATGTACAAAAATACCCGTCAATGCCCCCGATGTTTCTTTTTTCTTTTTGCTTGTTTTAATTGAAATTTTTCTTCTTGCTGCTTTTCTTTTTCCGCTTTAGAAACAATTTTTTTTAATTTTTTATTCTTCTCAAGATCAAGCCTTAATACTTCCTCCGCTCGCGTTGCACTAGGTAAATTTTTCTTAGCTTTTTCCATTTCACGCCGAACATCGCGCTGCATACGCTTATGGTTTTTTCGTTTAATAACCAGTTTAAAATTTTTTGGTTCTGTAAATTTTAGCTCATAAAAATGCGTAAGAACAAACTCATAAAGCTCTGCATCGGTTGGCTCACCGCCAAAAATTTTACGCGCGACCGCGTAACCCTCATGATCATTTCTTTCAAAAATGCCCGTCCAAAAGGATTTTTCTAATAACACGGTTACTTGAATGGTGTATTGTTTTTTCATGGTTACACTATTATTTGACCCTGCAGAACAGTTGGTCACCTTACTTAGGTTGATACTTGCTTTCTTTCGTTTCCAGTAAAAACTCATTCATTTTGTGATCTTTTTTTAATTTTTCCCATTCTTGTTCTATTTGTTTTATACTAGAAAAAAAAGGTATCGTATTTTTTCTATATGCTATTATAATAGCATCGGTTTTTAATATATATTTTTCGATCTTACTTTTATCTGGTTCTTGATCTTCACTCAAGTCGTTTAATAATTTTTCTACCATTTCATATGATGGCGACTTGCTTTTCTTAAAATTTTTGATTAAAAACGTCCTTAATTCCATAACAAAAACAATATTAACATCCACATGTTTAGCAGCAGCCATCATTCGATCCAACAAAGGAACATCTTTGCTTGTAATAGATTTTTTTTGTTTTTCTGAATGAATCATTAACCCATCATTTCTTGACCATTTTAAAATATTTTGTAACCCTACATTTTTTGCCAAAGAACAACAAAAATAATAAAGTATTTTATTATCTTCAGGAACTTTTAACTCTGCTAACAAACGATATAGCAATACATAAAATATATATTTTTCTCGCGCTCTTTTTAATGGATCTTCCAAGAATATTTTTTCAGGGAAAGGAAAAATATCGAAAATCTCCTTCATTTTAACGTATAAGGTATTTATTTTTCTATCTGATCGCAAAAATGGAATCACATCGTCAAAATAATTAGTATTTCTTATTCGAATATGGCTCCATTGCTTTTCATTAACTATCATATCAATAATAAGCAATAGGTTATCATCGTACAACAAAAGATCATAATAAGAATGATCCCCAAAAAACGGAGCCTGTTGAGATCCTGTTTTGGACATGATATTTTTGTACATAGCTTGCTTAACAAGATCATTTTCTACGCTCTCTAATGACAATAAATCGACAGGATTAGAGAATTCTATATCTGTTAAGTCCCAAAGAGATTTTGCCAAAAATGAGTTTGGAAAATGGCCCGTATATTTTACAAGGGTATGCAAACTTCTTAAATGCTTTAAGAAGCTTTTACACATAAAATGGCTGCAATTTTCTACATGATATATGTCATGAAAAATCAAGCTGAAGGGACGGCTAATTGAATAACCATGAGGATTCATATTAGCTTTAATATTCGGATGAAAAAATTCAACCGGTCTTGATGGGGAATTTTTTTCTATGTTTTCTCGAACAAGCGATGGATAAAATGGGCCTAAAGTAAAGGCAGGCGTCACTACATCATCCCCATATACAGTTTTTTGTAATATGTTCATCACAGGAATAGATAAGATCAAGAAAGACGCTAAGGGACTATTTGGATTTTTTGAGTCAAAATCGAGTGAAGTTTCTAATATATTTGAAAATCCCGTTGACCTAAGAATAACCGCGATAAAACTCATACTTTCTCTATCTTTTTGGTCTTTGCTAGATAAATTTTTATTCTCTAACCAATCAGCAAGATTTTTTTCATGCTCAACCATAAAAGAGGTTATCCTAGAAATATACTGTGTAACTTCTGCTACTGTTATTTCATTCTCCTCATCAAATATATGACAAAGCTTCTCATAATACGGTAGAATAGCTGTGTTTTTTGATTTGAGATCAATATATTTTTTTAATAGATTTAAAAATGATTCATCCCCTAAAGAATCAAACGTTACAAAGCTAAGTCGATCGTATAAAATGGTTACGATTGCTTTTCTTGATAAATTAACAGAAAAATAATATTGATCGGATTGATTCAGTGCTTTACATTTTTTAAAGAATTCATCCATCATTGATGGATCGCTAGGTAAATGAGTTTTACTGTAATCATAAGGGCCTTCTTTCTCTTCAAAAGAATATTGTTTAATGCCCTCATTATGATCTGGATCTTGCAGCGCATCTCTTGCCATAAAAAGAAAATAAGCAGTTGCCATTTGATCGATGTTAATTAATTTTAGTCGAAGTGCTTTATATATGTTGCTGACGAAATCATAATCAGAAAAATCGAGTGATACCCATTTACCTTTTTTAATTTTCTCCGCATGTTCTTTGTATTTATCATCAATGGGCTCTTCTATAAAAAGAAGTGTTGCTTCTCCGCCAAATTTATCCGTTAAGACTTCCTGATGTTTTCTCGCTTCATTCGTTGTTTTGTTTATAATGCATTGATTATTGCTATTAATAATTTCTACATGATATTTAAATTTTTTTGATATTTTTGAAGCAATTTCATTTAAATCATCATTTGTTAGAAGATAATCTTTTTTTAATTTTATATGAAGAGTTAAATGTTCTTTTTTTAGAATAATTTTATATTCTTGAATTTGCTCATGAAAAAAAATAAAATCTGGGTGAGTCTTTAAAAATTGATTAAACTGACGTATACGAACAGCATTTTGAATTTTTCTTGCTGCTTCTTCTCGAAAAATATTTTCTACAAATTGCCAATACTCAGGGTTTTCCTTTGCTTCGGCTAATGTAACCCTATGTTTACCTTCTTTATACTCTCGCGCCAAGCTCATAATTGAAACCTCGTTTCTTTCAATTATAGCTGATGCAGCTTAAAGGATAATGAAAAACGTGGGCCCGCTAATCATTTGATTATTATGATTTTTATTTTAAATATCGTTAAATATTCCACACAAGCTGCACGCCCGCCAAATCAATCGCCGTATTCGTATGCCCAGCCGATGTAGCGCCAGTTAATGGATTGACATCGTTGATAGCAACAGCTGGCGTAAACACATGCGCATAAAGCATATCAAGCGCTAATTTTTTATTGATTTGATAGCGCGCACCTAAATTAACTCCTATTTTTTGTGGATCAGGGAAAGATAATCCACGGAAAGAATCGACCGTCGGAGTGGGTTCATATTTCACAGAAGCACGCAGCAGCCATTTTTCATTCCATTTGTAATGCATGCCTGCGCTAAAATCAAAGGTATTATGAAAATTTTGTCTTAATACCGAATTGCTCAGCACACCGGGTGCCGGCGGCCCAATAATATTTTGTCCGTAATAATAACGAATCACACTCCACTGATCGTAGGCAACTGTGCCCATCAACGCAAACTTGTCAGTCAACTCATGATAAATACTTAACGTCGTTGTCGGCGGTAAATGAAAGCTAATCTTAAATTGATTGTTACTAAAATTTTGAATACCTGTCCAGATAAAATCGGTATATCCTGTTAAGTTCATCACAATCTTAGATCGATAATTAAGCCCTACACGTGTCCCATTGGTAATGCGGTATAAAACACCTGCATGAAAACCATGACCCCAATTATCCGCCGTATAGCGTGATACAGAATCTGTTGCAGTCACAGGCTGTGTCAGTGTCGCCACTTTACTTTGAATCGAAAAATAATGAAAATCAGGCCCCACACCCACCGACCATTGATCATTCAATTTCATTGCAATACTGGGCGCTATATCAATCGTTTTTGTAGATACTTTATCTATGTTATAACGCACATCCGAATCTAACCCATAATTTTTTGAGAGCCCCCACGCAGGCACAATACTAATACCAAATGCAAAACGTTCTTTAAACGGCACCGTGTAGTGAATAGCAGGCAGAAGCGGTGTCGTATAGGAACTTGCTCTTGAATTGGTATTTGCATAATTAAATGCGGGATCCACAGCGGATGCAGCTGTTGATGTACCTGAAAATTTAGTGCGTTCATAGATACCAATGGTTGATACCACTAATTGCTGCGGCAAATAAACTAAACCCGCAGAGTTATACCAGTTGGTGCCCGCATCTTCAACAACCGCTGCCTCCCCTGCATCAGCCAGCACCGAAGGGCTTTGAAATTCCAATCTATATCCTGCTGCATGCAAAGTTGTGACCATGCTCAATAAACTAATGCTGATTATTTTTTTATGAATTCCCTTCATTGTTTTTCCCTTACTTCTTCAGTAATTGTGTAAATGATTCAGCATCAACGGGTTTACTAAAATAATAACCCTGCACAAAATCACATCCTTTATCTATCAAAAATTGCAGCTGTTCTTTCGTTTCAACACCTTCAGCCAGCGTATACACTTTTAATTCTTTTGCCATTGCTATGATAGCAGAAACAATAGTAATACTATCATTACTAGTCGGAATATCACGCACAAAAGATTGATCAATTTTTAATTTATTGATCGAAAATCGTTTAAGATAACTCAATCCTGAATAACCTGTACCAAAATCATCAACGGCTAAATTTAAACCGACTCTCTTAAATTCTTTGATTAACCGCGTGACTGATTCATCTAAAATAGCAGTTTCTGTAATTTCTAATTCTAAAAACTCTGCATCTAAATTTTCTTTTTTTAAAATATGTTGAATCATCTCAATTAAGTTAGGTTCTCTTAATTGTTTTTCTGCTAAATTAACAGCGATTTTTAAAGATGAAAAACCCATTTCATGCCAAATTTTGATTTGTCTGCACGCTTCTTCCAGCACCCATTGTCCAATCGGTACAATCAAACCTGTTTCTTCTGCGAGCGGGATAAAATTGATAGGAGAAATAAAACCACGCGCAGGATGCGCCCATCTGATCAACGCTTCCATACCGCAAATTTTTCGCGTTTTTAAATCAATTAACGGTTGATAATAAAGCAAGAATTGTTTATGTTCGAGTGCTGCGTGTAAATCAGTTTCAAGTTCAAGTTGTTTGGGTATTTCTGCGTTAATTTCACTTTTATAAAATTCCAAGCGATTGCCGCCAAATTGTTTTGCGCGAAGCATGGCAGCATCTGCATTAATTAATAAAGAATGTGCATCACTACCTTCCTTACCAAAAATGCTGACGCCTATACTTGCGGTTAATTTGACGCCTTGTTTTTCTAAATAAAAAGGATCATCTAAAATAGAAAAAAGTGCTTTTATTTTATTTTCTGCATCTTCTAATTTAAACGGCAGCACTAAAATGTTAAATGTATCTTTACGTGATATCGTCACAAAATAAGATTCATCTTTCATCGATGCTGCAAATGAATTAAGACGATCAGAAACCGCACGAATCACTGCATTTCCCGCCGCATGCCCTAAACTATCATTAATCATTTCCATTCTGTTTAACGAAAAACAAATCAAGGCAAATGTATCGCCCGTGCTTTTTACTGCTTTAATAGCTGATTCAACATATTGAGGCAGCAAACGTTGATTCGGTAAATTCGTCAATAAATCATGGTTCGCCTGATAACTCACTAAAGTATTTTCAATTTTTAATTTAAGTGAATCTTTAAACCACTGTGTACTGCGATGATTGATGCCGATTAAGAAACCCATATAGATTAATGCATAAATTCCAATACTATTATAAAAAACGCCACCCTGATAAAAGCCCCAAATAGTAAGCGGTATTAATAAAATATTGAGCGTCACGACACCTAAAGAAAATTGGCCAATCGTTCCGGTCGCATATCCTGTGGTCGCCAAAAATAACAACATTAACGCGAGATATTGCCGCATAGTATCATCTGGCATCAATAAAATAATGGGCACCCAAACTAAAGCACATCCGACCATCGTAATGGAATAAGCCCATTCCCAGGTCACAAGTGAAAATAAATATTTATATTTCATATAAAGAAAATAAACGGTCGACAAAGCAATCATCATGAAGTCAAACGCAATCAACCAGATGATTAGTAAACGCGTGGGGGTATAACCGTAAAAATCAAAATAAATAAGGACGCTGACAACAAGACCCGTAAGCGTCCCAGGCAAGCAGCCTTGATAAAGATGATCGACCAGATCAGATCGAACTTGTTTCGTAACCTGAACTCTCTCATCCTGAGAAATTTGTTTTTGATCAACCACTATATCCATATTGATATTGACCACTGAACACTATACTACGCCCCGCGACTTGTTCGCGGGGTCCAGGAAATAACAGAAAGACCGCTGGATACCGCGCATAAAGCGCGGTACGTCGTGCGCAGCTTTATTTATTCCATGCTCGCACGACAACGAGAAATGTCGTAAAGACGCAATGATCTCCGCAATCAATGCGCTGTATCCATTGTATAACATTTCTCTAAAGAGTCTAGCTGAATACCCGGTTTAATCGCTGCATAATAAGCGGCTGCACCACCCTCTATTCCTGCAAAAGGTTTTTCGCCATTATCCAATTCAAAATCCTCATACTTAATTCGATTGCATAATTCAATTAACTTAAATTGATGCGTTACTTTTTCACTAATTTCATTGGTAAATTCAGCATAGGCAAAATTAAATCCTTTATTGGCTGCCATTTTAATCGTTGCATCATCTAATTCTGTAAACATATGATGTCCTCGATATTCAGGCAGAACTGCTGCAATCCAAATGTGCGCCACTTTTCCCTTAGAGAATTTTTTACCTTTTAGAAATGGCTTGGACAATTTATCCAATAAATCTAATACGGGTTTTAACTTGGGATAATGAGATATTTCTGGTTTAAAGGGACTCGCAATATCTTCTACAATCATAAAAGCAATCACGTGATTTTCATCATCCAAAGCAACTGTGCTTAAACCGTCTTTGACTGCTTTTGCAATAACCTCTTCAACAAAAGGTGCATATTCACTGTGTTTGATATGCAAACTTTTAGTGATAGGCTCATAATTGCAAAAAGAATTAATAAAAAGATCACGCACTTCATCTGCATTTTCTTTTTTCAAGGTTTGTACATTGTAATGTTTCTTTTGTAGGGTACCCATATTTGCCTCCTTATCTAACATCAACTCTGCTATAAATTCATCAATCAATTCCCGAGTAACATTCGTTAAAACACAAATATTTGCCTTATCGCCAGTTAACATTAACTGATATTTTTTTGCGAGTTCCATAGAAGGTTTTGGAAAAATAACGTTAAAATGATGCGGATAAAAAACGCGTTCCGGTCCAAAAATTTTGACCAGTTTTTCATATAAATATTTGGCATTTTGCAGATTTTCATCCACCATTTCTTTTAATTTATGGGTATTTTTATCAAGGCCCATTGCACATAACGCATGATAAAACATGAGGACATTTAAGCCGGAACGAGACCCTGTAATCGTCACATCTAAAATATTTCCGACATAATCAATGCTGCGTTCGCTTTTTTCAAATGCTTTTTCAAAAAAATATTTTCTTGCCAAAATAATTCCGCAGGGCTGTGACAATCCTGGATATTTATGCGCAGAAACCGCCAACGTATTAACCCCGAGCGCTTCAAAATAATTTGGAATATCACCAAACGGCTTTAAAATAGGCATCACAAAACCTGTTAAAGCGCCATCTAAATGAATGGTATATGTCACTTTGGGCTGCATGCTATCCAAGATTTTTTTAATGCCCGGCACATCATCAATCGCACCTGTCACTGTCGTGCCAATATTTGCAATCACAATGACAGCACTTTCTGGGTGCGCCCCCCTATGCAACAATAATTCTTTTTTAAAATGGGTTAAATCCATTGAACCGTCGGCATAAGATTCAATCGGTTTAATATTTAATCTCAAAATTTCTGCGATTTTTGGAATGGAATAATGCGTGTGTCCTTTCGTATAAAAAACGGTGGGGATCAATAATTGCTGCACTTTATCTTGATTGGCATCTATTTCTTTTTGTACATCAATTATTTTTTGAAGTGCCGCTGCGCGTGCCTCGTAATGATTGAAAGGAATTTTTTTGAGTGAAACGTCAAGATCTTTTTTTTGTTTCATTTGAATTTTAATTTCATCATCTCTTTTAATTAATTGATCGAGTGCCTTATTAATTAAGTAACGCTTTGACCACCAGAGACCGGCAAAATTCCCTTCAGTTCCACCAGTAGTCACATAACCACGCGCTTCATTTTTTTGTAATCCATAATATTTTTCTAAGATAGCAATTAATTTTCGTTCATGTTTTTTAACTTCCATGCGTGATGTTTCAGAATCTTTAAAAGGATCACCGACATTATTAAGCAACACATTGGCAAGGCTGCCCGGATCAATGCCTAATGATTTATTATTGACAACACCTAAGTAAGTGAGTAATGAAACAGGATATCCGAGTTTATGGTTGGCAAGATCATTGATATAGCGCAGCAGGGTTTGAAAATCATCAAGATGATTTTCAGCGTTTTCAACGTGGTTTTCGGGAATTATTTGTCGCTGCATAATACCGACCCACTTAAAGCTATTTGTTCAACATATATGATAACATATATTGATACCCCCTTAACGGCAGAATTCTAAATATTTAAGAGGGTTTCGAGCGTAACTCCTTACCAATCAGGAGGATACATGAGTACCGTTGAAGCACGTATTGAACGATATGATGAGTTAACGGATTTACCTAATCATATCTTGTTCAATGAAGCCCTCACAAAAGCGATCAGCCATGCTAAACGGCATAACAAAGTGTTGGCCGTTTTACTGATTGATCTTGATGATTTCAACGCAGTCAATACTCAATTAGGCCAAAGCCGCAGTGATAACATCCTAAAACAAATCAGCAAACGTTTTCAAAAAGTGCTGCGCACTGAAGACATGCTAGCAAGATTAAAAGAAGATGAATTTATTGTTTTATTAAACGATATTACAAAACCAAAATTTGCAAGTGTCGTTGCAGAAAAAATCTTGCGTGCTGCAGCTGAACCCATTGAGGGACTTTCTATCACGGCCAGTATCGGCATCAGTATTTACCCGCATGATGGATTGGCCATTGAAGATTTGCTTCATTGTGCAAACGCAGCCCTCAATCAAGCAAAAAATGCCGGCGGAAATGTTTATCAATTTTATACAGAAGAACTTCATCTTGAAGCAAGTGAATATATACAATTGGGCACTGCTTTACGTCACGCGATTCAAAACAAAGAGCTTTCACTTTATTTCCAACCTAAACTAAACATTAAAAAAGGGACAATCGTCGGGGTGGAAGCCTTGGTCCGTTGGACACATCCAGAACTTGGTATGATTAATCCGGAAAAATTTATTTTACTCGCGGAAGAAACCGGATTTATTATGCAGCTAGGCGAGTGGGTGCTGCGCGAAGCATGTAGAATTAATCAATATTGGCAAAACGAAGGCTATGAACACATTACAATTTCAGTTAATTTATCACAAAAACAATTTCAGCATCCTGACATCGTCAAAATAATTGAGACTATTTTAAAAGAAACAGAAATGAACCCACAATATTTGGAACTTGAAATCAATGAATCAACGATGATGGAAGATATTGATAGCGCTTCACAAAAATTATTCGCTATTAAAACAACTGGCGTGCAAATTTCCGTTGATCATTTTGGCACAGGATATACTTCTATCAGTCACTTGAAAAAATTTCCGCTAAACGCGATTAAAATTGACCGGACTTTTATTCAAGGTGTGCCTAACAATCCTGATGATTCTGCAATCACTAATGCACTCATCGCGCTTGCTCACAATTTGGGTCTGGAGGTCGTTGCAGAAGGCGTTGAAACCGCCGAACAATTACAATATTTGACTGCGCAAAATTGCGAAATTATCCAAGGTTATTTTATTAGCCATCCATTGCCCGCACACAAAGTAGTACAGCAATTGAAAAAATTAATGGACCGCACAATTCTTTAAACCGTTTGAGCGACGTATACAATCAGCAAGATTAAACTAACGACGGCCAATAAAGGATGCATAATAGCTAGTTTTTTGGGGATTGGTTTATCATTAATATCAAATGTAAATAAAGTAAACCCGCCAAGCGCCGCCAATACAAACAAAACCAAACTCGTAATCAACAGTGTATCTGTATGACCCAGCGCAACATAGGTGACTAAAATAATTAATGCGATACCTGCGATCGTGCCATGCATAAATACAATCGGTTTGTAGGTGGGTCTATCTCTTAAAATGGCTGTTAAAAGAACTAAACCTAATGATGCTGCTAAAATAAAAAAAACAATTGCCGCAATTAACATATGACCTCCTTGTTAGAATTAAACTTCAATGTAACAGCCAAACCCTTTTTCATCGTGCCCCGCGCAGCACCCCTACGTACCGCGCTTTATGCGCGGTACGTTGACTACCGCTAAACCCGCCGATGTGACAACACCGGAAATTCACTGCGCACTTTTTTTAAATAGTCAAAATCAATATCCGCAATCACAATACCTTGTTCTTCTGGCAAACATGCTTTTACTATGCCCCATGGATCCACAATCATGCTGTGCCCGTAAGTTTTGCGGCCATTCTCATGAAGACCGGTTTGTGCTGCTGCAATCAAGTAAATTTGATTTTCAATTGCACGTGAACGAACCAGCACATCCCAATGTACACTGCCTGTTGTCAAGGTAAATGCAGCCGGCAATGCGACTACCTCAACCTGTTTTTCATGCATTGCACGAAATAATTCTGGAAAGCGAACATCATAACACACCGCCAAACCTAATTTGCCAAAAGGCGTTGGAACAACCACCACTTGATTTCCGGCAGTGGTTGTTTTTGATTCTGCATAACATTCACGTGCTGCATCTAACGTGACATCAAACAAATGAATTTTATCATAACGCGCTGCCTGCTTGCCTTTATCATCAAATACTAAACAGGCTGCATGCACTTTTTCATGCGCATCCTGCACTGCAAGAGGAATAGTGCCGCCCACCAACCAAATCCCGTGTTCTCTCGCTTCTTCACTTAAAAAATGTTGGATAAGCCCGTCACCCAATTTTTCCCGCACCTTGATTTTGTCCATTTGATCCATGCCCATGACCGCAAACATTTCAGGTAACACCACCAATTGAGCACCTTGATCACTCGCTTCCCCAATCCATTTTTTAGCGGCCGCCAGATTTTTTTGAATGGAATGGCCTGAGTTCATTTGAATAGCTGCCACGCGGTATTGCATACAAACTCCTTACAAAATCACTGAATCCTTGACCGCATTTATAATAGCATGATGCACGACATGTGCTGCCATGGCAGCAATAGTCATTTCAGAAGCTTTATGGTCTCCTAATGAAACACAAAAAATAATATCACCATCGTTTTGGGTAAAGACGGGTGAGATCGCGCGCGCTATGCCAGAAAGTCCTACTCTTGCAATTCGTTTTAATTCAATTTTTGAAAACTTGGCATTGGTAAAAACAGCAACCAATGTTGTGTTAGCAAGATCTGTCACGATTTCTCGATGCCCTTCTAACAAATAGCGTTCGCAATTGGCAAACTCTCCATTCGTTAAACGAGCGCCAGCGATAATATTGCCGGACAGATCCCGAACATCGCCTAAGCTATTGACAGCAGCATAAGCCGCTACTTGAACACCATTAGGCAATACCATTTCAGCAAAACCCATCCCGCCGCTCATGCGGTGCGCGTCTGGAATAAATTTACCAACCGATGCGCCCGTCCCCGCACCGATCCGGCCTTGTAATGGATTATCTTCAATAGCATTGACACAAGCTTCATACGCTTCCTCTTTCGTAGGAGGAACAGTTGATGTCACCGCTAAATCATAAAGGCCAGCTGTTGGTACAATGGGGATCGGCGCGTATACCGTCTGATAACCGCGTCCCTGTTCTTTAAACCATTGCATAACACCAGCGACTGAATTTAAGCCAAATGCACTGCCGCCTGAAAAAAATAAACCATCGATATAAGGCACGTTGGCATCCAATTCCAATACCGCTAATTCGTGACTTGCAGGCGATGAGCCGCATAAACAATAAGCAGCAGGTGCGGGTCTATCAAAAATAAAAACGGACACCCCAGTGCCGTGCGAAATATTGGTGTGATGCCCGACACGTAACATTTTCATATTCGTATTTCCGTTTTAACTTTTCATTTATTATGGAGCACTGTACTAGTCAGCAAAAAGAGAAACAAGTATTATAAATAACAAAACAAAAGGGGTTAATCATGCGCTATAGAACCATCATTGGATTATTGCTGGGATTATCTATTCAGTTAGCTTTTGCGGCTGAGCAAATTGCCAAAGAAGATGTTACACCACCATCTCCTGCAGGTGCACTAACACCTGAACAAATCCCGCCCATCAGCAGCGCAAAAAATATTCCTTCCGCTGCAGAAGGGCCTCAAAAAGAAACGGTTCCATTGCCTGCGCCTAGCACACCGCCATCCCCTGACACGATGAGCGCTCCGCCGACTACCAACACACCGCCGCCTGGTGTTCAAGCTGCACCAACAACACCGCCTACTCAGCTAAACTAAAAATTATATAGATTCAGTTGATGCAACATCTTTTATATTAGACGGTTCTTGTGCTGAAGAAACATCTAGTACACGGCGAATCACAAAACGCGGGCGTTTTCGGACCTCCTGATAAATGCGGCCAATATATTCGCCTGTGACGCCAAGACCTAGTAAAACAATGCCTAATAAAAAAAACATGATGGCGAATAAAGTGAAAACGCCTTCCACTTCAGGCCCCACAATGAGACGGCGAATAATTAAAAACATCACAAACATAAAACTTAAAAATGAAATCAGCATGCCGATCATCGTAAAAACTTGCAGCGGAAAAACAGAAAACCCTGTCACTAAATCAAAATTATAGCGGATTAATTTGTAAAGATTATAGTTTGATTGACCCGCAAAACGCGTTTCATGGAGAACTCCAACTTCTGTTGGATTGACTGCATAATTTAAAGCAAGCGCAGGAATAAAAGTGGTCGATTCTCCCGTTGATGCCATTAAATCCACAATCGAACGTTTGTATGCGCGCAGCATGCAGCCTTCATCTTCCATTTTTAATTTAGGCATCATAAAAGCGCGTAGTTTGTTATGCATGCGCGAAACCCACAAGCGCCACCAATTATCTTGACGATCCATTCGATGGGTATTGACAACATCATGCCCCGCTTCCATAGCATCCACTAATTTATAAATGTCTTCCGGCGGATTTTGTAAATCAGCGTCCATCGTAATGATAATTTCACCTCGTACTTTTTCAAACCCGGCCATAATTGCCATATGCTGGCCAAAATTGCCGTTAAATTCAATAACGCGGATTTGGGTCGGGCGACGATGATGTAATTCCTGCAGCATATCGGAAGAATGATCTTTGCTGCCATCGTTAACCAGGATAATTTCGTAAGTTTTACCCAATTTATCAAGCGCCGCTGTCAACCTGCGATATAACTCTTCCAGATTTTCTTGTTCGTTATAAACGGGTATCACAATGCTAATATACGGGTTTTTATGCTGCATAATGATGAGTGCTCTTGGCGATATCTATAATGAAGAGGAATTATACTGTACAATCGCCTTATTGCTAATAGATTTTTTACCCATGAATGCTAAAAAAGAACGACAAATTTGGCTAAGGTTCCAGAAAGCCAACCCTAACCCAACAACCGAGCTTATTTATCACTCTGCCTTTGAGTTATTAATCGCAGTCATGCTCTCAGCCCAAGCCACTGATATCTCAGTCAACAAAGCAACCCCTGCACTTTTTCGCATGGCTCCCACGCCCAAAAAAATGCTCTCGCTTGGGGAAGCTAAATTAAAAAACTACATTAAAACGATTGGATTATATAACACAAAAACAAAAAATATTCTTAAGACCTGCCAAATCCTCCTTGAACAGCATCAGGGAAACGTGCCGCATACTCGCGCTGCATTAGAAGCACTTCCGGGTGTCGGACGGAAAACAGCGAATGTTATTTTAAATACTTATTTCGGCGAATCAACCATTGCGGTGGATACACATATTTTTCGTGTTGCACAACGTATCGGCCTTGCGAAGGGAAAAACACCACTTGCCATCGAAAAACAATTAGTTGCGACTATTCCTCGAGAATTTCGCCACAATGCGCATCACTGGCTTATTTTGCATGGCCGTTATGTTTGCACC
Organism: uncultured Coxiellaceae bacterium; assembly: GCA_964622455.1. GTDB lineage: Bacteria > Pseudomonadota > Gammaproteobacteria > DSM-16500 > DSM-16500 > CAZUQP01. Next base: position 31,733 of record CAZUQP010000005.1, read on the forward strand.
GCGCGCAAGCCGCGTTGCCCAGAATGTATGATCAATGATCTTTGTGAATATCCGGATAAAACACAGTGATAGATGCTATCTTGATTTTACTTATGAAATAATCCCACCAAAGAAATAAAAATTCCCAAGATAGTAACAGCCGCAACTAACATGCCTCCCAAACGAATAGTCATTTGACTGACCACTCTATCTAGATCATCTTTTGTTGCCAATTTTTCATTAATTAAATTAGCTATTTCTTCCGCCTGAAATTCGGCTTGTTCTTCTGTAAAACCAACCTCTTTAGCTTTTTTAATATATTTGTGTGTGTCAAACATAATGGCATGGCTCATGTTCTATTCCATTTTTATAGTATATCAATTTTTTAGGATTGCGTAAAAGATCAGAGCAGGAGTGTCCAGACACATCAGACACTCATACTCTTTCGCGAGATGACTCTATATTGCGTGTGTATTTTTAGAAATAAACATCAAACTGCGCAGTGATTGCATTGTCTGGTTTACCGCTTGATGCAGGCACAGGCACTCCAGAACCAGTTGCAAAATTGCTTGCTGCGTAATTAATGTCATGACGAAATTCTAAACTTTGTAAAGTGTCTCTCCAAATGGAGGTGTTTAGAACCATTGAATAACGCCGAGTAGGCAATTGTAATGCTAACGCATTTTTTGTCATGCCATAACCAATCGCAACAGAGGTTGGACGTGCAAATGCATCGAACGTATAAGCCGCTTCAGCATTTAGTGCCTGAGGTCTTGCACCAACACTATTCATGGTCATATCTTGCGGGCTAAATGCTTTCGCTGCAGTGATATATTCGCCCAACAGATCCACTTTACCGATCGATAACAATGCTCTGGCATCATACGCAGGAACACGATGCTGCAACTGTTCATTGCCAGTACTATTCACACCGCCAAAACCATTAAAGATTCCAGCTGAATTTCCGGTATCTTGCATGCCGACAGAATCTGCAAGATTGCGAATAACACCGCCGCCGATATCACTATGAATCACATCGCCCATTAAATGGAACCGGTAACCCACGTTAATACCACCATTACTCACTCGATTAATGGTGCTAAAACGTGTATCACCTCTAAATACATAGGCTGAACCATAAAGCCCATCATTATTTTCCGGCTGATAACCTAAGAGAATGGCTCGAGCCTTAGTTCTTGCCAGCAACTGGGTTAAAGGCGCGCTGACCATGTTACTGCTATACGTACCAAACGGTACATAAAACTGACCGAATGTTCCATACACAGGTGACTTCATCAAATTACCAATTGTCACAAAGGCTTGCGTAATTAAAACACGCGAGTTTAAATCACGTGAATTATTAGCTAATGAACCCGATTCAGTACCGATATTATTATCATACGTTAATGACATTAAAGACGATAACCAATCACTCGGACCCAAAATATAAGCATCTAATGTAGCATTTGTTAAATCAATATCTGTTGAATAAGAACTGCCGCCAATTTTTTTGTACATGGCCTGGCCTTCAACGACACCGCTTAGGAGCACATGCGCGTGATCTTGTTCTTCTGTCACACCGAGCGCATGTAAACGCTGATGAATATTTTTGCGGATTTTCAATAAAGAGACATCTTGGTTGACGCTCGGGTTATTAATAATTAAATTGGAACCAGAAAATTGTAAAGGAATCCCGATATAAGGGCCGCTTGATACAAACGACTGGCCAGGAACATCTAAGTCAACGGGTAAATAAGTAAGACCGCTCGTTGGTAATAGCGAACCGCCCGAGGGGGTATTTTGCGCACCCGATGTATCGGGTGTGGTAGGAATTAAAGGACCTGTCACCACTTTGCCGTGGGATACATAGGATGTTGTTGTTTTTGATTTTGTTTTTTTATGCTGAGCGTTGTGTACTTGCACTTCTGTTTGCAATGTACTCACTTGCTGCTGCAGAGCATTCACTTGTTTCGTTAAATTGTTAATATCCTGTTGACTTGCTGCAAATACAGGAATTGATATCATACCTGCTGTACTTAAAACCACTGCCAATTTTGTAAGTTTGAACCTCATGGGTACCCCTCCCTTTCCTTTTTTTAAATACGTTAATTGTAAAATTTAAAGCAAGGCCGTTTAGGCAGCATTCTTATTCCAGTGATTTCGCACAAAAAAAAGCACAAAAACAAGGGGAAAGAGATTGAGCGGCTAACTACTACGTATGTCATGCAGAATAATGCGTGTAATGTGATTATCCAAATGATGAAATAGAGTTTCGGCACGTGCTGAACTCGTTACGCTAGCAAAATTTTTAGAAGACCTCAAGCGATTATTGAAATCTAATACCAATATTTTTTATTCGCTTTTCTTATGCTTTGATGATTTAACACGAAATAATTTATTCTTACCCAATGCTTCCGCAATAATGGTAATAACCAATGTATTCAAACTCACACCTTCCTCTTTTGCTTTTTCAACTAAACGCAGATGTATTGATTTCGGCACCCTCTGCACCCATTTTCCACTTTGCTTTTCTAGCTCGCCTGGCTTAGGAATAGCCCGGTTCGTCTCCTTTGCAGCACTTATCCAGCACAGAACTGCATCATGCCCATTTTTAATGGCTTCTTCTATAGTTTCCCCATCTGATATACAGCCTGACAAATCTGGAAACTCAATCAAATAACCACCGCCGTCCTCTTCCGACAACTGACGAATAGTAAAGGGATAATGGGGCGTTTGTTTCTTTTTCATTTATCACCTCCTAATCTCGCTATTAATGACACTAATTTTTTCACATAGATTGGCTTAATGGGGCGATGCGCAGGAATACATAGCAATTCTATCCACGCTGGGTGACCAAAAACGACATGACTACCACCCGACTTGCGCACATGAATGCCATAACGTTTTGCAATAGTTTCTAACTGCTCGATGCGCCAATCCCTCGGGTTGTTGCGCATTTTATTTAATAATTTCTCAGAATGGGTCATTACTATGTTCCATTATAGTACTACAAGTAGTATCACGAATCAATGCAGAAAATTAGAAATTGCGAGAAAAACCAATAGAAATTGAGAATAGCAGAAAATATCATGTCAAATTGACTAAGCGAAGCAAACTAGCAAAATTTTTAGAAGACCTCAAGCGATTATTGAAATCTAATACCAATATTTTTTATTCGCTTTTCGTAACTCTCGGGTTGTCGTCCTGAGGAATGCTTTTTGCGATTTCATCAGCATGTGCCTTTTTAAATGTCAATCCTTTGAGTAATTGAGCCTCGTTAAAAAAAAGCGATTTTCTTTTGATACGAATAGCTAAACTATTTCCCCATTTTTGAATTGTCGTGTGTATTTTCATAGCTAAGCTCTCTGAATATCTTCTTTGAGTAAGTGTACACGATGTGTGTATATTTTTTCGAGAAATGTCGCTATTTTTATTCAATTTTCTTATGCTTTGGTTTTCTGTACTGCAACACGTTTTGTGCTTTCAGGCCGTAGGCCCTGAAACCCATTTAGCCCAGGGTTAGGCGCGCTTTTTGCGTCGTAACCCTGGGTATTAATTTCACTCACCACCAAGCGCTGTAAGCGTGCCACAAGCTAATAACATCATATCAACCACTTTAATTTTTAAGAGAAAATGACATGCCACAATCATTAGCGAAGCTCTAGGCATTTAGCATGAGCCAATCAGCTTTAACCGCAATAAAAAGCTACATTCAAAATCAACACATTCATCACCAACAACAAAGCTTTCAAGATGAGTTTAGAAAATTTTTAGTTCGACACGATGTTTCCTATTCTGAAGAGTATGTATGGGATTAAAATGTTTCGCGCTTACAGCGCTTTGATTTATTGTAAATTAAATCCCCAGGGTTACGGCGCACAAGGCGCGCCTACCCCTGGGCTAAATTAGTTTCAGAGCCGTAGGCCCTGAAAAGA
>CAZUQP010000006.1:0-10154 GCA_964622455.1 uncultured Coxiellaceae bacterium
TTGCTTCGCTTCGCTCGCAATGACGGCTTGTTTTTTTATCAACGAATGACGTAACTTTTACAGCAATGAGGGTTATTTGCAACGACGAGCCTTAAAAAATTATATTATAAATTATTTAACAGTGAGAAGTTCTCTCATACGAGGAAAAATTGAATACTTCTAGTAATACACAAAAAAGCCATTTATTTAGCTATCTTCTCGCTTTAACTTTACTTTTTATATTGGCAGAAATAAGTTTTGCCATTGAATGCAGCAAAATTTATTTAGCAGATTTTAAATTAGTTGCCAATCACTTGACTGTGCCTTTAACAATTGTTCCTGGTGTTATTTATTTTATCTTTGCAGAGCTTCTTCTGCATCTTGTTTTTTTACTGATTATCTGGTTGATGGCGAGATTGATTGGCAGGGCTTTTTCGTGGCCATCTAAAAAAACAGACACGCTCGGGATCACTTTGTGGTTTATCGCTTTATTGACGCTCTTGCTGGAAAATCGAATTTTTTTTCCCAATTCAAAATTTTCAAATGTTATCTTTAGCGGGATACCTTTGATATTGATTCAAATATTTTTTGTTATTTTTTCTATAACATTATTAGCAGCTTTTTTGTTTTCGCTATATGGATTTTTTTATCGATTTAAAAAAAAGGCGCTATTTCTTTTTTTAGGGACAATTGTTTTTACGAGTTTTCTTTTATTCCATAAAAAAACTGTTTTAGATGCATCAACACCTCTAAAACCTAATATTATTTTAATTGGTATCGATTCATTAAGACCCGATTTTTTAGGTTTTTTTGGTTATACGCCCATTTCTCCGCATATCGACCATTTTTTAAATAATGCTACTGTATTTTCGGAATCACTCACTCCTTTAGCAAGAACATATCCTTCATGGGTGAGTATTTTGACGGGGATTTATCCTAAATTAAATACTATCCGTACGAATTTGGCGGACCAAAGTCATTTAGCATTTGGCAAAACGTTACCGGCTATTTTGCAACGCCAAGGATATAAAACGATTTTTGCAACGGATGAAACACGATTCAGTAATATTGATCAACGATATGGATTTAATGAAATTGTGGTGCCGCCCATCGGATTTAATGATTTTTTATTGGGAACGCTAAATGATTTTCCGTTATCCAATTTAGTGGTGAATACGACACTGGGCAAATATTTATTTCCGCATACGTATGCCAATCGCGCTGTTTTTGCAACTTATGAACCGAATAGTTTTTTAAATCTTTTAAAACCTATGTTATCTCAATCAAGAATGAAACCTGTTTTTTTAGCAGTCCATTTTTGTTTGCCGCATTTTCCATACGCATGGGCGGCCTTGCCAGTCAATCAAATATCGATTCATCATTATCAAGCGGCCATTCATCGAGCGGATGAACAATTTTACGATTTTATGCGGCTTTTAAAACAAAATCATTTTTTAGATCACGCAATTGTTGTGTTGTTATCCGATCATGGGGAAGCGGTTGAAATGCCGGGTGACCGTATTACCGATCCTGATTTATATGTGACACAGGGAAAAAATAAAGTGATCCCACATTTTTATCCACCGACTGCCACCCGAGAAAAAGTGAACATGTCAGGCGGTCATGGTACGGACGTGCTGGGTTTATCGCAATATCACACAGTGCTTGCTTTTCGCTCTTTTGGGTTGATACCGAACCAAGTCAAAGTGGTGCCGGGGCTCGTCTCTTTGATGGATATTAAAGCAACTTTACTGACCTATTTGCATCTTCCTCTCGAGAAAATAAATGGCGTTGCTTTGAATGATTATATTTTTAGCAGCCCATCCAAAGTATCGATGCGGCAGGATTTTTTTACAGAAAGTGATTTTTCACCCGAAGCCATTCGTTCCGTTCATCCCGAAGAAAGAAAAGTACTGTTTGAAGGTATCGATTATTTTCAGATTGATCCCAAAACGACGCGCGTGACGGTGAAAGACAGTATGCTTAAGATGATTATTTCGAGTAAACAGTATGCAGATTTTTATGGGCCTTGGGTACTTGCTTTATATCCGCAAAATAAAACCGTGATGACACCTATCCTTGTGAATCTTGAAACAGGTGAGTGGACAGATAATTTAACTAGCTCATTTGCTAAGAAATCACCTGTTAATCACATGCTCTTTGCATTAAAAGAATTTTTTAGTAGTGATATTACGCGCATCGAAAAGAAAATTTGAATTGGCCGGATGTTCCATAAATAAGTTTTTAATGCTGCTGTTTTTGCTCAGCATAATCTTTGACAAAAAGGAGAATGCCGCCCACGCAGCGTTAAGACTCCCGATCAGGCAGATCGAGGAGGAGGAGTCGGGGTAGTCAGAGGAGTAGGTGCGGACAGGGAAATTAGCATCAAGACTAAACCTATCATTAAGAGGAAAGAAGGAAGTGTCAAAATAATCCCCCAAGCTACGTTTTAAGTTCTTGTCATTCCCCGCGAATGTTTGCGCTAAATTTGCAGGTAAAAACCGGCGGATATAACAAATAATCTTCTCCCAAAATAACAGATTCTTGAGACTTCTCCACTCATTGCCAAAAGCAGCATATTTTTCAATATATAAGTCCAAAGCATGCAAAAGAAGTTTTTCATTAAACTGTTTTCCCGTAGTAATCACACCCTTGGGTTCGAGATATTGCCTAAATTCAGCCAGCGCTTGATTGCATTCCGCATCCGTTGCATCCTCAATGGCTTTGACCACTTTATTCAGTGCTTCAATATCACGTAAACAACGCTCTTCTTCTGATTTCTCATCAGGAAATCGTTCGTTCATTTGCTTTGCTATTTCAGCTTCACCCTCTGGCAATTGCCGCAAATAAGAGGCGATCATTTCTGACATGCCATCAACAACTTTTTTGCCACTGATGATCACATCAAAATCGTCAGCACCCGCAGCAATTTGTAAAGCGGTGCCTTTCATTTTGACGGGATTATTTTTATCAAGGCCAAAGGAATAACTCGCTACGGTATCTTTTTTTAATAACAACTTTGATAACAAGGTTTTGTCCGTAAGCCAACTCGCTTGTTTTAACATGGCTTCAGCTTCATCTTTCTTACCATAGATGATGTGTTGTAATAGCTTTCTCCTATAAAGCAGCGCTCCCACATCTTCGTTCGCTTGACGACAAGTTATTGAAAAGCGGACGAGCGATGCTGAGTCAGGAAAGACGAGCGATGCTGAGTCAGGAAACGGGAAGATAGCCTCTTCCATCATATCGTTCGCAATAAGCGACAATTTGCTCTCTGATGGTTGCTGCTTAAGCGGAATAGTCGATGGGTCTTTGATGATTCCTGCCTGGGATAAGGCCATTTGAATGATAGCATCCTTATTTTGGTTTTTGAGATCGAGAGAAGAAGGAAGCGAGACAATGTTGAATCCTTCGTCTTTCTCTGCCCACTGGCCTTCGAGAATAAAATAGGCGTGATATCTTTGCTCCCATGGAGTGTTGCTGTTTGAATCAGGAGGACACAATAAAACAGCGTTGCCACCCTTAATACGCATGTGCGCTTCGGCGAGCGTTTCTAGCTTGCCATTTTTCAGGAAACAAAGCTCATAGGAATCCTGTTTTGATTCTGTTCTATTGCTCGACATGGACACACCTCGTTTTTTATCATTTTATGATAATACACACCCTATCTTAACAGTTGATTAAGAATTAAATATAAAATGCAATTGCCATAGTGTATTTTAAAATTGTACACAATTTCAAATTTTACTCATAAGTATTAAAAAAAATGATAAAAAACTGCGTAGAAAAATCTCAATTTTTATAACCCATTGAAAAAAAACGTTTTTTTACTTGTGTCCAATTCATGAACTTTTTGATCTTATCCTTGATCTCATTGTATTTAGGATAGTTTTCTATAGGTTAATAACAGACTTATCCACAGAAATTGTGGATAACATTTTTATCTGAATCGCATGGAGTAGAATTTGTTCTTTATATCAATAAAACTATTCTTTAAGAAATAAAGTGATTATACTTGTCGCCCAAAAAGTAATGTCATATCAATCATAATAAATTTAAGGAGTAGTGATGGCTTTGGAAAGTATTGGCATATTGCTTGTTGTCGTATTAGGTCTTGCTTACGTTCGCGTGCCCGTCATGTTATGGACATTGGTGATTGGTTTAACGCTCTTTCTAGTCACTGTTTTTGGCGGTCTTGGATATTTATTTTTAGGGATAGCGTGGTTACTTTTCATAGCATCCGCACTTTTTGCAAATCTCACTCGAACTCGAAAGCGTTATTTTACCAAACCCTTAACACGTATTTTACAAAAACGGATGCCGGCGATCAGTAGAACTGAACGCGAAGCCATTGAAGCAGGGGATGTTTGGTGGGAAAAAGATTTATTTTGTGGTCGTCCTGAATGGAAAAAATTGTTGAACCTAGTGCCGCCCGCTTTAAGTGTGGATGAACAACACTTTATCGATCATCAAGTAGAAACTTTATGCGGCATGATCAACGATTGGCAAATTGTCAACGATGATTCAGATATGCCCAAAGAAGTATGGGATTTTCTTAAAGCCGAACGTTTTTTTGGCATGATTATTCCCAAAGAATATGGCGGGCTTGGTTTTTCTGCTTACGCACATTCAACAGTTGTCACCAAAATTGCCACACGCAGTGTCAGCGTTGCTGTCAATACCATGGTGCCTAATTCGCTCGGGCCTGCTGAATTATTATTGCATTATGGTACGAAAGAACAAAAAGACTATTATTTGCCGCGCTTAGCTCGCGGCGAAGAAATACCCTGCTTTGCGTTGACGGGGCCTGATGCGGGCAGTGATGCCGGCGCTATTACTGATACCGGTATTGTTTGTTATGGCGAATATCAGGGGCAGCGTATGCTGGGTATTAATCTTACTTGGGACAAACGTTATATTACGCTTGCACCCGTTGCAACCTTATTGGGAATTGCATTTCGCTTATATGATCCTGACCATTTATTGGGTAAGAAAGAAGACATCGGTATCACTTTATGTTTAGTACGTACTTCTCATCAAGGTGTTGAAATTGGCCGTCGTCATTTGCCTTTACATATGGCATTCATGAATGGCCCCACACGCGGTCAAAATGTTTTTATTCCGATGGATTGGATCATAGGCGGTGAATCCATGGCAGGACAAGGTTGGCGAATGTTGATGGAGTGCTTGTCAGTCGGGCGCGGCATTTCTTTACCGGCATTAAGTACAGCGTGCGGAAAATTAACCTTCCGTATGACAGGTGCTTATGCGCGTTTACGAAAACAATTTAATACTTCTATCGCGCATTTTGAAGGCGTTGAAGAAGCGTTAGGCGAGATTGCAGGTTTGACCTATCTTTTAGAATCATGCCGCACTCTGACAGCAGGTGCTGTTGATTTAAAAATTAAACCGGCCATTGTAACGGCCATTGCTAAATATAATATGACGGAGATGGCGCGCAAGGTGATATCGCATGCAATGGATATTCATGCGGGACACGGAATTCAAGTAGGCCCTCGAAATATATTGGCGCACCCTTACATGTCTATTCCAGTGAGTATTACAGTTGAAGGGGCAAATATTTTAACGCGTAACTTAATTATATTTGGTCAAGGCGCTATTCGTTGTCATCCGTATATTTTACAAGAAATAGAATTGTTAGCAGAAAGTGATTCGCCAGAAGGTGTTGCTAAATTAGATAAATTGCTGTTATCGCACATAGGATATGTATTGAGTAATCTGGTGCGCAATCTCTGGTGTGGTTTGACGGGGGGCAAATTATTATTTTCGCCGGTACACGGACAAACAGCGCGTTATTATCGGCAGTTAACACGCATGAGTTCGGCGCTTGCCTTGTTATCTGATATCACTATGTTAATTTTGGGCGGCACGTTAAAACGTAAAGAACGTACTTCTGCGCGTTTAGGCGATGTATTAAGCCAACTTTACTTGGCATCGGCTACTTTAAAATATTTTCATGACAAAGGAGAGCCTGTATCAGATCTTCCGTATGTTAAATGGTGTGTCGAAAAATGTCTTTATGAAATCCAATCAGCGCTTGATGAATTATTGAATAACTTCCCATTATCTTGGCTCGGTAAATTATTACGCTGGATTATTTTTCCCTATGGTACTGCCTATCGTCAGCCTAAAGATAAACTGTATCATAAAATTGTTAAATCCATGCTCGAGCCATCTCAATTTCGTGATCGTTTGACGGAATATATCTACTTAGGAAAAACAGAAGATGATGCGACGCATCGAATTGAGAAAGCTTTTCAGCAATTTTCTTTAGTTGAACCTTTGTTGAAAAAATTTCAAAATGCGCTGCGAAGTGGTACATTACCGAAGCTCGCGAATTTTGATGAGCGCATGAAGGTGGCAATTGAAAAAAACGTTGTCACAGAAGATGAAGCAGAGATATTACGTGGATTTAATCAATTGCATAAAGAAATTATTAAAGTAGATGAATTTTCATTTGATCTCAATACTGTACTGAGTTAAAGGAAGAGCAATTATGGATACCAAAAGCAACATGCAGCGTGAAGTCTATATCGTCGATGGTGCGCGTACGCCATTCTTAAAAGCGCGCGGAAAACCAGGGCCTTTTTCTGCATCTGATTTAGCAGTCAATGTCGGAAGAGAATTATTGGCGCGGCAACCTTTTTCTCCAACCGATTTAGGGGAGGTGGTGATTGGCTGCATGATGCCAAGTCCTGATGAGGCCAATATTGGCAGATTGATCGCTTTACGTTTAGGCTGCGGAAAATCAGTTCCCGCATGGACAGTGCAGCGTAATTGCGCATCAGGCATGCAGGCCATTGATAGCGCGGTAAAAGATATTGCATCTGGACGGCATGATCTTGTATTAGCAGGCGGTACAGAGGCAATGAGTCGTGCGCCTTTATTATTTAACCAGCATATGGTGAATTGGTTAGCGGGTTTGTGGAGTAGTAAAACGGTGGGTAATAAATTAAAACAAATTGCTAAATTTAGACCTGGATTTATGGCACCGGTGATTGCATTACTCAAAGGTTTAACTGATCCAACTATCGGATTATCGATGGGACAAACTGCAGAAAATGTAGCTTATCGTTTTAAAATTACGCGCGAACAAATGGATACGTTTGCAATGGAGAGCCACCAGCGCATTGCGCATGCGCAAGATAATCATCACCTAGATGAAGTGATACCTGCGTTTGCATATACAGGTGAATATGCTGTTTTAGATGATGGTGTTCGTCGTGAGACTACTTTAGAAAAATTGGCTGCGTTAAAACCATTTTTTGATAAAAAATTTGGAAGTGTAACAGCAGGTAATAGTTCTCAAGTGACGGATGGTGCAGCATTAGTATTGCTTGCCAGTAAAGAAGCCGTCAAAAAATATCAATTACCCGTGCTTGGACGAATTGTAGATACCGAATGGTCTGGCCTTGATCCTGCTGAAATGGGATTGGGTCCAGTGTATGCATCAACAACGTTGTTACACCGCCATCATTTCGGTTTGGATGATGTTGATTTTTGGGAAATCAATGAAGCATTCGCTGCTCAAGTATTAGGTTGTTTAGCGGCATGGGAAAATGATGAATATTGCCGAACTTATTTAGGAATGGATCGTGCGTTTGGCAAATTAGATAAGAACCGTCTCAATATTGATGGCGGTGCCATTGCTTTGGGGCATCCGGTGGGGGCGAGCGGTGCGCGCATTGTGCTGCACTTAGCAACGATTTTAAAACGTAAAAATGCGAAACGCGGTGTTGCTTCTATTTGTATTGGCGGCGGACAAGGCGGGGCTATGTTAATTGAAAATGTTTCTGATGTGGGGGTATAGCAGGATGCAAACATATAAACACTGGCGATTAGAAACGGATGCAGATCAAATTAAATGGTTATATTTCGATAAACAAAATGCATCGGTCAATACGATGGATCGCGAAGTCATGGAGGAATTATCTGATGTGCTTGATACACTTTCAACAGATACGCAATCTAAAGGTTTAATTATTGCATCAGCGAAGAAAAGTGGTTTTATTGCAGGCGCTGATATTTCTCAATTTAGTCAATTTAGTGATATTGATGAAGCGGTGACTTTGTTAAAACACGGGCAAGCTATTTTTAATAAAATTGAAAATTTAAAAATGCCAACGGTTGCAATGGTGGATGGTTTTTGCATGGGCGGCGGTACGGAATTGATACTCGCTTGCCGTTATCGTATTGCAGAAGATGGCGCTAAAACGCGCATTAGCTTGCCTGAAGTTAAACTGGGCATTCATCCGGGCTGGGGCGGCAGCATACGCATGCCGCGTTTGATTGGCGCATTACAAGGATTAAATTTAGTTTTATCGGGCCATGCGATTAGCGGTAAAGCGGCAGCAAAATTAGGCGTTGTCGATGCAGCTGTGCCTAAACGTCATTTGGTGACAGCGGCTAAATATTATATTTTACAAAAACCAAAAGCCCACAAAGCCACTCGATTACAAAGTTTAACCAATACCAAACCAATTCGAACAATATTGGCAAGCTTATTGCGTAAAAAATTACGCGCAAAAGTGAATCCTTTGCATTACCCAGCCCCTTTTGATGTGCTGGATAATTGGGAGCGTGTTGGCGTTTTTGGCAATGAAGCCATGGATCGAGAAGCGAGAAGCTGCGGTAAATTATTTTTTAGCGAGACATGTCAAAATTTAGCGCGCGTATTTTTCTTGCAAGAAAGGTTAAAAGGTTTAGCAAAAGAAAGTCAATTTAAACCCGAACATGTGCATGTGATTGGTGCCGGCACGATGGGCGGTGATATTGCCGCTTGGTGTGCATTACAAGGCTTGAAAGTGACGCTGCAAGACCGCGAAGCAAAATTGATTGCGCCAGCCATTAAGCGCGCGTATCAATTGTTTAAAGAAAAATTAAAAGAACCGTATCTAATTCAAAAAGCCATGGATCGCTTAATACCTGATGTCAAAGGTTATGGCGTACCGCATGCAGATATGATTATTGAAGCGATATTTGAAGATTTAAACGCGAAACAAGCGTTGTTTAAACAACTTGAAACAGAAGCTAAACCAACTGCCATTTTAGCGACCAATACTTCAAGTATTCCGCTAGATGATATTAATACCGTATTAAAAAATCCGGAACGATTGGTGGGGATTCATTATTTTAATCCAGTTTCAAAAATGCAATTGGTTGAAGTAGTAAAAGGGGATCGTACGGATCCTGCTATTGTAGAAAAAGCAATAAGCTTTGTGCGTAAAATTGATCGCTTACCATTGCCTGTTAAAAGCAGCCCAGGATTTTTAGTCAATCGTATTTTAATGCCTTATTTATTGGAAGCTGTCGCTATGTTAGATGAGGGTATCCCAGCGGCTGCCATTGATAAAGCGATGGTTGATTTTGGCATGCCCATGGGGCCTGTTGCATTGGCAGATGCGGTTGGGTTAGATGTGTGTTTATCCGTTGCGAAATATCTAGGTAAATATTTTAATAGTAAAATTCCACCTCGCTTGATTGCTTTAGTTGAAAAAGGCAAATTAGGCCGAAAATCAGGTAGCGGATTTTATCAGTACAAAAATGGCAAGCAAATTAAGTCAAAAGAAGTGACTGCAGAAAAATCATTGGAAGAGATTGCTGATCGTTTAGTGCTGCGTATGCTGGATGAATCGTTTGCCTGTTTACGTGAAGGTGTCGTGATGGATGGTGATTTGTTGGATGCCGGCATGATTTTTGGTACAGGTTTTGCGCCTTTCCGCGGCGGCCCTATTCATTATGCAAAATCAAGAGGCATTGCTGAATTGTTTCAACAATTTGTTAAGCAGCGTCAACAACGCGGCGAAAAAGTAGAAACATTGAAAAGTTGGGAAACAACGGTTGAGGTTTCTTAACGTGTAAAGTGTAAAAATCTAAACTTGATCTGACATTGACCGTCGAATTTATTGTAGCAATTTTTTGTGTTTTCAAGCCAATGACTTGAACCCCACATCACCTGAAATTAAGTTTTCTGCACTGCAACACGCTTTGTCTTTTCAGGGCCATAGGCCCTGGAACTAATTTAGCCCAGGGTTAGGCGCGTTTTGTGCGCCGTAACCCTGGGTATTTAATTCACAATCTATCAAAGCGCTGTAAGCGCGCCATCAACTAATAACCTCACACCAACCATCTTAATTTTTAAGAGAACATGACAT
>CAZUQP010000007.1:0-13863 GCA_964622455.1 uncultured Coxiellaceae bacterium
TTCTTTTGTTGGGGGAGGGGGTACCCCGCCCGCCTGTATTGCAGGCGGCGGTGTGTCATTAGATTCTAATCAACCTCCAACACTTTTATCACGAGTTGTTCTTTGGCGGCAACAAGTGGCTGTGAAATTGTCTCCCGTATTAACCAGTGCCGAATGGACACAGATTAGAAATGATTTGAGAGCACTTTGCATATCCAGCGCATCGGGCGGAGGTGTTGCACAATGCAATCCAGCACCCCCTGCGACAGGATATTTGGTTTGGGAGCGGCCCCCGACCCATGTATCAAGGAGTAAGGGTATGCAGGGATTTGAACCCTATGTAAAACAGTTTAATAGGCAGTATACTAATGATGGGATGTCTATCTTAAGCGGTGTCCCAAGCGGTGGTTGGTATAATACGCAAAATTACTTATGCGGCGGGTAGTATGATGATGCATAGCGGTAGAAAGACAAAAGGGTTTACTTTAATAGAAATTTTGTTGGTACTCGCAATTTCTACCACTTTTCTTGTCTTATTGTTAAATTATACGACTCAAAAATCCGATGAATTACGCCGCGACAAGACCGTATTTGATATGCAGCAAATTTTAAATGCAGGACTTGCTTTTTACATCAATAATTCTTTTTGGCCACTGTTCACTGCTACCATTAATAATCCGCTTTGCGGAACTTCCCAATGGTTCATTCTTAATGCATTACAGCCCAATTATCTTCCGAGGACTTTACAGACAAATTCCTATGGGAGTAGTTTTTTTGTTAACTGCAGCACACTTGCCAATGGCGGCAGTTTTTATGTGCGCAGCACGGCGAATACGGTAGCCAATGCCCGTGTTATCGCAGGGCGGCTGCCATTGGCGTTTATTACTAATGCAGCAGGCGTAGCGACTAATCCGCCCACACAGCCCGCTGCTTGTGCGGGAAGCGGCAGTGCAGGATGTAACATTGTCGTTGCAAGTGTCACTATCCCCGGACAAAATTTAAGTAACGCAAGATCAGTGAATTTTGCGGGAATTTATTATAATGGTTCCTGTGTGCCAGCGCCTGTTTGTCCGCCGGGAATGCGGCCTGCTATTTTTGTGACTCCCACATCTGTGAGCGGAATCATTACAGGAGATCCTCCAGCTGAGTGTAACCCCAGCGGAACGGGCCCCGGGGGAAATCCGGCTGATTGTAGTGGTATCAGAACTTATCCTATTAGCAGTTTTGTTGCTTTTGCAAGAGGAGTGAATGACGCAGGCGATCCAGCGCCCTCTACGGGTGCAGGTGCTACTATTCAATCTGCTCCGCGGAGTTGTGCTACTGTACAACCTGTTGCTCTTGATGACTGCAACGCGCCCCCTTGGTCATCTTTGCCAGCAACAGAGCCCGCGGGTACAAGGTACTGGCGTGTATGTTTAGTGGTGATGACTGAAGCTGGGCGTGCTTATCCTGCCGTTGATAACTATAGTCAGGGGAAATTAATTGGTTCGATTATGGCGATGACACGTTGCGTACCAAATAATGAAACGCCCTCTGGTGCTCTCAATGTATTTCAGCCTAATGCGAATTGGCAGCCCTAATCTAACCAGAGTGAACTAATTAACAAATCCTTTCATAAAGGTTAACAAAATAATTTTTATATCAAATAACAATGACCAGTTATTAATATAATACAAATCGTATTCCACGCGTTTTTGCATTTTATCCAGCGTATTGGTTTCACCCCGCCAACCATTAATTTGTGCCCAGCCGGTAATGCCTGGTTTGACACAATGGCGCTGCATATAAGTATGAATGGCATCTTTATAAAATTCATTGTGCGGAACTGCATGGGGCCTTGGTCCCACAATCGACATTCGCCCCTGAAGAACGTTGATAAATTGCGGTAACTCATCAAGACTGGTCTGTCGTAAAAATTTGCCAAACGAGGTAATACGTTTATCATCTGAAGTGGCTTGTGTAACGATACCGCCCTGTTCTTCATGTTCGATCATCGTTCGAAATTTATAAACTGTAATAAGACGACCGTCCCATCCATGACGTAATTGTTTAAAAAATATAGGACCTTTGGAACTCAGTTTAATACCAATGGCGATGGTTAAAAGTAATGGACTAATCAAGATTAAAATGCTGGCTGCCAATAAACGGTCTTCCAGTGCTTTGACAATACGATTGATCCCGCGCATGGGTGTCGAACGAATATTTAATACTGGGAAACCAGCAACATCTGTGAGCGAGTGATTCAGCAAATCCATGCCAAAAATATCCAGCACAAAACGTGTGGTAATTGTATGATGACGTAATTCATATAGAATTTCCTTAACGCGCAGCTCCGCACGTAACGGGAGTGCAATCCACAATTCATCAATTTTTTTTTCGGCAAGATACTCGCTTAATTCTTTGGGTGTTTGCATGATTGGAATGTTTAAAATAGCAGGAGGTTTTTGGTTTGCTTCATCGTCTATGAATGTGATGATACGAAATCCTGTCCATAAAGCTTCTTGGATAGTTTCTGCAAGTTTCATTCCAAGTTCGCTTGCCCCTAAAATAACGACACGCCGCTCATTTAAACCTTGCATGCGCATAAAACGAAGACCCAGTAATATGGCGCAACGAAAGAGAATCAGCAGTACTAATGCAAAAAGCATCCATGTGCCAAACCAAAGCCTTGAATAGGTTTCGCCTACCTTGATGAAAAAAGCGAGTCCAGCTAGCAATACAGCAGCAACACACATGGCGTGAAATAAGCGGGTAAAATGACTCACGAGCGTCTTGCCGCGGGCAGAGGTATAAATATTAAAAAAAGAAAAAATTGCAGAGACGAAGATGACGCCAATAAAAATAGCAATTCCATAGTGGTGGGTTACGTTTAGCGTATTGAATTTAATGTAATAAGTTATCCAACCCGCCATTGCCACCATGGCCATATCCATGCAGCGCATCAGTGTTGCGAGCAGCCGTGAATATTCTTTTAAGAGTCCTTTAGGCAGCATAGCGCCCTCATTGTTTCAATATGTTGCTCATCTTAAAAGAACTGTATAGTATTGCAACAGAATTAGACTAATTTATTATTGCGGGCTTTAGGCAGATAAAATGAAAATAGCAATAGTATGTGATTGGCTGGTGACTTTAGGCGGTGCTGAAAAAGTATTGGCTGAAATGCTTACCTCTTTTCCGGAAGCGGATCTTTTTGCGGTGGTTGATTTTTTGGATCCAGCGCAAAAAGCGTTTCTTTTAAATAAAAAAATCACGACAACGTTCATTCAAAAATTACCATTTGCAAAAAAAATCTATCGTCATTACTTGCCTTTAATGCCTATTGCAATCGAACAGATGGATTTGTCAGCTTATTCATTGATTATTTCAAGTTCTCATGCGGTTGCAAAAGGCGTTATTACAAGTCCCGATCAACTGCATGTGAGTTATGTGCACTCCCCTATGCGTTATGCATGGGATTTGCAGCACGAATATTTACGTGAAACAGGGTTAGATAAAAAATTTCAAGGCGTGATTGCGCGTTATTTTTTACATAAACTGCGGCTTTGGGATTTGCAAAGCGCAAAACGGGTTGATTATTTTCTAGCAAATTCACAGTTTATTGCTAAACGTATTTTAAAAACCTATCGACAAAAAGCGCACGTGATTTATCCACCCGTCGACACGACTCATTTTGTTCCAGGTGCAACAAAAGAAGATTTTTATTTAACGGCATCGCGTCTTGTGCCTTATAAAAAAGTGCGTTTAATCGTCGAAAGTTTTCGATCCATGCCAAATAAAAAATTAATTGTCATAGGCGATGGCCCCGATTTTGAAAAAATCAAAGCAAAAGCAGGCCCTAATATCGAAATGTTGGGTCATCAATCGAAAGAAATGCTTCTTCAATATATGCAGCGTGCCAAAGCATTTATTTTTGCGGCCGAAGAAGATTTTGGTATTGCGCCTTTAGAGGCGCAAGCGGCAGGTACGCCAGTGATTGCTTATGGCAAGGGCGGCGCTCTTGAAACAGTGCGTGGTATTTCATATGAAAAACCAACGGGAATTTTTTTCGCTGAACAGAAAACCGATACCATTTGTGATGCGATACAATTATTTGAAGCGAATACGCATCTTTTTACGGTAGAAAACTGCGTGGAAAATGCCGCGCGATTTAGCCAAGAAAAATTTCGAAATCATTTTCAACTTTTTATCAATGAGTGTTTAGCAAAGCGAGATAATGCTTTATGAAAGCAGTTATTTTAGCGGGCGGTTTGGGGACACGGTTGACAGAAGAAACAACCATTCGTCCAAAACCCATGGTTGAAATTGGCGGCAAGCCAGTCCTTTGGCATATTATGAAAATTTATTCTACGTTTGGAATTCATGATTTTATTATTTGTTTAGGATTTAAAGGCTATATCATCAAAGAATATTTCGCGAATTATTTTTTGCATACCTCAGACATTACATTTGATATGAAACAAAATAAAATGAGCATTCACCAAAATTATGCAGAGCCATGGACCGTGACTCTCGTTGATACGGGTGAAAAAACTATGACAGGCGGTCGTTTAAAACGTATTGAAGATTATTTGAGTGAAGATGATTTTTGTTTAACGTATGGCGATGGCGTTGCAGACATTGATATTAAAGCCTTATTAAAATCACATCAGGAATCAAAACGATTGGCAACGGTGACTGCGATTCAACCCTTGGGGCGTTTTGGTATATTGGATTTTGAAGGTAATGAAGTTAAATCATTTATTGAAAAACCTAAAAGTGATGGCAGTTGGGTGAACGGTGGTTTTTTTGTATTATCGCCCCGCGTTTTAAATTATATTAAAGATGATGCGACATTATGGGAGCAAGAACCCATGCGTATTCTTGCAAAAGAAGGCCAAATGAATAGTTACTTTCATCGCGGATTTTGGCAGCCTGTAGATACGTTGCGTGAAAAGCAATTATTAGAGGAATTATGGCAATCCGGCAAAGCACCTTGGAAAATATGGGAATAACCCCCGATTTTTGGCGAAAAAAACGGGTTTTTTTGACAGGACACACCGGTTTTAAAGGGAGCTGGCTGTCATTGTGGCTACAGGCATTGGGCGCAAATGTCACAGGTTATGCGTTGCCACCAAAGACTGAACCCAATTTATTTTCTCTAGCTTCTATCGATCAAGCAGTTACTTCAGTTTTTGGCGATATTCGGAATTTAAATTTTTTAAAAGAAACGATCACAAAAGCGAAACCCGATATTATTTTTCATCTTGCAGCACAACCCTTGGTGCGTTATTCCTATCAACATCCAGTTGAAACGTATGAAACTAATGTGATGGGAACGGTCAATATTTTAGAAGCGTTGCGGATGTCTGATAGTGCAAAGGTGTTAATCAATATTACGACGGATAAGTGCTATGAAAATAAAGAATGGCATTGGGGATATCGTGAAATTGATCCGATGGGAGGACATGATCCTTACAGCAATAGCAAAGGCTGCGCAGAATTGGTCACTTCTGCTTATCGCAATTCGTATTTTAATGCGATGGATGAGGAGAATTTTCAGAAAGGCATTGCCTCTGTGCGTGCGGGAAATATTATTGGCGGGGGTGATTGGTCGGATGATCGTTTAATTCCGGATATGATGAAAGCATTCATGAAAGGAAAAAAACCGTTGATTCGTTTTCCAAATGCGATACGTCCTTGGCAGCATGTGCTTGAACCCTTGTTTGGTTATTTACTCTTGGCAGAAAAAATTTTTTTTGCGCCGAAGCAATATGCAGAAGCATGGAATTTTGGTCCGCATGATAAGGAATGTCAGCCTGTTTCATCGGTCGCCAATCAAGTTTGTGAAGTATGGGGAGACAATGCAGCGTGGGAACAATCCACTGAGCAGCATGCACATGAAGCGTCTTTTTTAAAATTGGATATTGCAAAAGCACAATCACGTTTACATTGGCATCCTCGTTTTACATTACAGGAGGCAATTGACGCAACGGTTTCTTGGTATAAAAGCTGGCAGCGAGGCGATCATATGCGTGATGTTACGCTTGCCCAAATTGAACGATACAACCATTTTAAAACGGAGCAACACTATGCATGAAGAAGAATTTATCCCTGTTCCTTATGGGCGCACGGTCCATGGCCAAGAAGAAATTGATGCGGTCGTCCATGTGCTGAATACCTCAACGCAAATGGGAAAACATGTGTGCGCGATGGAAGAGAAAGTCGCGCAATTTTTTGATAAAAAATGGGGCATCATGGTGAACTCAGGTTCTTCTGCGAATTATTTAGCGGTTGAAATTCTTGATTTGCCAAAAGGATCTGAAGTGATTACACCCGCGCTTACTTTTTCAACGACCGTGGCCCCTCTCGCAAGACACGGTCTAGTGCCTGCTTTTGTCGATGTTCTCGAAGGTACTTATAACATTGATGCAGAAAAAGTGGAGTCAATGATAACAGAAAATACCCGTGCCATGATGATTCCCAATTTATTAGGCAATTTGCCTGATTGGCAAAAATTGCATTCACTGGCTAAGCGATATGATTTAACCATGATTGAAGATTCTGCAGATACCTTGGGTGCTACTCTCAATCATAAACCTGCCGGTCGTTTTGCGCATATTTCGACGACCAGTTTTTATGGGTCTCATGTGATTAATTGTGCCGGCAATGGCGGCATGTTGTGCGTCAATGATGAAGCATTAAATGCAAAAGCAAAACTGCTGCGCAGCTGGGGCCGCAGTTCCTCTCTTTTTAAGGATTCCGAAGCGATCGAAAATCGTTTTAATACGGATGTCGATGGTATTTTGTATGATGCAAAATTTGTTTTTGAAGCATTAGGTTATAATTTAGAACCCTCAGAAATGGGCGCTGCGTTTGGTTTGGTGCAACTGAAAAAATTACAAGATAATATTAAGCTGCGTAATCAGTGGTTTTTGCAGCATCTTGCGTTTTTTAAACAATATGAAAATTGGTTTATTTTGCCTAAGCAATTACCGAATAGTTATACAGGGTGGCTCGCTTTCCCTATTGTTGTTTGTGATCATGCACCTTTCACTCGCACAGATTTACAAATATTTTTGGAAAAACGTAATATTCAAACCCGTACTATTTTTACCGGCAATATTTTGCGGCAGCCTGGGTTTAAAAATATAGCGCATCGTGCAGACCCCGCTGGATATCCGTTCACTGATCAAGTCATGCGCGGCGGTATGTTAATTGCAGCACACCATGGATTAAATGATGCGATGATGGCGCATATTCATCAGTCTATCGATGAATTTGCAAAACAATTTTCTGATATGACTCAAAAAGCCTATGTTCTCAGTCCCTAACGAAGATTTGGCACATATCTGGGATAAAGCGCCGCGTTCTTTATCGCGGCTTCATGACAGCCGAATTTTTATCACAGGCGGTACTGGTTTTTTTGGACTATGGCTGCTTCAGAGTATTGCTTATGCAGTGAATTATTTTGGTTTAAAAACAGAAGTCACTGTATTAACACGCGATCATCACACTTTTCTTAACAAAGTACCGCATCTTGCGAAAATGCCTTGGCTGCATTTTTTATTAGGTGATATCAAAACTATTTCATTTCCAACTGGGGGATTTACTCACATCATTCATGCAGCAACTGATGCGAGTGCCAAATTGAATGAAGAAAATCCTTTAGAGATGTTTGATACCATTGTTGCAGGGACTAGACATATTTTAGAATGGGCAGTGACTACGAATGTTAAACATTTTTTATTCGTGAGTTCGGGCGCGGTTTATGGTAAGCAGCCGCCCTCATTATTGATGGTTCCTGAATCTTATCTTGGCAGCATAGATCCTTTACAAACACGATCGGCTTACGGCCTTTCGAAATTGCTGGCGGAACATCTTTGCCTATTATTTATCAAACAGCATCAATTGCCGATTAAAATTGCGCGCTGTTTTGCTTTTGTGGGGCCTCATTTACCATTAACAACGCATTTTGCTATTGGCAATTTTATCGCAAATGTTATTAAAGACGAACCCATAGAAGTCAAAGGCGATGGCTCTCCTTATCGTTCTTATTTATATGCAGCTGATCTTGTTATTTGGCTCTGGACAATTCTTTGTGAAGGGACTTTGGGCTCTGTGTATAACGTAGGTTCAGAACAGGCGATCAGTATTGCAGATCTTGCAAAACTCATTAGCCAAAAAGTTATACCTTCTTTACCAGTTGTTATTGCAAACGAACGAAAGACCCGTGCGTTACCTGAACGATATGTTCCTCACACAAAACGCGCAGAGCAGGAATTAAATTTACACCAATGGATTGATTTATCTCACGCGATTTCAAAAACCATTGAATGGAATAAGCATTATGCAAAAAGTAAGTCATTTTATAGCTGATTTTTTATTTGATTCTGGCTTGCGTCATATTTTTTTATTGACCGGCGGGGGCGCTATGCATTTAAACGATGCATTTGGCAGGCACTCTGGCTTACGCATTATTTACAATCATCACGAACAAGCAAGTGCAATGGCGGCAGAAAGTTATGCGCGTTTGACGCAAAAAATTCCTGTGTTAAATGTCACAACGGGGCCTGGCGGTATTAATGCATTAAACGGCGTGTTTGGTGCTTTTATTGATTCAATACCCATGCTTGTGATTTCAGGCCAAGTGCGGTATGACACGACTGTCGAAAGCACATCGCTGCCATTACGCCAATTGGGCGATCAAGAGTGCAAAATTATTGATATGGTAAAAAGCATCACTAAATACGCAGTAACAGTCAAAGATCCGTTAGAAATAAAATATCATTTACAAAAAGCAATTTATTTAACACAGCATGGGCGCCCTGGGCCTGTGTGGATTGATATCCCTATGAATGTTCAAGGTGCATTAATAGATCCTTTAGCATTAACACATTTTGATCCGCTGGATGATTTGGACAGTGTCTCTATTCCAAAGATCTCAATGGATGTCGTGAATGATATTATTAAACGTATTAAAGAGGCTAAACGTCCCGTGATTCTTGCGGGCTCCGGTGTTCGTTCATCAGGCATGTATGAATTGTTTCTGCCTTTAATTGATTGTTTGGGTATTCCAGTGACAACTGCATTTAATGCGCATGATCTTTTGCCGGATACACATCCTTTGCATTCAGGAAGGCCCGGCACTATCGGTGATCGATTTGGTAATTTCACGGTACAAAACGCAGATTTATTAATGGTGTTAGGGTGCCGCTTGAACATTCGGCAGATCAGCTATAATCATGCGTCTTTTGCGCGCGCAGCTTACAAAATAATGGTTGATATTGATGCGCTTGAATTTAAAAAACCGACCCTTAAAATTGATTTACCTATTCACGCAGACCTTGCTGATTTTATTCCAACATTCATCCATGCGGCAAAATCAACAGTTTTTCCTCACAAAAAAGAATGGCTTTCCTGGTGTCAGACGAGAAAGAAAAAATATCCGGTCGTATTGCCTGAATATTGGGAAAGTAAAAATGCAGTCAATCCTTATTGTTTTATGGAAAGATTAAGCGAACATTTACCGCCCAATCAAATTATTGTAACCGGTGATGGAACAGCTTGTGTGGTTGCTTTTCAGGCGATGCATCTTAAAAAAAACCAGCGTTTATACAGTAATTCGGGTTCTGCATCGATGGGCTATGATTTACCGGCTGCGATCGGCGCTTGTGTGGGATCGAATGGCCAACCGATTGTATGTTTAGCAGGCGATGGCAGCATCATGCAAAATATTCAAGAATTAGCGACCATTGTTTTTAATCAATATCCCATCAAGATTTTTGTGCTGAATAACAATGGTTATCACTCTATTCGGCAAACGCAGCAAAATTTTTTTGGAGAACCCCTAGTTGGGGTTGGGCCTGAAAGCGGTCTTGGTTTTCCTGATTTTAAAAAATTGGCTGCCGGTTTTGATTTACCTTTTCTGCGTTGTCACACGCACAGTGAAATGGATGCTTGCATAACAGAAACACTACAACATGAGGGCCCCCTGTTGTGTGAAGTGATGTTAGATTTACAACAAGCTTTTTCTCCCAAACTATCTTCGCGGCGTTTATCGGATGGCCGGATGGTCACGAGTCCCTTGGAAGATATGGCGCCTTTTTTAAGTCGGGAAGAATTAGCAGAAAATATGATTATTGAGGGAGTCACTCCACCCTTATGAATGATTCATTTACCATTGATGGAAAAAGATTAACGACAATTCCGATTGATCACAATCAATTTCAGATAAAATCCACACCCAAATCATATCACGTGACACTCGATGAAAATAAAAATCCTTTTGATGTTCTCAATACCTATCTTTCTGAAAATAAAAATAGTGTGTTATTGATTGATGAAAATATTTTGCAATTATATAAAAATTTTTTAAAAATTGACGAAACACGAATTTTTTCAGCAAAAGCGACTGAAAATTTTAAGACTATCGATGGTATGTTTGCTGTGCTTAATTTTTTGAGTGAACGCGACTTTACTAAAAAAGAAAAATTAATTGTGGTGGGTGGCGGCATTATTCAAGAAGTGGGTGGATTTGTGAGTGCCTGTTATAAAAGAGGAATCCAGTGGGTTTATTTTCCCACCACGCTATTGTCGATGTGTGATAGTTGTATTGGCGGAAAGGTCAGTCTCAATTATAAAAATGCAAAAAATCAAATCGGATTATTTCATCCGCCTGATGAAGTCATCATTAATCCCATTTTTCTTCAAACCCTCACAGATGAAGCATTGCGATCAGGCATGGGCGAAATTTTAAAGTCAGTCATTATTGGCGGCCCTGCTTTTTTATCTCTTTATCAAAAATACGTAGTGAATGGAAAAATTCGTGCTTTTTATGATTATAAGACACTTATTTTAAATGCATTAAGCATTAAATGCGCAGTGATTCAGGAGGATGAATTTGAATCTCATCATCGTAAGAGTTTGAATTACGGGCATACATTAGGGCATGCGATTGAGAGTTTGTCCGATTATACTATTCCTCACGGGCTTGCTGTTCTTATGGGGATGATGCTTTCTAACGAATTAAGTTGTCGTCACTCTTTTTTAACAGTAGCCAATAAAGAAATTTTAAATGGGCTTTGTTTAGATTTATTGGATAATCATGTGATTGAAATCATGAAACATATTTCAATTGAAAACATTTTATCATTACTTAAAAAAGATAAAAAAATAGAAGGTAAATTTATTCATTTTGTGATGATAAAAGAAATAGGCGATACTTTTTTTATGAAAATTCTGCTTACAAAAGAATTTCAAAATGAAATTGAATCAATTTTAAGATCAGACAATTTCTTTGGCATTCTTAATGGAGAACCTGCCTAATGAGAAAAAACATATTTGAAGATTTATTTGTTTTAGAGTTAGCCAATAACCATTGGGGCCTTGTTTCGCGGGGTTTAAAAATTATTGCAGAATTTAGCAAGGTGGTTCGTTTTAATAATGTGAAAGCTGCCATTAAGCTGCAATTTCGTGATGTGGCCACTTTTATTCATCAAGATTTTCAAGATCGCGATGATGTTCGTTACATCAAAAAAACCCGTGCGACTCAAATGGTTCGTGATGATTATGCAGTATTGGTACAAGCTATCGTGAAGGGCGGGTGTATTCCCATGGCAACGCCATTTGACGAAAAATCGGTAGATTTATGTGTTGCATTTGATATGCCGGTTATCAAAATTGCAAGTTCTGCTATTAATGATTGGCCGCTTATTGAAAAAATTGCGGCAACTAGACGATCTGTCATCGTATCAACAGGCGGTGCATCTCAAAAAGATTTAGACGATATGGTGACATATTTTGAAAATCGTAATATTCCTTTAGCTATTAATCACTGTGTTTCTCTTTATCCTTCTGAAGATGACGAATTAGAATTAAATCAAATTGATTTTCTTAAAAATAGATATCCAGGGCATATTATTGGATTTTCAACGCATGAATATCACGATTGGTCTTCATCCATGATGATGGCATATGCAAAAGGTGCCCGCACTTTTGAGAGACACATTGATATTGATTGGGAGAATGTGCTTGTTTCGCCTTATTGTTCTTTGCCGGAGCAAGTGGATTCTTGGTTTAAAGCGTATCATAAGGCCGTTGAAATGTGCGGGGCACCCGGCACGCAAAAACGCATTCCACCGGAAAAAGAAATTCGTTATCTTGATGCGTTAGTCCGTGGAATTTATGCAAAACGCGATTTACCCAAAGGATATAAATTAACCCAGCATCAAGTTTATGAAGATATTTATGCGGCTATTCCTCTGCAAAAAGGACAAATCTCATGCCGTGAATTAATGGCTGGTGAAGTTTTGCTGAGAGATATTAAAAAAGATATGCCGATTATGATCGATGATATTGATAGCGTATACGCCAAAAATCCGAATTTGAAAAAGGTAATTTATGCGCGCGGATTAAAGATGGAAAATACGCATTCTCCTGTGAGGTTGCTTGAAAATGAATGATCAAGATGATTTGTGAAAAACTAAATGCTTATTTAAATAAAAACTGATGATTGCCATGAAAAATGAGGTCATTGCGCCCGCAATATAAAAATTAGGAATTATTTTGTGAATTAGGCTGATTAAAGATACATTCCAGCCATATAACAAGATGTAGATACCGATAAAATGAATCAATAATCGTTTATTTTTATTTTTGAAAACAAGCGTGCCTGTTGTCTTAAAATTAAATAAAATGCCAAGGCAAGTCGCAAATAAGATGGCGATGGTGTAGTGAAAACCTGCGAATAAGAAGAAAACGAAAAAGAGATACCCTACGATAGTATTTAAAATGCCTACTAAAAGAAAGGTAATAAATTCCCGCGAAAGATGTAACATGTTCCACACACTCTTTAAAAATGCTAAGATAAGATATTAACAAATTTATACTGGACAGTCATGCCTCTGATTAGCATTGTCACCGCTTGTTATAATGAAGAAGAAAATGTGCTGCCGCTTTATGAGCGTGTAAAAGCGGTGATGGGTACTCTACCGCATTATCAATATGAGCATATTTTTATTGATAATTCATCGACTGATAACACTGTTTCTTTTTTAAAAGAGATTGCTGCCCGCGATAAAAACGTCAAGCTGATTTTAAATTCACGCAATTTTGGTCATATTCGTTCCCCCTTTTTTGGTTTACTGAAAGCGAGGGGAGATGCGGTTATTTCACTGGTCTGTGATCTGCAAGATCCTCCGGAATTATTGCCAAAATTTATTGAACAATGGGAAAAGGGACATAAAATTGTAGTAGGTATTAAAGAAACAACTGATGAGCAGAGATTCATGCATTGGATCCGAAAATTTTATTACCAACTGATTGCAAAAATCGCAGCGACGAAACAAATTAAAAATTATACGGGATTTGGATTGTACGATAAAGAAGTGATAGAAGCGCTTAAACTATTCGATGATCCTTATCCTTATTTTAGAGGGATGATTGCAGAAGTGGGATTTGACACGGCTTATATTTCTTATCATCAACCCACTCGCCAGAAAGGACGCACTAAAAATAATTTTTTTACACTGTATGATATGGCCATGCTCGGAATGACGAGTTATTCAAAAGTTCCCATACGGCTTGTCACTGGTGTTGGATTTATTTGTGCCGCGCTTAGTTTTTTGATGGCGCTTATTTTTTTAATTTTAAAATTAATTTTTTGGTATCACTTTTCAGTAGGCATCGCACCTATTTTGATTGGTCTTTTCTTTTTTGCAGGAGTGCAGCTTTTTTTCGTAGGCATTTTAGGCGAATACATCACAGCGATTCATACGCATGTCCAAAAAAGGCCTTTGGTTGTGGTGAAAGAGACGGTAAATTTTGATTAGCAGTTAAAAAAATGAGTAACTATTCACGAGAGTGTTAAACAAAAAAACCGACGTCCCGCGGCTTTGTCCGCGGGGT
>CAZUQP010000008.1:0-38203 GCA_964622455.1 uncultured Coxiellaceae bacterium
CTTCAGATGATGTAGGTTTCAAGTCATTGGCCTGAAAGCACCAAAACGTGGCACAATCAATCTGACAGTGACTGTCAGATCAAGTTTAGATTTTTACAAATCATCATTAAGCCGGCGCTTTATTTTCCGCTTTTTTCTTCGGCAAATATAAATCCGTGATCGTACCTTCAAACACTTCAGCGGCTAATGCTACTGTTTCAGATAATGTAGGATGCGGATGAATAGTTAAACTGATATCTTCAACATCCGAACCCATTTCAATGGCAAGCCCAATTTCTGCCACTAATTCGCCGGCATTTGGCCCAACCGCTGCACCGCCTAAAATACGATGGGTTTTTTCATCCACAATTAATTTTGTTAAACCTTCATCACGCCCAATACTTAAAGCACGACCGCTCGCAGCCCACGGAAATACACCTTTGCCATATTGAATTCCTTTGGCTTTCGCTTCATTCTCAGTTAAACCGACCCAAGCGACTTCTGGATCAGTGTAAGCAACACTTGGAATACATTTTGGATCAAAGTAACGTTTCATCCCAGCAATGACTTCGGCTGCAGTACGCGCCTCCGCCATCGCCTTATGCGCAAGCATGGGGTTGCCGCACACATCGCCAACCGCAAAAATATTGGCTACATTCGTACGTAATTGTTTATCGACTGAAATAAAACCGCGCTCATCTACTTTAACGCCCGCTTTATCTGCTGCCATTTGATCGCCATTCGGACGACGGCCGACAGCACATAAAATACGATCAAAACGTTCTGGTTCTTTTGGTGCGCCTTCGCCTTCAAAAGTGACATATAAACCATCTTTTTTAGCATCCACCTTCGTGACTTTAGTTTTTAGTAAAATATTTTTGTAACGTTTTTGAATGCGTTTATAAAGCGGCATCACAACATCTTTATCAGCGCCCGGAATAATTTGATCCATCAACTCAACGATGGTAATTTCAGCACCTAATGCGTTATAAACAGTTGCCATTTCTAATCCGATAATGCCACCGCCAATCACTAACATTTTTTCTTGTGTTGCTTCCAATTGCAGCGCGCCAGTTGAATCGATAATGCGTGGATCATCCGGTAAAAAAGGCAGTGTGAAAGGACGTGAACCGACCGCAATAATCGCTTGCTGAAAAGAAATGACTTGCTTGCCTTTAGAGCCTTCTAGCGCAAGTTGATTACTTGAAATAAATTTTCCAACACCTTGAATGATTTCTACCTTGCGTTGTTTAGCAAGGGTTTTTAATCCGCCTGTTAAGCGATTAACTACTTTATCTTTCCATGCACGCAATTTTTGCGTGTCTATTTTAGGTTTACCAAAATCAATGCCATACGCCGCCATTTCATGCGCTTCATCTAACACTTTCGCTGCATGTAATAAAGTTTTAGAGGGAATGCACCCTACATTCAAACAGACACCGCCAATATTTTCATAGCGTTCGATCATAATAACTTTTTTACCCAAATCCGCTAATCGAAAAGCCGCCGTATAACCGCCAGGACCACTACCTAATACAACCACTTCAGTTTGGAGTTCATTACTCATTTTTTTTCCTTATAACAATAAATGTCGAATATCAGAAAGCATGTTAGCTAAATGCACCATAAACCGTGCACCATCCGCACCATCAATCACTCGATGATCATAAGAAAGCGACAAGGGCAGCATGAGACGCGGCACAAAATCACCGTCTTTATAAACCGGTTTTTGCGTGGATGTTGAAACACCTAAAATAGCCACTTCCGGTACATTGATGATCGGCGTAAAAGCAGTGCCGCCAATCCCGCCTAAACTAGAAATTGAAAAACATCCGCCTTGCATATCTTGAGCAGTCAATTGTTTTTTACGCGCCTTTTCACTGACTGCACTTAATTCTTTGGCTAATTCAACCATGCCTTTTTTATCGACATCGCGAATCACCGGCACGACCAAACCATCGGGTGTATCGACTGCAAGACCAATGTGATAATAATTTTTTAAAATTAAATTTTCACCTGCAACATCCAAGGATGCATTAAATTGCGGAAATGTTTTTAAAGCAGCAGTTACTGCTTTCATGATAAATACTAACAGCGTTAATTTAATATTTTGTTTTTCTAATTGAGCTTTTTGTGCTTGCCGGAATGCTTCAAGTTCAGTGATATCCGCTTCACCAAATTGAGTGACATGCGGAACCAAAAGCCAATTGCGATGTAAATTTTTGCCGGAGAGTTTTTTAATTCGCGATAAAGGTTCAACACGGACCGTTCCAAATTTAGCAAAATCAACGATAGGCGCAACCGGTAACATTGAATGGCCGGAAGGCACTCCGCCCGCCAAGCGCGTTTTTACAAAAACTTGCACATCTTCTTTTAAGATACGTTGTTTAGGCCCAGATCCGCCGACTTCAGAAAGATTAACACCAAATTCCCGCGCTAATTTCCGCACGGAAGGCCCTGCATGTACATCAAGCCCC
This sequence comes from uncultured Coxiellaceae bacterium, assembly GCA_964622455.1. Lineage (GTDB taxonomy): Bacteria > Pseudomonadota > Gammaproteobacteria > DSM-16500 > DSM-16500 > CAZUQP01. Next base: position 2,457 of record CAZUQP010000008.1, read on the forward strand.
CCCTCTGCTGGAATCACAGTACCCGTTTGCAAAGGTGCCGGTTCTACTTTAGACGGTATTTTCGCCTCAATTCTTGGCTCATCTTGCGATTTAGGAGATGGCACACTTTGAGGAACACTCTTCTTATCAGCTGCATTCGTTTCTAACACTAGAATAACAGAGCCTTGCGATACTTTATCGCCGACTTTTACTTTTAATTCTTTCACGACACCTTCATCCGATGAAGGCACTTCCATCGTCGCCTTATCAGATTCTAAGGTAATTAAAGCAGCATCCATTTTTACGTGATCGCCTGCTTTGACCAATACTTCAATGACGACAACATCGGTAGCGCCGCCGATATCTGGCACTGTGATATTTTTTGTTGTCAACGGAGTCATCTCCTTAAACAGTTACTGGATCTGGTTTATTCGGATCAATATTATATTTCTTCATCGCAGCTGTCACTTCGCTTTTCGAAATGCTGCCTTCCTCTGCTAATGCATATAATGCAGCAACGGCAATATAATAACGGTCCACTTCAAAAAAATATCTTAATTGTTCACGCGTATCACTTCGACCATAGCCATCGGTTCCCAACACCGTATAAGAACGCGTCATAAACGGCCTAATTAAATCGGCGTAAGCGCGTACATAATCGGTTGCAGCAATCACAGGGCCTTCATGTTTTTGAAGACATTTCGTAACATAACTCATTTCTGTTTTTTTCTCAGGCGACAACATATTAGCGCGCGCGATACGTAAGCCATCACGGCGTAATTCACCGAAACTCGTCACACTCCAAATGTCCGTTGTAACACCAAAATCTTTTTCGAGCAATTCACTGGCTTCAATCACTTCACGCAAAATAGCACCGCTACCGAGTAATTGTACTTTTAATTTTGATTTTGTTTTATTTCCCTCTTTCAGTAAATACATTCCTTTGATGATGCCTTCTTCAATACCGAGAGGCATTTCAGGTTGACTATATTTTTCATTCATCGCCATCAGATAATAAATCACATCGTGTTCTTTTTGGTACATCTCTTCCAAGCCATGTTGAATAATCACCGCCATTTCATAACCAAATGTCGGATCATATGCACGGCAAGTGGGAACTGTTGATGCTGTTAATAAACTCTGACCATCTTGATGCTGCAAACCTTCACCTTCTAATGTGGTTCGCCCAGCGGTTGCACCAATCAAAAATCCACGTGCCCGCATATCACTCGCCGCCCAAATCAAATCGCCTACCCGTTGAAAACCAAACATGGAATAATAAGTAAAAAATGGAACCATGGGAATTTGATGCGCAGAATAAGAGGTCGCTGCTGCAATCCAAGAAGCCATACATCCTGCTTCTGTAATGCCTTCTTCCAATAATTGACCCTCTTGGCTTTCGCGATAATAAAGTAATTGATCTTTATCTTCTGGTGTATAGAGTTGCCCTACGTGTGAATAAATACCAATTTGCCGAAATAATGCTTCAAGACCAAATGTTCGTACTTCATCCGAAAAAATCGGCACAATACGCGAACCAATCACAGGATCTTTCACTAATACATTCAAAATACGGCCGAGCGCCATCGTCGTTGACATCGTGCGATCGCCGCTTCCTTTTAAAACCGCATCAAAATCTTTTAATGCGGGTGTTTTGAGAGGTGCCTTGGGTGCAAGGCGCGCGGGCAAGTAACCAGTTAATTTTTTTCGTTGCGCATGTAAATATTGCAACGCAGGATCTTTGTCATCCGGTTTATAAAAACTGAGATCGTTTCGTTCTTTATCCGTTAGCGGTAATTTAAAACGTTCGCAAAATGCAGTGAGTGCTTCCGCCGACATTTCCAACTGATTATGAGCAACGTTGCGGCTTTCTCCATGGCGAGTGCCTAAACCATATCCTTTGATTCCTTGGGCCAAAATAACGGTCGGTTGATTTTTATGTTGAATGGCTTTCGCATACGCTGCGTACACTTTCACAGGATCATGCGCGCCGCGTTGTAACTTGGCCATCTCTTCATCCGATAAATCGGAAAATAATGCTTTCAATTCTTCGTTATCACCGCACAGTAATTCGCGCATAGCAGCGCCGCCTTGTGCACAAGCGCGCTGCAAATCACCATCAACGATTTCGCCTAAGCGTTTTAAGAGCAAGCCATTTTTATCTTTTGCAAAAATAGGGTCCCAGTCACTGCCCCAGAGCACTTTAATCACATTCCAACCGGAGCCATTGAAAACACCTTCCAATTCTTGAATGATCTTGCCATTACTTCGTACCAAACCATCCAGACGCTGCAAATTACAGTTAACAACATAAATAATATTATCTAATGCTTCACGGGAAGCAACCGTCAATGCACCGATGGATTCCACTTCATCCATTTCGCCGTCACCGCAAAAAACCCAGACTTTTCGGTCATTGACAGAAATAAGCTTACGGTTTTCAAGATATTTTAAAAAACGCGCTTGATAGATTGCTTGCAAAGCACCAAGCCCTAGCGACACTGTTGCAAATTGCCAAAAATGCGGCATTAACCAAGGATGAGGATAAGAAGAGACGCCTTTTCCTCTGACTTCTTGCCGAAAATGTTGAAGATGTTGTTCAGTTAATCTGCCTTCTAAAAAAGCCCGTGCATAATTGCCCTCTGCAGAGTGACCTTGGAAATAAATTAAATCACCCGGCTGTCCGTCCACTGCACCACGAAAAAAATGATTGAAGCCCACTTCATAAAGGGTTGCAATGGATGCATAGGATGACAAATGCCCGCCCACCCCGCCCGCTTCTTTTTTTGCCCGCAATACCATGGCAATCGCGTTCCAACGAATCATCGCGTCAATTTGCTGTTCTAATTTAAGGTCGCCTGGGTAAGAAGGCTCTTCAGCAGGCAATATTGTATTTCCATAGCCTGTTTGAGTGAGTTGATTGGCAGCACCGGTATTAGCCGTTACTGTAAGTAATTGATCAATAATAAAGCTTGCACGCTCCCCCCCTTCATTTTTAATGACGGAGGCCAGTGCATCTAGCCATTCTTTTGTTTCGGTTGGATCAACATCATTCCACGTTTTTGACATATTATCTTCCTAATTGCTCTTTATTCGAGCAAAAAAAGGCTCTTTAAATAATTGTTTTTTGTTTATTTTAACCTGAATAACAGGAAAGCTGAAGGATAAGCGGTATTTTATTGAAAAAGAACTGAAAAATACTTATCCTGCATGATCGGAGGCATTTCAAGGAGCACTTAAAATTTATGGCAGAAGCTCGATATATACCCCTTACAAATGATGAAGTTACTTCGGAAGAAACATCCAAGGTATCAAATAAAAAGAATGAAAAAGAAAAAAACAAACTCTTAAAGATCATTCAGAGAAATCGAGAAAAACATACCAAAAAAAGTAACTCCCTGTCCGATACTTTTTTCAAAAAAACTACATACCATCATGTTAAATTTTTCGAAAGATATAAAGAAGATTTTGAAAAAAATTTCCTTGATTTGGAATATTTGAACATCATCCAAGCAATCAAATTAGGGGCCAGTTTAAAAGAATTAAATGACGCCTTAGGGCATATTTACCAAGAACCTTTGCTCGAAGATCACCCACAAATGATTCGATTGATTGATGATAAAAAACACGCAGATTCTACCATGAAAGAATTTCGTAAAGATTTTTATTTGCGTAACATCTTAAGAAAAAAACACCGCCTATTGCAGAGCGAACATAAACAAGATGAGAATTACTTACCGACCCATCTGAATAATCTTGCATTTAAAGCGCTTCTTGAAGGTACCGATCTCAAAGAGTTGATGTACGCATTTCAACCTGAACCCGTTTTTAATATTGTCATGCGATTAATGAATAAAGAAGCTAATCATCCTGCCGTGAGGCGCCTAAAAAATGAAATGCTTTCGTTATTAATAAACACTATATCAGATCAATTTAAAATATTTTGCGAGCATTTTAATTCCCAAATTTTTTCGCTTTTTCGTGGACCTTCAAAAAAACCTTTATTTGAGCTGTTTGAACAATTCACTGAATTAGGCGGTAGCGCCTCTCGACTTCCACCCATGGCTCAACTAGAATTTATTTCATGGCAAAAAGCAAACCCGCCGCAAAAAAAAGTGGAGCCTCGCTTAGGGATTGAATAAAAAGCTGTTTCAAAACTGTTGCAACCTGCTCTCTTCCAACAACGCACACATTTTTTGCGCGCCCTCTAAAATTCTGGGGCCGGCGCGCTGAAGAAAATCATCATCCATTGAAAAAACGGCGTGATGTTTGACAGCGGAAAGTTCAGGCCACGCTTTCCACGTTTCTCCCCAATTATTTTTATTTTTGCCGCCAATAATGACAGCAGGGTTTGCGCGAATCACAGCTTCCAAATTGATTTCGGGCGCAACACCTGGTAAATCAGCAAAAATATTTTTACCGCCGCACAAAGTAATCACTTCATTGATCCAGCTTGCTTTGGTAATCGTCACCAATGGCTTTGGCCACATTTCATAAAAGACACTTTCTGTTTTTTGTGTTGAATATTTTTTTTGTAAATAGTGATAACGCTGAACAAATTGTTTAGCATTTTTATTAGCTATTTTTTCTGTGCCCGCCAAACAACCTAAACGTTCTAACGTGTAGGGAATATCCCTTAAATGATGTTGATGGCTCACATAAATCGGAACATCACTATTTTTTAATTGATGAAGAATACCGCCCTCTGCCCACACAACAATTAAATCAGGATGTAAAACTAAAACGCGCTCTACATCGATATCATTAAAATTAGCTACAATAGGAATGTTTTTAGCTTCTTTTGGAAAATCACTTCCCTTCATGACACCTACAATGTGATCATTTGCACCCGCAGCAAATAATAGTTCGGTCAAATCAGGTGCCAAACTAATAATGCGTTTTGCGGGATGCGGTAAGGTAATCAGATGCCCTGCATCGTCTTCCACTTGACAAGCCATGACGATAGAATTCAGAAGCCATAAAAAAAGAATGCCATAAAATCGATTCACAATAACAGCACAAGCACGGCTAATATGACAAGACTCATAACAAAAACTCGGTCCAACAAAGCAAGTGCTTCTTTTTCGACAACCCCTTCTTTAGAAACTAAATCATCTGGCACATCGAGGGCTGCAATACCGCATTCAACTAACAGAGTTTCATTAACAGCAGGTCCTTTTAACGCATTTTTTTTAAAACGTACAAATACTTCCGTAAAATGCCCGCCCAATGCAAAAATAAAAGTAAAAATACGCACGGGTATCCAATCTAATAAACGATGGATCTTGCCAGAAAGCACCGATACATTCAGTAGCGATTCTTCATTTAATAACGCTATCATTCGGTAAAAAACAGCACCGACCGGCCCTAAAATAACAAACCAAAATAAAACACCAAAAATGCGTTGATGAGCCGCTAAAAAAATGGCACGGACAAATGCTTGATGAAAAGCTTCAGAATTATCAGCTACATTAATTTTAAATGCGGTATTCGCATGTTCAATTGCAAGATAAGTATCTCCTTTTTGCAATTCATGAATGCACGCATAGACTTGCACCCACAAATTATAAGGGCCTAAACAATACATGAAGATAGCAATGCCAAACAGCAATTTTAAAATGCCGTATAACCATCCATTCAATAAAAAATTGATGAACCCAACAACAAGAAGAGGCGGCAAAAGACAAAGAATTAATAAAACATAAGAGGGCCAATGATTAATACGCGATTGACTTAACCAGCGTTGATAGCGCAAAAACCATCGCCACTGACGCAAATTCCCCCAATAAAAAAAGCGTTCTATCACGAGTGAAATGAGCGTAATAATAAACGTCATAAAACTATTCCTTCAGTAGAACTCTTCTTATATTATCGACTTATCTGCCAATAAACAATCCAAATAGCGCCAATCAAAAAAAGGCCCCGGATCAGTCTTTCTACCCGGTGCTATATCTGAATGACCCACAATTCTTTCGCGAATAATCGCAGGATATGTCTTCATCAAGGCATCTAATACTTCAGCCAATTTTTCATATTGGATTTTTTCATACGGTAAATCATCCGTTCCTTCTAATTCGATGCCAATGGAAAAATCATTACACTGTTCACGCCCTTCAAAAAAAGATTTTCCGGCATGCCAAGCACGCATCGAAAAAGGCACAAATTGGATAATCTCGCCTGTTCTTGCAATTAAAAGATGAGAAGAAACTTTTAAAGAAGCAATCGTTTCAAAATAAGGATGCGCTGTGACATTTAAAGTCCCACAAAAAAAATGCTCAATGGATCCCGTACCAAATTGCCCGGGCGGTAAGCTAATGCCGTGTAAGACAACCATATCGATTGTGGTGTTAATAGGACGTTTATCGCAATGAGGAGATGGACAGTATTGAGCAACAGATAAGATACCTTCAGGCACATCAATGTTCAATGTCAGAAACCCCAGCTAAAAATTCTATTTTTATTATACCGTTAAATGAGAAGTAACAAAAATCTGTATTAGCAATATTGAATTGATTGAAATATAGACAAACAAGTGTTACTATGGAAAACTTAAAAGCAACCTGGAGGAAATACCCGCATGAATCCCCGTAACACCCATGACATGGACTCTGCTACTGCATATGTTGAATTAGCGAGAGAAGAAGAAAAAAATGAAGCACAAAATACACAAGACACCCCAGCTGCCCTTTCTACTAAAGACCCTCTAGACGTAGCGTTAATTGAAATGTTGTCTTATGAAAACAAAATCCGATCTCAATTCAATCTTCATTTTGAGAATTCAGCTAAAAAATATAAAGAAAAGTGCCAGACTGAAGAATTCAAAAAAGAACAGGATAAGCACTTAGCTAACGTCGTTCAAGCCGGCGGCTCATATCATGCTGTCCGTCAAATACTTGTCCACCCAGAACACCCTGAGGAGGATTCAAACTTTGGCGTTATTGATCGATTTCTTATTTCTCAAAAAAACAGTAACCAAGAAATAGCATTTGAAAAAGAGATCATCTTGAGCAAGATTGCTTCTACGATTGACAAAATAAATGAGTTGGCAAGCGAGTCATTTAAAAAGCGTAACTCGTTTTTGTTTTCTGATGAGAATGCAACACCGCCGGTGCTCGGATTCCAAAAAACTTTATTTGACCTTTGTAAGCAATTTCATCAATTAGAGAACCGTGATGAAAAATCTAGTAGCGCATTATCTAAGCAAGATATGATTAGTATACTAAATAACATAGAATCCATTTCTGGCCAACAAATTTCTCGTCGCGAGCTCATTCTTACATTCCTTACATCAGCGCAAGAAAAAAAAGACTCGTTGGTTTCGAAAGAAATGCGCCCCCAATAATTCATAATTAATTCAAATACAATCAACTTGGAGAAATCTGCTTATGTCATTCCCTAGACCCCCCATCCCTGCAACAAGAGAGCTCGACGAACAAAAAAGACAAGATACCCCTTTTGAAGTCCAGAAAAAAAAATTTGCTTTAAAAAGCATCCGAAACCATACACACTTTCCTACAGAAAAACTTGCCGATGCAGCAGCAAGACTCGCTACGGGTGTTTTAGAAGCTTATCGATATGGAGCCACGATAGAAGAAATAACTAAAACGCTTCCTGAACTTAATAAAAAATTTATTGATCATGCATTACTTCATGCACAAATGGCCGTCCTGCATAAAGCACTTGAACTGCAAGTGTCTGTCAGTAAGAATAGAAATAACAACATGTTTAAGCCGTCGTATGATCAATTATTTTCGCTTCTCGAAGCCTGCGAAAAAATAAGTGAAAAAAACGATAATCGGAACGAATACAGCGAAGACATCAAAAAAATTGCTGTTGTCAAAGATATTATTCCTACAGCTATCTTTGTGCAATACAACACGTGGAAAAAGGAACAAGCAAAAATCAAAGCAGACAACTTAGATATTCTAGGCATAAATACTTTTACGAAAAAGTAACTCTAAACTCCTACATCGGCCCATACTATTAGGACACAGTACGGGCCGTTTCTTTTCATTTGACGAACCCCTGAAGCTACGCTACTCTTTTTACCCAGTAAGAGAGCAGCTATGCAAGCGAACGATATCAAACATTTAATTGAAGCGGGGTTAATCAACTGCACGGCCTTTGTTGAAGGCGATGATGGTGTCCATTTTTCTGCGACCGTTGTAAGCCCGGCCTTCACCGGCAAAAACCGCGTTCAAAGACAACAAATCGTATATGCCACCTTGGGAAATCGCATACACGATGGTACTATACACGCACTTTCCTTAAAAACACTGACCCCTGAAGAATGGCAAACACAGAATGGATAAACTCATTATTCGCGGTAATGTTCCCTTAAATGGCGAAATTCGAATTTCTGGTGCCAAGAATGCTGCACTACCGATTTTGACTGCAGCACTTTTAACAGCCGCACCGGTACGTATTTGCAATATCCCGCATTTGCACGATGTCACCACCACCATGAGCCTGCTTGGCCAGATAGGCGTGCATTTAACGCTGGACGAACGTTCCAATGTCGAAGTCGATGCCAGTAGTTTACATTCTTTCCACGCACCTTATGAATTGGTCCGTACGATGCGCGCATCGGTATTGGTGCTTGGGCCCTTGCTCGGTCGTTTTGGCGAAGCAGATGTATCACTGCCTGGCGGTTGCGCAATCGGTACACGTCCGGTTGATCAGCATTTAAAAGGGATGCGGGCCATGGGTGCTGATATTCGCGTTGAAAATGGTTACATCAAAGCAAAAGCAAAAAAACGGCTGCAAGGCGCCGCTATTTCAATGGATTTAGTCACCGTCACCGGCACTGAAAATATCATGATGGCAGCCGTGCTCGCAGAAGGACAAACCGTCATTTTAAATGCAGCACGAGAGCCGGAAGTTGAAGATTTAGCGAATTTTTTAAATACACTGGGCGCTAAAATTACGGGCGCTGGCACGTCAACCATTACCATCGATGGAGTCGATGAATTATCTGGCGGCAGTTATCAAATTATGCCAGACCGCATTGAAACAGGCACTTATTTAACAGCAGCGGCCATTACACGCGGCAAAATCAAATTAAAAAATACCCGTCCCGAATTGCTTGAATCCATTTTGACAAAATTATCAGAAGCCGGTGCTTACATTGAAACAGGAACAGATTGGATCAGCTTGGATATGCAAGGCAATCGCCCGCGCGCAGTCAATATCAGTACGGCGCCTTATCCTGCTTTTCCAACTGATATGCAAGCACAATTAATGGCAATGAATACGATTGCGGAAGGGACCGGCATCATCACAGAAAATGTTTTCGAAAATCGCTTTATGCATGTACAAGAATTACTGCGCATGGGTGCGCAAATTTCTTTAAAAGGCAATACAGCCATTTGTACCGGTGTTGAAAGTTTGCAAGGTGCGCCTACAATGGCAACTGATTTACGTGCATCAGCCAGTTTAGTGCTCGCAGGACTTGCAGCTGTTGGTGAAACCAGCATCGACCGCATTTATCATATCGACCGCGGGTACGAATGCATTGAAGAAAAATTATCGCAATTGGGTGCGCGGATTTCGCGGGTATCGACTTGAGATTATCTTTTTTTCAAGGTTGGCTGTTCCTTAGGAGATAATTCTTTTTGAGATATTTTTCTTTGTAATCCTATTCTATTGAAATATGTTTCTCGTAATTCAAGAGCCTTATTTTTCCAAAACCCTACGCTCTCCCGCCTTTTCGGCTTTTTGTGTTTCATGTTGTCAAGTAAATATAATACCTGTCCTGCTTCATTGTTTGACCATTTTTCAACGTTACTTATTCCATTACCTAGAAAACGGAACAGGAATTGCGCTGTAAGCCCCATTGCAAAAATATCGCTTGCCATACTATATGAACTGGCGCGCTTGCGACGCACTTCAGGTGCTGCATAATTTACGGTCCCTTGATAAACATCCTGAATAACTCCCGATGGAGGTAACTTTTTAACAAAACCGAAATCAACCAATGTGACAGTCACCGCTCCTGTTTTAGGATCAATAAAACAGATGATGTTTGCAGGTTTAATATCTCGATGGATCCATCCCGTTCCATCCATCTTATGTAATTCTTCCACACGATCACACAGTTTTAAAAAAATCTCAAAACGATAGTACGGTGATAACACACGAGAATAAGGCTCTTCATTGCTTTCTTTTAAGATTTTGAATAATTCTTCTCCCGGAGCAAATTGATCGGTAATACGTAAACGCGCTATCGGCTTATTTTTTTCGCTACGTGCTCTTTTTTTAGGAATGAGATGTCCTTGACTTCTGCCAAGTTTTTTTAGAAAAGGTGCTTCATTTATAAAAAAATAATTGATTTCCAATGATCTTTTTTCCGGGTTTTTATCATCAGGTTTTATGTGTTCTACTTTTGCTATGTGCAATTTACCCGTCGTGCTTTGCATCAGCTTCACTTTGGCGCTTGCGCCAGTTCCTAATAAAACAGTTTTCGTTTGTCCTTCATCATTTAATTGCTTATACGGAATAATGAATTCATATTGGTTGGGAGCCACCTCTTGACGAATAATCCATCGATCAGCGCTTTCTATTTTTAATTCTTCCTGTAAATAACCCTTCGAATAACAAAAAGTACCCTTTTCATGTTTTAAACCTTCTTCGAGTGCTTTCAGTTTTTCAGGCGGCAACAATAGTTTTAAATGACCGTTTTGATAGAAATCTTTCATTTTAATTTTAGGATGGAGATCTGAATAATCCACATCTACTTTTTCTTCTGTTTCTAATTTTTCTTTGATTCTTACTGTTGACATAAAACCCTCTCAGTAAATTTCTCCACTTAAATAAAAATTAAGTATTTTCTTTAATCCTGTTTCCAAATCAACCGCCGGTTTCCATCCTAATTTTCATGTGACTACCTCATAAAATACGCTATACATGACATCAATGACGCGATCATGATCTGCATCCGTCAACCCTGGAAACAAAGGTAAACTCACAATGCGCTCACAGACATCTTCTGCGTGAGGAAAATCACCCGGTTTAAAACCAAATGTTTCTCGATAATAAGGATATAAATGCGCCGCGTGATAATGCAATCCGGTACCCACATTTTTTTCTTTCATGCGTAACATAAATTCATCGCGATTCATATCGGCTGCATCTTCGTTAATTAACGGTGTAAAAAGATGCCATGCATGCCGGTGAAAAAAAGAAGGTTCACTCGGCAATGTCCACTGCGGCCAATCGCTCAAGACTTCTTGATACCGATGCACTAACGCCGTACGCCGCTCGATAAATTGATCTAATTCTTTTAATTGATGCAAACCTAAAGCCGCTTGAATATCCATCATGTTATATTTAAAACCCGGCAACACAATTTCATAATCTTGCGAACCGCTTTTACCAAAACGATTCCACGCTTCGCGATCCATGCCATGAAAACGTAGCAATCCCATTTTTTTAGCGAGGGCTTCATCATGCGTGGTAATGCATCCACCTTCACCTGTCGTGATATTTTTATTTGGATGGAAACTAAATACTTGCGTGTCCCCCAAACTCCCTATTTTTTGTCCCTTGTATTCAGTCCCTATCGCATGAGCTGCATCTTCTAAAATACGTATGCCGTATTTATCCGCGAGTTCATAAAGATAATCTAAATCAACCGGCAATCCTGCAAAATGTACTGGCATAATCACGCGTGTTTTATCAGTGATAGCATCTTCCAATAAATCAAGGTCCATGTTGCGCGTGCGCGGATCAATATCGATTAATACGGGTTTTGCGCCGGCCAGCACAATGACATTCAATGTCGCAGCAAAAGTAAGCGGTGTTGTAATCACTTCATCGCCTGGCTTTAAATCCATTGCAAGTAAGGCAATATGTAAACCGGCTGTGGCTGAAGAAATCGGCAATACAAAAGGCGCGCCTAAATACTGTTGTAAATTGGCCGTAAATTGTTGAACGCGCGGGCCTGTTGTAATCCATCCTGATTCTAAACAGAAAACCACTTCATCAATCGCGGCCCGGCTAATTGATGGCCGTGAAAAAGGTAAAAACTCATCACTCATAAACAGCCCTGTTATCCTAAATTAAAAGAGCAGGATACCCTATTCCGGCCAGGTTTTTAAGGGTACAATGGCTGATTTTCTACATTCTCTTAGGAGTTCGATTTATTATGACTATATTAGTAGGTAAAAAAGCCCCTGACTTTACCGCATCAGCTGTATTAGGAAACGGCGAAATCACCGACAAGTTTAATTTGACAGATGCAATCAAAAATAAATATGCGATTGTATTTTTCTATCCGCTTGATTTTACGTTTGTATGTCCTTCCGAATTAATTGCACTTGACAATCGCATCGATGAATTTGCCGCCCGCAATACACTGGTAATTGGTGTTTCCATTGACTCTGAATTTACACATAACGCATGGCGCAAAACCCCTGTTAACGAAGGCGGCATTGGTCCTGTTCGTTATCCTTTAATCGCAGATGTCAACCATCAGATTTGCCAAGCCTATGATGTCGAACATCCCACAAAACATGTTGCACTACGCGGTGCATTTTTAATTGATAAACAAGGCAACGTACGTTCACAAATTATTAATGATTTACCTTTAGGGCGTAACATTGATGAATTACTGCGTTTAATTGATGCATTACAATTTCACGAAAAACACGGTGATGTCTGTCCTGCCGGTTGGATAAAAGGTGAAATAGGTATTAAACCAACAGAAGAAGGCATTGCGCATTTTCTTGCAGACAAAGCCACCGCATTGTAAAAAATATCACTGATTAAAAAACCCGCATGCATGCGGGTTTTTTTTTGCACCAGTTTAGAAAAAAATTTTTTCTAAAAAAATATTCTCTCCCACTTTAAATTCATTGGTTCTTTATTTAAAATTGCGCTGCTTATTTTATTTTTATTATAAAAAATTCAAAAGCTACCCATTTTTTTTCAATCTGACTAAAAATTGTGAATAAAATGGTTAAAATGTACATTTAACGGATATTTAGCTTAAGTTTTGCTTGCAATATTTAAGGTTTATATGTACTTTTGAAAACCGGATCATATCAATATATCAAGGAGATACAAAAGCATGAAACTCAAAACACTCGTTGTTGCATCAATGAGCGTGTTAGGTTTGAGTCTGACGAGCTATCCAGCTCTCGCAGGCACTCACCACCAACACAAACACTACACCGTACAAAAACAACAAACAGCAGCTGCCCAAGATTACAAAGGCGCTCTTCCTGCATGTCCAATCACTGACCCATACACCGCAACATTAGATGTCATGGATCAAAACGTAGGCCGTGCTAAACCAACCGAAGATTGCTACAAAGCAATTTCTTTCGCGGGCGGAATTAACTTTGATGCTAAGTGGGGCAATCGTTCCATGGGTTATCAAGGTGAAAACGTAAGAACACTTTCTTTAAATGACGCATACTTAAATGTCTTTGGTAACGTTACTGACTGGAGTAAAGCATTTGCTAGCATCAGCTACAATAATGCAAGTGGTGTTAATACAGCATCTGCAAAGCTAGGCCAATACAGCAATGTTTATCCAACCGACACATTAACACTGGAACAGGGCTTTATTCGCATCGCGAATTTTGACCAAAATCCATTCTTCTTCCAATTGGGCAAACAATATCAAGATTTTGGCAGATACTATATCCATCCGATCATGCGTACTATGCCGCAAGTCTTGACTGAAACGCTGCGCACCTCTGCTGAACTTGGCTTTGTAACCCAAATGGGCTTACATGGTGATGTTTACGCATTTGACAATCCGCTAAGGGGTCGTCGTGGTTATGCTATAGCTACACCAGCAGGTGCTTCAAACGCTTTAGGCCATACCCAAAGCAATTTCGGTGCTGCACTTGGTTTTGATCACCAAATGGGCGATCAACTTCATTGGGGCGTCAACTTGGCGTACTTGTACAATATGACCGGTGTGAATGATATTGCACAAGCTGTTTCTCAGTACCAATCAGGGATAGCCGGAAGCGGAACAACCACCACCAGCAGCACTGGAGGAACTTACAATCGCCGTGTAGCCGCTGCAGCAGCGGATGCAATGATTGCCAGTGGTCCATTCTCTTTAGCAGCTGATTACGCGTCTGCTCTGGATGCTTTTGGTAATAACGATCTTGGCAGCAGAGGCACAGCAGCAGTTGCTGCAGGAACAGGCTCAGGTGCAAGACCATGGGCTGGTAACATCCAAGCAGGTTATGGCTTTAACGCTTGGAACAAAAACCAAAACGTTTACTTGGGTTACCAAGCATCAGGCGATGCAGTCGCTGTCTTCTTACCGAAGAACCGTTGGTTAGTAGGTTACAATGTTGATATGTGGAAAAATACCAACCTTGGCCTTGAAGTGGCTCACGATACCGACTATAGCACCAGCCGAGGCGGTACAGGCGACTCCAGCAACACCATTGGATTACGCGCAGGCGTCAAGTTCGGTTAATGTAAACTTAAAAATAAAAGCCCGCTTTTGCGGGCTTTTTTATGTCTGACTAGGGTCGTTTGACAATTGAAATTTTTTAATCATTTTACGAAAAAACAGGACGTTTTTGAGAGCCGAACCCGATCAAGGAGAGCGTGTTTGGCGCTAAAATGATTAAAAAATTTCAATTGTCAAACGACCCTACCCTGCATTCACAATATGACAAAACAATTCTGCTGTTTTTTCCGCATCATAATGCGCTGAATGTGCTTTATTAATATCAAATGATATTTTGGCGGCTTTAAGCGCACGCGCGAGGACCGTTTCACCTAAAGCAACTGCTGATAATGTAGCTGTATCAAGCGAGGTAAAAGAATGAAAAGGAGATACTTCAAAATGACAGCGCTTAACAGCTGCCTGAATAAAAGCTAAATCAAACCACGCATTATGGCCAACTAAAACAGCACGCTGACAACCCGCTTCTTCCACCGCTTTTTGAATATGAATAAAAAGATGATGTAAGGCATGCTGCTCCGTCACGGCATATCGTAACGGGGAATTAGGATCAATCTGAGTAATAGCCAACGCTTCTTTATCAATGTTTGCCCCGATAAAGGGTTCAACGGCATAAAAATAACTTTGATTTTTATAGAGCTTCCCGCCAGTATTCATACTTATCAAGACGATAGCAATTTCAAGCAAGCCGTCTGTTAACGGATTTAAGCCCGATGTTTCTACATCAACGACGACTGGCAAAAGCCCGCGGAAACGAGCGGCCATATTCAACTTTTTTTGTTTCGTCAACAAACGTATAATTCTCGCACATTAGTTAATAAGCGAGATATATTACCAAACATTGGGAAAGACGGCATGATTTTTACTCATTCATTCGAAAATAGAACTCCATTACAACAAGCGATCACTGCAGCTTATCGAATGGATGAAGCAGCTGCCATTGCGAATTTAATACCAGAAGCCACGTTAGACCTAAATGCTTTACAAAATATTCATCATAAAGCAACAGAACTTGTGTTAGGCACACGGACAAGTTACCAAAAACATCCTGGATTAACCGCTTTTTTGCATGAATATGATTTATCAACTGAGGAAGGCATTGCCCTTATGTGTTTAGCAGAAGCGTTACTGCGCATTCCTGACCACAGAACTGCTAATCGTTTAATAAGCGATAAAATTGCAACAGCAAAATGGGCTAAGCATATTCACAAGAGTGATTCATTCTTTGTGAATGCAGCGACCTGGTCACTTTGGCTGACAGGTAAACTCTATACCCCCCTACTCCATGATCAAAAAACCTTGAAAAGAACTCTAGAACGTTTCCTAAGCCGGGGAAGCAGCACGATAATACGTCCTATTATTTTGCAAGGCATGAAGATCATGGGTAATCAATTTGTGATGGGTACGACCATTGAACGCGCTTTAAAACGTGCCGAACCTTCCGAAAAATTCGGTTATTGTTATTCATACGATATGTTAGGCGAAGCTGCCAAAACAAAAGACGATGCTGAGCGTTATTTTAAATCGTATCAACATGCCATTTCAGCCATTGGTAAAGCATCCAAAAAACAGGGGCCCTTCAAAGGGCCTGGTATTTCAATCAAGCTGTCTGCTTTACATCCTCGCTATGAATTGGCTAAACGTGACCGCGTCATAAAAGAATTGGTTCCTCGTTTACTCGCGCTCGTGAAAGCTTCAAAAGCTGAAAATTTAGGGGTGACCATCGATGCGGAAGAAGCAGATCGTTTAGAATTATCGCTCGATATCATTGAACAAGTTTTCTGTGATAAGGCCCTCGAAAATTTTGAAGGTTTTGGGCTCGCTGTTCAAGCTTATCAAAAACGCGCGCCCTTTGTGATTGATTGGTTGAAAGATCTTGCTAAACAAAAACAGCGGCGTCTCATGGTACGTCTCATTAAAGGGGCTTATTGGGATGCAGAAATTAAATTAAGCCAAGTATTAGGATTAGAAGGTTATCCCGTTTTTACCCGCAAAAATTCAACCGATGTTTCTTATCTTGCGTGCGCAAAAAAATTATTAGCAGAACCTGATTATTTTTATCCGCAATTTGGCACACATAATGCCTATTCAGTCGCGGCCATTTTAGAAATGGCGGGACCACGCCGTGATTTTGAATTTCAATGTTTGCACGGCATGGGACAACCGCTTTATGATCAACTGGTTGATAAAAATAAATCGAATTTATCTTGCCGAATTTATGCGCCCGTCGGCACATATCAAGATTTATTAGGCTATTTAGTGCGTCGTTTATTAGAAAATGGAGCGAACTCCTCTTTTATCAATCAGATTACGGATGAAACGATACCGATTGAAAAAATGATTGTTGATCCCGTCAAAAGAATCACGCATCTTAAAGAAAAACCACATCCTTATATTCCATTACCGATTCATTTATTTGGCGAAGAACGATTAAATTCATTAGGAGTTGATTTTACGAATATGAATACTTTAGAAAATTTAAAAATAGCGATGGAAAAAGAAGATAACCATACATGGAAATCAGGCCCTATCATCAATGGCAAGATGATAAAAAATCATGAAGTGCCTATCATATCGCCGAGTAATATTAATCACCTCGTTGGACATGTTTCTTTGGCGACTGAAAACGATGTCGATTCTGCATTAGAAAAAGCGGATAAAGCAACTTCGTCTTGGGCTAACACATCACTTGAAGAACGAGCCGCTTCTCTGGAGCGTGCCGCCCATCTTTTTGAAAAAAATAAACCGCGTTTAATGACACTGTTATGCCGAGAAGGCGGAAAACAACTGCTGGATTGTGCTTCAGAAATACGTGAAGCCATTGATTTTTGCCGCTATTACGCCATGCGCGCTCGCGAAGATCTTAAGCCCATCACTTTGAAAGGCCCAACAGGTGAATTCAATCAATTATCACTTCATCCGCGCGGAATTATTGCGTGCATTAGTCCGTGGAATTTTCCTTTGGCTATTTTTATCGGTCAAATTGCAGCAGCACTTGTCGCAGGCAATGCTGTCATTGCAAAACCTGCTGAACAAACACCTTTAATTGCTGCAGAAGCAGTACGTCTGCTGCATGAAGCAGGTATTCCAGAAAATGTATTACACTTATTACCAGGACGTGGTGAAATTGTCGGCGCTCGATTAGTGGCTGATCATCGAGTTTCAGGCGTTATGTTTACAGGATCCACCGAAACTGCAAAATTGATTCAACAATCACTCGCAAAACGTGAAGGGCCCATTGTGCCGCTTATTGCAGAAACCGGCGGACAAAATGCGCTCATTGTAGATTCATCTGCACTCCCCGAACAAGTTGTCACGGATATTTTAAGTTCTGCATTTAACAGTGCAGGGGAGCGGTGCTCTGCATTACGCGTATTATTCTTGCAAGAAGAAATCGCGCCCAGCGTATTAGAGATGTTAAAAGGCGCCATGCAAGAACTTGAAATAGGTGATCCTGCTTTATTGTCAACTGATGTGGGTCCTGTGATTGATCAAGACGCATTAAACATGCTGCAAAAGCACGTTGCAAAAATGAAAAAAGAAGCAACACTTATCTACGAAGTACCATTACCTCAGTTACCCAACGGCCATTTTTTTGCGCCTTGTGTATTTGAATTGCATCACCTCAATCAATTACAACGTGAAGTATTTGGGCCTATTTTGCATGTCATTCGTTACAGAGCAAAAGATTTAGACCAAGTCTTACAACAAATTATTGATACAGGCTACGGACTCACTTTAGGTATTCACAGCCGAATTGATACTACGATAAACTATATTAAAAATCGCATGCCTGTTGGCAATCTATACGTTAATCGTAATATGATAGGGGCTGTAGTCGGAGTACAACCTTTCGGCGGTGAACGACTATCAGGTACAGGACCCAAGGCTGGCGGCCCGCATTACTTGCCAAGATTATGTGTTGAACGTTCAATCTCCATTAACACAACTGCTGCCGGCGGAAATGCAACACTGGTATCATTGAAAGAAGATGAATAACCATCAACTGAGGACGCGATAGCAATGCATCACCCACCTACCCTGATTTACATGATGTTTCTGATTTTTACAGGCACTGCAATATTAGCAACCATTGCTTTATTTACTCGCCAATCTTTGTTGGTGGCCTACATGGCACTCGGTGCACTGCTCGGACCTTGGGGCTTAAAATTAATTAAAGACTCCATGGCCATCAAACAAACGGGTGATATTGGGATTATCTTTTTATTATTTTTACTGGGTCTTGATTTACAACCACAAAGTCTTTGGCACTCATTACGCAAAATGAGTTGGATTGCGCTCGTGAGTTCGCTACTTTTTTTCATTGTTGGTTTTATCATCAGTTATTTATTTGGCTTTAAACTGGGTGAATGTGTCGTGATTGGCATTGCCATGATGTTTTCAAGTACCATTATCGGCTTAAAATTACTGCCAACGACTGTCTTGCACCATCAACGGATGGGCGGACTCATGATAAGTGTTTTACTGCTGCAAGATTTAATCGCCATTGGTGTTTTACTTGCCATTCAAGGTATTGGTGATCGTGAATTTTCATTTAACGATATTGGTTTTATCATCAGCGCTTTTCCTGTTTTATTTTTTACGGCTTATATTTTTCAGCGTTTTTTACTTTCAAGACTGCTTAAATTATTTGATACGATACATGAATATATTTTTATTTTATCGATTGGCTGGTGCTTATGTATGGCAGAATTAAGTTACCTCATGGGATTAACAGAAGAAATTGGTGCATTTATTGCAGGGGTTGCATTAGCAACTAATCCCATTTCATTGTACATTGCAGAAAACTTAAAACCATTACGCGATTTCTTCTTAGTCATTTTCTTTTTTTCATTGGGTGCCCGTTTTAATTTTGGTTATTTACCTACCGTTATTTTGCCTGCGGCTAGCATCGCGATTGCGATGTTATTATTTAAACCCACCGTATTTGGGTGGTTACTGCGTAAAACCGGCGAAAAAAAAGCAACCAGTTGGGAAATTGGGGTGCGCCTTGGACAAACCAGCGAATTTTCACTGTTAGTGATTTATTTAGCGATGCAGGCAAAGTTAGTGCAGCCTGCTGCTAATTACATGGTCCAAGCAGCCACCATTTTAACTTTTATTGTTTCTTGTTATTGGGTAGTGATGCGTTATCCTACCCCGCTTGCAGCATCTGATAAATTACGACGAGATTAATTTTGATGGCACATTCACATTCTCACGATCATCACCACTCGCATGAATCATTTAATTTTGCATTTGGTGCAGCTGTTATTTTGAATTTTGGGTTTACCTTATTTCAAGCAGCATTTGCATTTATTGCAGGATCCATGAGTTTATTGGCAGATGCTGCGCATAATTTTGGTGATGTATTTGGATTGATCCTTGCGTGGGGAGCCAATTGGTTATTAACTTTGCCTGCACGCAAACGTTATAGCTACGGTTTTAAACGCACCACGATTATTGCCGCATTAAGTAATGCCTTAATCTTGGTTGCAACTTCAGCACTGATTGCTTATGAGTCCATTCAAAAATTATTGCACATCAGTGATGTGAATGGTTATATCGTGATTGTGGTAGCATTGATAGGCATTATCATCAATGGCAGTACAGCGATGTTATTTATGAAAGGTGCGCATCACGATTTAAATATTAAAGGCGCATTTTTACATTTGTTAGGCGATGCGCTTATTTCAATGGGTGTCGTCATTGCGGGTATTTTAATTTCATTCACTCACCGCGCCTGGATTGATCCTTTGGTTGGCTTACTCATTGTAGTGATTATTCTTTTTGGAACCAGCGGATTACTGCGTGATTCAATTCGTTTGTTGTTGGATGCAATTCCCCGCCATATTGACTCACACGGTATTGAAAATTATTTAAAAAATTTACCTGGTGTGAGCGCTGTTCACGACTTACATATTTGGGGATTAAGCACTAAAGAAGTTGCTTTGACCGCACATTTAATTATGCCAACAGCGCGCTTAACTGATCAAGATTTTAAAACCATCAATGCAATGTTAAAACAAACATTTCAAATTGATCACGCAACGCTGCAAGTGGAAACAGGGCACCCAGAATTTCCTTGCCAGCAAATTGAGCCGTGTTAAATGAAAATTTAGATAAGCACAGAATCACTCGATTTTGCGTGAACCGGCGTCATATTCAACGAATCCAGCAATGAAAAAAGTTCTTGTATTTTTTTACTCTGCTGCGTTTGTTCAAACATCAAATTTTCATTTTTTTGCTGCGCCTGTTGCAACTCTTCCCGCAATCGATTGATTTCTTGCAGCAGTAACATGATTTTTTCTTCTAATTTTTGCACGATGGGATCTATTATCATACCGAGTCCTTTTTATCCATTGGCAGAAATGCCACAGGCAAATGTGGATTTTGTTTTCGCAATTTTTCACCTAATCCGGGTTTTGCTTCCAGAAGCGTATAGTTTTTTAAAATATGACGCAATTGATTTGCATATTGCTCACGACTAATAAAAATAGTATCTGAACGTCTATTCGCTTCATGTAAAAATGGCCATTCGCTTAATAAACTTCTGGTAGTTTGGCGCGTTCGTTCATCACTTAAAATTTCATAACTTTGCGTTTTTGGCGATAGTCCCAAATAAAAACGCACCTTACTTTCAGGATCTAACATCACAATGTTCCATTCAGACCAAGGCTTAATATGATTGACTTCTTGCTTGAGATCCATGACAAATTGGTGCGTGCCACCGCCCAAATAATAAAGCGGTTGGACTATACTAAAATCAATAAAGAAAGCGATAAAGAAAATAACGGTCAAAGAAGCGGCCGCAAAAGAGCGTTTTAAATTTTGAGTGTTAATTAAGATCCAGTCGGCAGTGAATAAAATAGCAAAGGGTACGAGAGGTAATACATAATAATTACGGCGCGAACCGCTGATTGTGAAAAAAAGAAATAACACTAACAGGGTTAAAAAAAGCCACTTGGAATAAAGCGGCATATTTTTAAAACGCGATTTCAATGAAAAAAGCGCTGGTAAAAATAATATCGTCCACGGAAATAAATAAACCGGCAAAAAAATAAAATAAGTATAAATCGGACCCTGATGATCAAACGGTGTAAAATAGCGCACAATATTTTCTCGATAAACGAGTGAAAGCCCATTTTCATCGTAATGCCCAGCGCCGCTTTTTAAAGAAACCCAAAAAGGTAAAAAATAAATCACGAGTGCTGGAAGAATTGCTATGATAACGGGAATACGTAAATGTTTTTTAAAACTCTTATGCAGTACAATGTCAATAAAAATCGCGATACACGCAACTACGGGCCCTATTAATCCCTTACATAAAGCAGTTAAAGCAAGAACCAGAAAAAAAACAGCGTAATCCCAAAAACGCGGCGCTTCTTTTTTACTAAAATAAAAAGCAACGGCATACAAAGTACCCGCCATATTTAACATATCAGCACTACTCGTGCGCGCCCAAAAAATAAAATAAAATGTGGTGAGCAGCATCCAGCTGGCTAAAAATCCGAGTTGTTTATTTTTTAAATTTTTGCCCAAACTATAAATGGACCAAAGTGTTAGTAATCCCGCCAACGCTGAAGGAATACGCATGGCCCAGGTATCAAAATTGCCAATGATCATGGCAGCCAGTGCAATGAACCAATAAGACAAGAGTGGTTTATCGTAGTAAGGAACACCATTTAATGAGGGGTGAAAAAAATCATGGTAATAAAACATCGCATACACAATATCCGCCCAGCGGTGTTCTTGTGTCCAAATTTCGCGGCTGCCCAGAAAAGTAAATAGCATCAAAATTGCCGCAACCAACAAGTAACTCCATTTGGCGTTGACTCCCCATAACCATTCAGATAAAGCCCGCATCCCCATTTTCCTTTTATTCATGCAACTCAGCGCGGATTATACGAAAAACGACCAAAAAAATATAGACAACCCGTTTAACAGTGTTACCATAAAAATGTTTGTTTTGAGCGGATAGGTTCTCGGAGGAACAGATGTTTAAAGGCAGCCTCGTTGCACTCGTCACCCCGATGCAAGCGGATGGTACGATCGATAAAAAATCGCTGCATAATTTAGTAGAATGGCATATTGGTGCAAACACTGACGGCATTGTTGTGGCAGGCACCACCGGAGAAGGCTCAACACTGACTGAAGATGAGCAATATGAGATCATTGCAACGGTCGTGAAACAAGTCGCGCGTCGCATTCCTGTCATTGCAGGAACAGGCAGTAATGCAACAAAACATACGATTGAATTAACGCAGAACGCTCAAAAAGCAGGCGCCGATGCTGCACTCATCGTAACGCCTTATTACAATAAACCCTCCCAAGAAGGATTATTTCAACATTATAAAACGATCGCAGAAAACGTGCATTTTCCCATTATTCTTTACAATGTGCCTAGCCGGACTGCCTGTGATTTATTGCCAGAAACGATCGAACGCTTGGCAGCCATCAAAACCATGATCGGCATTAAAGAAGCAACAGGTAAAATTGAACGCAGCATTGAAATTTTAAAACGCTGCGGGAAAGAATTTGCTGTGTATAGCGGAGATGATGCGACAGCACTTGATCTTATGTTAAAAGGCGCAAAAGGCACTATTTCTGTGACAGCCAATATTGCCCCGCATAAAATGCGCAAACTTTGTGAAGCAGCAATAAAGGGTGATAAAACACTCGCTGAAAATCTGAATGCAGAACTCATGGGGCTGCATACAAACCTCTTTTTAGAGTCAAATCCCATTCCAGCCAAATGGGCGCTCCATCAAATGGGCTTGATTCCGCCAGGAATCCGGTTACCATTGTCACCGCTTAATCCTAAATTTCATGCGGATTTAAAAAAAGCCATGCAAACAGCAGGCGTCATTTAACATTGCGAGTCTAGTCTATTATGTCTATTAAAAATGCGTTACTTATTTTGTTAGTTGCTTTGTCCGGTTGCACATACATTTATGGCAACAAAGGTGTGATACAAAATCGTGATACCGATTATTTAAAAGCCCGAAGTATTCCGCCTTTACAAATTCCA
Source organism: uncultured Coxiellaceae bacterium (assembly GCA_964622455.1). Lineage (GTDB taxonomy): Bacteria > Pseudomonadota > Gammaproteobacteria > DSM-16500 > DSM-16500 > CAZUQP01. The sequence continues at coordinate 25,907 of CAZUQP010000008.1, forward strand.
CCGGGACTTTCTTCATCAACCGTTGAAGCGAGTTTCCCAGTTCCTGATCGAGACTATCCAGGAAGCAATCAACCTATCAGCATTATTCCGCCTGAATTAAATACGTCTGGAAAATAAAATGCCGGCAGGTATATAATCGAGCGCAATTTTGGAGAGGTACCGAAGCGGTCATAACGGCGCCGACTCGAAATCGGATGGGGAACGTAAGTTCCCACGTGGGTTCGAATCCCACCCTCTCCGCCAAATTGACTTCCAGTAAGATGAGGAATGGAAAAAAGAAAGAGGATATTAAATGCATTAGTTCCGACTTAATCTTGCTTACTCTTTACCTGCATCTCGTAAATCAAATTATTTGTGGCGCCAGTTGTAATTAAAATATTTTTATCGATTAATTCTTTTAATTCACGTTGCAATGTTCTGCGCGTTACATCAGGGCAAATTCCTTCAAATTGCTGGATTGAAATGCCGCCATGCTTAGCAATATATTCAATGACTAATTTTTGTCGATCAGATAAATGATATTGTTTGGCCATAACATCGTGTTCCATTGCTTGCCTACCTAGTGATTTCACTTCTTGTAATTGTGTTGATAATCCTTGAACAAAGTATTCAACCCATCCGGTCATATCCATATCGAGCTTCCGCACACTTTGAATTGCCTGATAATAATCAGTTCTATTGCGATCGTAATATTCACTAATAGTAAATAGTTTTTTAAAGTCATATCCGCGCTGATAAAGACAAAGTGTTGATAACAACCGCGCGGTTCTGCCATTACCATCTAAAAATGGGTGGATGTGCACAAGTTGAAATTGTGCAATGCCCGATATTAAAACGGGATGTATTTCTGCTTCGTGATTTATCCAGTCTATCAATTCATGCATCATCTGTGACACTTCGAAAGCCGCTGGAGGTGTGTAAATAATATCTTTCGTTTTAGAATTCACAACATAATTTTGGATTTTACGATAATCGCCAGATGCGGCAGCATTGCCCCGCACTCCATCTACCAGACGTTTGTGAATCTCTCTGATCAATCCTTCGGTAATGGGTTCGCCATCGCCCACGTATCCCGCTACCAAGTCGAATGCCTGTCGGTAGTTTAATAATTCCTTTGTATCGTCGGGATTAACTGCTGCAAGATGCTGGCCTGCCCATAGTTGCTCTGATTGTTCCAAAGTAAGCTCTGTACCTTCGATATGCGTCGTGTGATGCGCTTCTAATATCAACGCCTTGTTTTGCATCTTGGCGACCCACTCATCAGAAAGAGTGGCGGCTTCTAAAAATCCTCTAGCACGCTCTATTGTGGTTAGCGTATTCGCGATTGAATTAGTGATTGTAAATTTTGGTTTAAACATTAATATATGCTCCAATTGTGTATATTTTATCAATGTCACAAGATTGTCGCAAGATATGTCGTAACTATGTCGCAAGATTTGTTATAAGAACGTCACAAGAATCTGGTCTAAAAACAACCAATTAAAAGAGGCGGCTTCTCTTCGCTATCCTCAGTTTCCAAATGAGTATACTCAAGAAAATGCCGCTGGATATTATCAATAAAAACCACATCACGCCTGAAAAACCATCCATAAACGCTTCTCTAAAAAGATAATGAATAACACCACCTAATGGTGCTTCAAGTGAATGAGCGGGATTAATAATTAATCCTGCTACTTGGTCAAACTGTGCCGTATTCAGCTTTGTTGCAGACGACTGAAATATATGTGTCAACGATGAAAATGCCACCGCATGATAAATAACCACCGCTATAGCTAATCCAATAGAGCCTCCCACATTAAACATCGTAACCACCGTGCCAGTTGCTACACTCGCCCGCCCTGGGCTCACTGCTTGTTGTGCTGCAATAATAGAAACCGTATTACCCATCGCCCAAGTAGCGCCAAGACAAACAAAAGCAACGATGACATACGATACAGAAATCATGTTCGTAAAAAAGATTTGTAATAAACTCGCCAAGCACGCCATAGAAAGTCCTACTAAAATAGTCGGTATAATTCCTAAGGAAGAAATTAACCATCCCACTATAAAAGCAGTCACAAAAACAGCTATTGGAATTGCAAATAATATCAAGCCGGATACTTCTGGCGATTGGTCACGAATAATTTCTAAATACAATGGGTCAAAAAATAATGCGACAGCACTTAATACGCCCGACAAAAAACAAAGCATAGCGCCTGCACAAAAAAGTAATTGAGAAAAATCAGCAAATTCAATCAATGGATTTTTTTGTTTACGTTCAACTTTAATTAAAAAAACAGCAGCAATGATAGCAATCACTACATAAAATAAAGTGAGAGAATCGTGCCAACCGTACGCTTCACTACGAATTAAACTTAATACGATACCACCCATCGTCAATGCCAATAACACCATACTTTGCCAATCTAACTCAGGAATTTGAGATGTAACTTTAGATTCTTTGATCACGGGGTAACAAACGAAAGTAATGCAATACCAAGAAATGCAACCCGTTTCGGAGAAAAACGATAGAATTTTTTAATCACGTCTTGCGTCCTTATTAGTGTATCTCTATATCCCGCTTGACAAGCTTTAAAAGGTTTTTTTAAAGAAAATAAAAATAATTCATTATGTTAGCCAACTATTGATTGATTTAACATGTTTTTACATATCGAATCAAGCACCTAACATTCATACTTGCAATTTGTACCAAATATGGTACACTCACTGTATATAAGTGATAAATACAAAATCTATGACAAATAAACATAAAGGTTCACGCTTTGATAGTTTTCTTGAAGAAGAAGGCTTATTAGATGAAGCAGAAGCAATTGCAATCAAAAGAGTCATCGCTTATGAACTCAAGAAAACTATGAAAAAAACACACATTAGCAAAACAGAAATGGCCAGTAAGATGCATACGAGCCGTTCTGCATTGGATAGGTTATTGGATCCCACTAATACATCAATAACACTGAATACTCTTGTAAAAGCCGCACATTTTCTCGGGAAAAAATTGCAGGTTATATTTGCTTGAATAAACCATCGATCATCATACGATTAGCCACAGATCAAGATGCCCGCGCAATTGCAGCCATTCATGTGGCTTCGTGGCAAAAAATATATCGTGGCTATATTCCAGATACATTACTGAATAATCTTTCGGTAAGTGAACGAGAATTACAATGGCGAAATCTCATTCATCAAAAAATAAAAATATTAGTCCTTGAAAAAGAGAACGTCCTCCTTGGTTTTGCAAGTTTTGGTCCTTCTCGTGATGCAGACACCGATTCAAATATTTGCGGTGAAATTAGTGCAATTTATCTGAACCCTGCCATATGGCATCAAGGTGTGGGAACACAATTATGCAATAAAGTATTATCTGAATTAGAAAACATGGGCTGTCGTTACGCCATTCTTTGGGTATTAAAAGAAAATAACCTTGCGAGAAAATTTTATGAAAGCATAGGCTTTACGATGACAGGAGATAGTAAAGAAGATATTTATGATAAGAAAGTTATTTTAAATGAAGTCCGCTTTTGTCAACCTTAACCCATTATATTGTCAACCTTATCTACCTGCATTGTCAACCTTTTAGATTTTTACTTTCAAATAATCTTTAAATTCACTATCATAACGAATTCTCTTTATAAGACCCTTTTATGGAAAATATAGACCACATTATTCACGCTAAATGGATTTTGGCGGAAACCAAAATCTTAGAAAACCACGCACTCGCTATAAAAAATGGTATTATTCAAGCAATTCATCCCAGCAAAGATATCGCTCTGCATTACACAGCAAAGCACACTGAACAATACTCTGGGCACGCTCTCATACCAGGGCTCATTAATACTCACACTCATCTTGCCATGAATTATTTTCGCGGATTGGCCGATGATTTAGCGTTGATGAATTGGTTAAATAATCATATTTGGCCCGCAGAAAAAAAATGGGTGAGTGATGAATTTGTGTATGATGCTTCCCTTTTTGCGATGGCTGAAATGATTCGAAGCGGCACCACCTGTTTTAATGACATGTATTTTTATTTAGAAGCAACCGCAAAAGCCGCGGAAATTGCAGGTATACGCGCGAATATTGGTATCACCGTTATTGAATTTCCAACGAATTGGGCAAAAACAACGGATGAATATTTTACGCGTGGCCTTGAATTTTTAGAGCAATATAAAAACCATTCGCACATCAAAGCAACATTCGCACCTCACGCCCCTTACACAGTGTCAGATGAATCCATGTTACGCATCAAAGAATTGGCTGAAATTCACGATTTAAAAATTAATTTACATTTGCATGAGACTGCAGATGAAGTGAATCAATCCCTCGCCGAAATCGGTAAACGCCCAATCAAACGTTTACATGAGTTAGGTTTATTATCACCGCATTTGATTGCGATTCATATGACTCAGATAAATGATGAGGATCTCATTATTTTAGAAAAAACAAAACCCAATGTAGTGCATTGTCCCGAATCGAATATGAAATTGGCGAGCGGCATTTGTCCTATCACGCAATTGCAATCGATTGGAATCAATGTAGCGTTGGGCACCGATGGTGCTGCGAGTAACAACGACTTAAACATGCTGGGTGAAATGCGCTCTGCAGCATTCCTCGCCAAATTATCTACCAAAAATCCTGAAGCATTAAATGCAGCAAGCGCACTTCAACTTGCAACACTGAATGGCGCCAAAGCATTAGGTATTGATCACATCACAGGCTCGATTCAAGTAGGCAAAGCAGCAGACTTTGCCGTCATTCATCTTGAAGACATTGAAACGCTGCCTCTTTATCACCCCGCTTCACAAATTGTCTATGCAGCAAGCCGTCATCAAATAACAGATGTATGGGTCGCTGGCAAACAACTCTTAAAAAACCGCAAATTAACTACTTTAGATGAAAAAGAATTGATTGATAAGGCTAAGTATTGGCAGAAAAAGATACAGTCCTAGACTGGCAAAGCATTATACAATATAAGTACACAAGTCAGTGGGGATGCCGGCATGGCTGATGCACGTTCTTCTGAAGAATCGAAACAACCGTCTACTACTATTGATGAGGAAACAAATTTCGTCCGCATCCCTTTTGATACAGAAACCTCACAATCGTGGTTAGATGTACTAAGTGATTCCCAGATAAGTACAACCATTGTGCAACTCATGACAATGAAACGTATCGCATGTTATACGCTCAATGAAAACGGTGAACTCATTCGTGCCTATCAGTACTCTGATGATGCACGGGAAGCAAAAGAAGCCCAGGAAGAAAAACCGCAATTATTAGCACCTAACAAAGATTATTCATTCGTTATTCCTCCTGTATCTAAAGGAGAAAAACCTAAATTTATTATTGTTGAAAACTCTCACTTGTTTGGTCTATTAGATGAGAAACATGCTGAGAACTTAAAAAATCGCATTCAGAAATTTTTACCCCGCGGAGAAAATAATGAAATACGGTATAGATTATCGAAGAAGGATCAACCCATCATTGCGAAAATAAGGCTCGAGATTATAGCCTATATTAAAGAAAATGCGGCCAGTTTTTTTGTACACGCAGCAGGCACCATTAGACGCACTGCCGAGAACAAAATTATTCTAACTGATAGTTCTGGCGGATTTCATGCAAAAAATTTTCTCGCCGGTTTATATGAGGCTATTAAAAAAGCACTCTATGCAACAGGAATTGAGATAATTAAAAATGCCAAGATTATTTTCTTTGGTAAAAGCGCTGAGGAACCTATTTCTGCGCCGGCTAAGATGGATGAAGAAAAAAGAATACCACGAACAACAAGCAAGGATGATATCGATGTTGAACGACTGAAAAAAAGTCCAAGTAAAGAAGGCATAGAAAGCCGAGCAGCTCCCACACTAACGTTGTTTCCACTCAAAAGAACAAAAGGCTCAAAAGCCTCTTCACTGGCTATTAGTAACGTTTCAGATAACTCCGGAGACAGCATTCAAGATAGGGAGAGCGTACAGAGTGCTACACAAGGTTCTGACGAAAAAGAAAAGCAAGGGACACCACCCCCACCGCCGCCAAAACCTAAATAGCAGAGAGCCTTCCACGTAATCATCATCCGGGATATAATTCGCCTCCTTAATCTTGGAGGCGCTATGTCTATTGAAAGAACCTTATCGATCATCAAACCAGACGCTGTTGCTAAGCGCTTGATTGGTGAAATTAATCGCCGTTTTGAAAAAGCAGGCTTACAAATTGTTGCCGCTAAAATGATGCATTTAACGGAAAAACAAGCCAAAGAATTTTATGCTGTGCATAGTGAACGCCCTTTTTATAAAGCGCTCGTTAACTTCATGAGCTCAGGCCCTGTGCTCGTCCAAGTGCTCGAAGGCAAGAATGCGATTACACTCAATCGAGAAATCATGGGTGCCACTAACCCTAAAGAAGCGAAAGCCGGCACCATTCGTGCGGATTTTGCAGAATCCATTGATCATAATGCAGTACACGGTTCAGATGCCCTAGACACTGCAAAAGAAGAAATTGCTTTTTTCTTTCGTCCTGATGAAATTGTCACTTATGTCAAAACAACAGAGCGCGCATGAACGCACTCATCCCAACCAATAAAATCAACTTGCTCGGCCTTTCTCGCAAAGAAATGGAAGCATTTTGTATGTCGTTAGGTGAAAAACCGTATCGCGCGACACAAATTTTAAAATGGATTCATTTTCAAGGTGTACGCGATATTCATGCGATGAGTAATATCAGTAAAGCATTACGCGAAAAAATTTCTGCGATCGCAGAAATTCTGCCGCCTGAAATCGCGTATGAAAATACCTCACTTGACGGTACGCATAAATGGGTATTGCGTTTAGCAGACGGCAATTGCATTGAAACTGTATTTATTCCAGAAAAAACACGCGGTACTTTGTGTGTGTCTTCTCAAGTCGGCTGCACTTTAAATTGTGATTTCTGTTCGACAGGCAAACAAGGATTTAATCGTAATCTCACGGCACATGAAATTATCGGACAACTCTTTATTGCTGTACGCAGCTTATCAAAACAACAAGGGTTACACGATCATGCCGTCACAAATGTTGTCATGATGGGCATGGGAGAACCTCTGCTTAATTTTGAAAATGTTGTTAATGCAATGAATATTATGCTGGATGATTTTGGCTACGGACTTTCTAAACGGCGTGTCACGCTAAGCACCGCGGGCGTTATCCCTGCTATGTATGAATTGCGCAAAGTGAGTGATGTAGCCCTCGCTGTTTCACTGCATGCACCGACGGATGAATTACGCAATGTGCTAGTGCCGCTTAATAAAAAATATCCGTTAAAAGAATTAATGACTGCATGTAAAGAATATTTTAAAGAAGATAAACGCCGTTATGTGACAATGGAATACGTCATGCTGGCTGGCATTAATGATTCTGATCAGCACGCACAGCAATTAATTCGTTTATTAAAAGGGGTGCGCGCAAAAGTCAATTTAATCCCCTTTAATCCATTTCCAAATACCGCTTATAAACGCTCTGATCAACCCACGATTGACCGTTTCCGTGAAACATTAATGCGGGCAGGAATTAACGCTATTACCCGTAAAACACGCGGGGATGCCATTGATGCAGCCTGCGGCCAGCTGGTTGGAGAAGTTAAAGATCGAACAAAACGCAGCGCACGGCTAAAATTACCGTCCCTTGGCGCTCTGAATGTAGAGAATTCAGAGTTTTTTGTCATATAACTATTGTCTAACCAGCATAATTATTTTACCTTAATAAGATATGATTAATTATGGATATTAAACTACCGTGATGGATGCAACGACCCAAAAATCAGTGAGCGGTTTCGGCATGCGGCTTAAAGAAGCGCGTGAACAAATGCAATTGTCGCAAAAAGAAGCAGCCATTCGCCTGCATTTAAGCACTAATATCATTCAACTCCTTGAAACAGAAGACTTTCGTAACGCACCGCCTGCAACCTTCATGCGCGGTTATTTGAAGTCTTATGCACGTTTATTGAATCTCACTGAAAATGAAGTCAGCACTGCATTACTTGAAGCAAATCTTGATTTAAAGGCGGATGCGCCCATTACACCCCTGTTAAATGTCATGCCCTTGGAAAAAAATGATAGTTATACTGGCTGGAGCACTTCATTTATCGTATTAATTTTAGCCGTATTGGTCGGGATGTGGTGGAATTCCCACGGCCGTTATACAACAACCCCGCTAACAAACAATGTAGCACAACCCTTAACGCAAGCGGCACCCCCGCCAACAGCTGCTCCCGTTAATAATCCTTTACCTGCAGCCGTTACCGTATCCCCAATAACAACGCCTCCGGCAGCATCGCAACCGGAAGTAAAAGGGGCTATTCCAGCTCAAATGCCAGCACCCGTGGCTACTACTCAACCGACTGTGGATACTGCTTTACCTACAGCCGCTGGAACACCAGCGGGAACTGCCGCTAACACACCGCCCTCACCGCCTCTTGCCGCGACAACACCTTTGCCTGCGCTCAATAATACATTGCCTCCTAGCCCAACCGATACGCCTGCTAAAAACCCTGCTACCCAAAATAAAACCTTGGATACGAGAAGCGGAGAAAAGGTTATCATGGCATTGCCTGAACCTGGCTTATAAATAAAATTTTAAGGTAAATAACACGTGGTGAATCCTATTCAAGCAATTCGCGGCATGAATGATATTTTGCCGGCAGATGTTCTTATCTGGCAGTCCGTAGAAACTATTTTACGGGAAGTACTGCATAGTTACGGCTATCAAGAAATTCGTTTCCCCATTCTTGAAAAAACAGAATTATTTAAACGTTCGATTGGTGAGGCAACCGATATTGTCGAAAAAGAAATGTATACCTTTCTTGACCGCAATAACGATAGTTTGACTTTGCGTCCAGAAGGAACGGCGTGCTGTGTACGCGCGGGCATTGAACATGGATTACTTTACAATCAAATTCAGCGGTTGTGGTACATGGGTCCTTATTTTCGTCATGAACGCCCGCAAAAAGGTCGTTACCGTCAATTTTATCAATGCGGCGCTGAAGTCTTTGGCATTGCAACGCCTGATATTGATGCTGAACTCATTTTATTATCCGCAAAAATTCTGGAAAAACTAGGGCTAAAACCTTATGTCACCCTGCAATTGAATTCCTTAGGAGATACGCAATCACGTTTAAAATATCGCGAACAATTAGTCGAGTATTTATCACGTTATGAAGATCAATTAGATGAAGACAGTAAGCGCCGCTTAACCACTAATCCGTTACGCATTTTAGACAGCAAAAATCCTATCATCCAAGAAATATTGCGGGAAGCTCCTAAATTGACTGCTTATCTTGATCAAGAATCACAAAATGATTTTAATGAATTACAAACTTATTTAACGCATGCAGGCATCTCGTTTGTCATCAATCCAGGATTAGTGCGCGGATTAGATTATTACACTAAAACAGTCTTTGAATGGGAAACAAAAGAATTGGGTGCCCAAGGTGCTGTTTGTTCTGGCGGCCGTTATGATAATTTGGTTGAACAATTAGGCGGAAAAGCAACACCCGCTTTAGGATTTGGGATTGGCCTTGATCGAATTATTTTATTGGTACAACAAATCCAAAAACAAACTGCTTCTTACGCACCGCATATTTATTTCATTTCAGATGGCAAACCTGCTCTGCAACAAGCCTTTATTTTAGCGGATCGACTTCGTGATGCATTTCCTTATTTGCAAATATTAATGCATTGCGGCAATGGCAGTTTAAAAAATCAATTTAAAAAAGCGGATAAAAGTGGTGCTTTAATGGCATTAATTTTAGGCGAACAAGAGTTAGCAACAGGAAACGTCACGCTTAAATATTTACGCGAAGAACTACCTCAAATCGTGTTAAAGCAAGAAGAACTCTTAAATCATCTACAAACAAAAAATATATTATTTTGACATTATTAAACAATTTGTTTATTATTTAGCCTATTTTAATAAACGAATGGGCATCGCTATGTCATCTATCCGATTTCAAGATCTATCCACTAGAGAACTATTAGAAAAAGCTGAATCAGCTAAAAAATCGAAAAATTATGAAACAGCTTTTAATCTTTATTCTGAAGTGCAAAAAAGAGATCGCTCAAGAATATCTATAAGAACAGCGACAAATTTAGCACAATGCATGAAATATCGAGGGGATGTTGATGGTGCAATTAAGCACTTGAAAACAGTAGAAAGGACTGAAGGCGCTTGCCGTGATGATGCGGATCGTGACCTATTAGCATTTAATCTCGCAATTCTCTATAAAAAAAGATATGCCTCAGAAAAAAAAATCGAGGATTTAAAGTCAGCAAGAGAATATTTCCTTGCAATCAGGAAAAACTCCCCCTATGAAAAGGACGTATTAGGCCATCTGATCGATGTTTATTTTTATCAAAATGAGCTCGAAAACATGCAAAACGCTTTCAATACACTAAAAAGAAAATACCCAAATAAGTTTTTCACCCTTGACTCTCGACTTAATATAGCAATGAAACTTGATAATAGAAAAGAAGGGTTGGAGGCTGCAATCGATCTATTGAAGATCGAAAAACGTCCCGAAAGACGAGTTAACCTCTTAAAAGCCTTTATACGTTGTTCAACACGTGGGGCAGATCTTAGTCAGCAAATTAAAGAACTAAAAGAGTTGTCATCTACCCTTCCTCATCTAAAATATCCCATCCAATTAACGATAGCTCATGCATATCATCAATCAAAAAATAGTGCGGAAGCAGAAAAAGTTTATAGAGACATCATATCTTCTGCTGCTTCAGCCAAAACAAAAGGGGATTGCCTGTGGGAAGCTTATAATTCTCTAGCGACAGTATTACTTGATGAAGGCCAGCATCGAGAAGTAGCTCATCTACTAGAAAACATGTTACAGCATACTGAAAATTTAAACTCCAATGACACATCACCGACAAAACACCAACTGGCGTGCACCCATTTTTTTCTTCACTTAGCATATGAGACAACTGATCGAGAAAAAGCTACATATCATTCAAATGAAGCTATCAAAATAGACCCTACTTATGCGCCAGCATGGTCACAAAAAGGCAAAAATCAAAAGGATTTCTACCAAGCTAGGAAACTTCAAGAAACAGCAAGAAAAGTGGGTGGCGGGCGATTTGAAAAACTTCATCCCGCTACAGGGGGTAAGAATTGGCATTCTAATGTGATGACAATCACATCAGATGCTAAGGAAGATAAAAAAGATGAATTCAAGACAGAATTGAAAATTTCTGATTCTCACGTAAATCTATCCAGAACAACATCATCAGATAGATTAAATAGCTCAGATGATTCATCTATTTTGATTCCTGCTTCAAAAAACCATCGGCACACAATAAATACAAGACCAGCTATAAAACCGGCAAGGCAAACAACAAAAATATCCGCAACGCCTCCACTCTTACCAAATAAATTTATGTTGTTAGAATGCAATGAAGAAATTTCACAACCTGCAGAAACAAAAAAAGAAAAACAAAAACCCGCAAAATCCAAAAAATCATTACCAAAGAAAAAGGAACGCCCCGCATTTCCTGTTGTTCGACCAGCCAATGATGTGGTTCACCCTGACAAACCTCGCTCTTCTTGTTGGGGGATTTTTACCAAAAGATTGGCGGGTTCTTTAGAGACGGTAGATTTCATATTACGCCGAGCGCTCGAGGAATATAGTTTTTTTTCTTCGTCTAAGGGAAAAAATTACCGACCCAGAGAATTACCTGATACTCTTAAAAACACGATTCTTGAAACGCAGAGAAGGAAAGCTCCATAATTGCTATCATTCTTATTTATCATGCCAAGTTTTTGTGCTTTAAAGGCCAACGGCCTGAAACCCATTTAGCCCAGGGTTAGGCGCGCTTTTTGCGCCGTAACCCTGGGTGTTAATCGTACTCACCACCCAGCGCTGTAAGCGCACCATCAGTCATCACCGACAACAAAACTTTCAAGATGAGTTTAGAAAATTTTTAATTCGGCATGTTGTTTCATATTTTGAAACGCGAATTCCGGATAAGGAAAAATATCTATTTATGTCATGCCAGCGAAAGCTGGCATCCAGTTTTTCGCTTAAGTTCAGCACCCTGGATGCCACCTCGCGCAAAAAACGCGCGGCTGGCATGACAGAACGCTATCGCGAAAGCTTATCCGGAATTCGCGTTTGAAGAGTATGTATAGGATTAAAATGTTTCGCGCTTACAGCGCTTTGATAGATTGTGAATTAAATACCCAGGGTTACGGCGCAAAAAACGCGCCTACCCCTGGGCTAAATGGGTTTCAGGCCGTTGGCCTTTAAAGCACAAAAACTTGGCAT
>CAZUQP010000009.1:0-53276 GCA_964622455.1 uncultured Coxiellaceae bacterium
GCGACTTGTTCGCGGCATCCAGGGTTTCTGGGTACCGCGCATAAAGCGCGGTACGTAGGGACGGTAAGCCGCTTATTTCAAACCCAAACTACCCAGCGCACGCTCATCATCTGTCCAATCACTTTTTACTTTTACCCATAACCGTAAAAATATTTTTTTACCGATCAATTTTACTATTTCTTTTCGCGCAGCTGTCCCAATTTTTTTTAACCGTTCACCTGCTTTACCAATTACAATCGGTTTTTGCCCTTCACGCTCGACCCAAATTACCGCATTAATATTCAATAAATTGTTTTGTTCTTTGATCGATTCAACAACGACTGTCGTACTGTAAGGTAATTCCTGCCCCGTTAAACGAATTAATTTTTCACGAATAATTTCTGCTGCTTGAAACGATAAATCTTTATCCGTAATTTGTTCTTCTGGAAATAAATAAGGGCCCTCTGGCATTAAAGAAATTAATGTTTTTTGCAAAGAATCAATATTTTCTGCACGCTCTGCTGAAATAGGGACGATATGTAAAAAATTAAATTTTTCTTTATATTGTTCAATCAAGGGTAAAATCAATTTTTTATCTTTGAGTTTATCTATTTTATTAATCACCAATATCACCGGCACAGAATAATTGCTGATTTGCTGCAATATTCTTTCATCTTCTTCGTGAAAACGAGTTGCTTCAATCATAAAAAGAACGGCGTTAGCATCTGGAATGACTGCGCTCGCCAACCGATTCATATAACGATTGATCGCGCGTTTTCCTGCATGATGCAATCCGGGTGTATCGATATAAATAATCTGCACCGATTGAATCGTTTGAATGCCTAAAATTTGTTGGCGTGTCGTTTGTGGCTTTGAAGAAATAATACTAATTTTTTGACCGATCAAGGTATTTAACAGGGTAGATTTCCCTACATTAGGACGTCCAATAATCGCAACATAACCACATTTAGTCATAGTACTCACTTTTTAATGATCTCTAACATATGTTCAGCAGCCTCTTGTTCTGCACGCCTTCGACTTGTACCTTTGCCCGTTATTTTTTTATCCCGAACAGTGCAGCTAACTACAAATATTTGTTGATGCGCCTCGCCTTCAACCATTTCTACGGTATAAAGAGGCAACGGTAAGTGATGCCTTTGTAAATATTCTTGTAATTGCGTCTTCGGATCTTTATGGTTAGTCGTATAATCAAGTGATGCAAGCAAAGGCTGGTACCAGCGTAAAAGTGCCTCCCGCACCGCACTAAAACCACCGTCTAAATAAATTGCGCCTATAATCGCTTCCATTGCACATGACAAAATAGAGCTGCGTTCTGCTCCGCCGCTTTTTAATTCACCCATTCCAAGATGTAAATAATTACCCAATTCAAATTGACGGCCTAATGCGCCCAATGTTTCACGATTAATTAAGGTCGCGCGAAAACGGCTTAAATGACCTTCTTGGGCATGAGGAAATTGCTGGTATAATGCTTCCGCAATTACAAAATTAACAATTGAATCACCTAAAAATTCTAACCGCTCGTTATTGTTTTCATTCATACTCCGATGGGTCAACGCCATCGTTAATAATTGCGCATCATTAAAATGATAACCTAATTTTCTGGACAATTCTTCACTCATACTTTTTCCACTAATGAATCAGAGACCCTATTCTATTCCATCGTATTTTATGTAAAAAATCAGCATTACTATCCCAACTCATCCAAATGACACTCGCTTTACCGATGATGTTTGCATCCGGTACAAACCCCCAGTAGCGGCTGTCTGCGCTGTCATCTCGATTATCACCCATCGCAAAATACATGCCGGGAGGTACAACAAGATCTTTAAAGTCATCACCGAGTCTATCCGGAATTTGATAAATGCTATGCTGCACGCCCAATAAATTTTCTTGTTTTTGCACCACATTCCAAGTAGATCCATCTTCACTTTGATCTGTCGTATTTTTTTGAAAGATTTGCGGCGCTTCTTTGCCATTCACATACAACACTTTATTAACATAGCTAATGCGGTCGCCCGGTAGCCCAACAACTCTTTTAATATAATCAATCGATGGTTTAGGAGGAAAACGGAATACAATAATGTCTCCATGCTTTAAATCACCTACGGGATAGATTTTTTTATGTATCACCGGCAAACGGATGCCATAATCAAATTTATTCACCAAAATAAAATCGCCGATCAATAAAGTAGGCTCGAGCGAGCCGCTTGGAATACGAAAAGGTTCATATAAAAAAGATCGCAATAAAAAAACAATCAGTAAAATAGGAAAAAAAGAGCGCGCATATTCAATGACAATCGGCTGCTTTTTAACCCCGCGTTTTTTTGCTAAAAAAAGAATATCAAATAGAGCAATTACACCGCAGACGAGCAGCGCATAAAAGAGAATCAATTCAAAATTAAAATTCATTTTTTATCTACCTTTAATATAGCCAAAAATGCTTCTTGAGGAATTTCAACATTTCCGACTTGTTTCATCCGTTTTTTTCCTTCTTTTTGCTTCTCTAACAATTTACGTTTGCGCGAAACATCACCGCCATAACATTTAGCCAATACATTTTTACGTAATGCTTTGACTGTAGTGCGAGCAATCACATGCGCGCCAATGGCTGCTTGGATTGCAACATCAAACATCTGCCGCGGAATCAACTCTTGCATTTTTTCAGTTAACTGCCGGCCCTTATATTGTGCTTGTTCCCGATGAATAATTAAAGCAAGTGCATCGACTTTATCGCCGTTAATTAATAAATCTAATTTGACAAGATCTGCCGTTTGAAAATAAGAAAAGCTATAATCAAGTGACGCATAACCGCGGCTGACGGATTTTAAGCGGTCAAAAAAATCTAATACAATTTCAGCCAACGGAATTTCATAAGTGAGCGATACTTGGTTCCCTAAATACAATAAATTTTTTTGCAAGCCGCGCCGCTCCACACACAGCGTGATGACACTGCCTAAATAAATTTGCGGAACTAAAATATTGACTTTGGCAATCGGTTCGCGAATTTCTTCAATATAATTTAATGGCGGTAATTTAGCGGGATTATCAATATGCAGTGTTTCGCCTTGCGTATTCACCACTTCATAGACGACAGTCGGCGCAGTAGTAATCAAGTCCAAATTATATTCGCGCTCAAGACGTTCTTGCACAATTTCCATGTGCAGCATGCCTAAAAATCCGCAGCGAAAACCAAAACCTAATGCTTCGGAAGATTCCGGTTCATAAAATAAAGCTGCATCATTTAAACAAAGTTTACCTAATGCATCGCGGAATGCAGGAAAATCATCTGAATGTACAGGGAATAATCCTGCATAGACTTGCGGTTTAATTTTTTTAAACCCAGGCAACATGCTTGATGCTGGTTTATTCGCGTGCGTTAAAGTATCCCCGACGGGTGCTGCATTAATATCTTTAATCCCAGCCACCACATAACCGACTTCGCCTGCGCTTAACACGTTGGTTGCAACCCGTTTAGGGGTAAAAACTCCGATACCATTCACTTCATGAGATTTGCCTGTTGACATCGTTCGCATTTTTTCACCTAATTTAAGTGTGCCATTTTTAACACGCACGAGCGATACGACCCCTAAATAACTATCAAACCAAGAATCAATAATAAGCGCTTGCAAAGGAGCATGGGGGTCACCCTCAGGCGGTGGAATGTCCGCAATTAATCGTTCCAATAATTCTTCAATGCCAATGCCCATTTTAGCGCTAACGCGAACTGCATCTTGCGCTGGAATCCCGATGATTTCTTCAATTTCATGGATCACACGGTCAGGATCCGCTTGCGGCAAATCAATTTTATTCAGCACTGGCAGTACATGAAGACCTTGCTCAATGGCCGTATAACAGACCGCTAAGGTTTGTGCTTCGACCCCTTGACCCGCATCGACTACCAATAATGCGCCCTCACATGCCGCTAAAGACCGAGAGACTTCATAAGAAAAATCCACATGGCCAGGCGTATCGATAAAATTAAGCTGATAAGTTTCCCCATCTTTGGCCCGGTAATGCAAAGTCACGCTGTGCGCTTTAATCGTAATGCCGCGCTCACGCTCAAGATCCATAGAGTCTAAGACTTGCTCAGACATTTCGCGCTCACTTAAGCCACCACATAATTGAATCAAACGGTCAGCCAAGGTAGATTTACCATGGTCAATATGGGCAATAATAGAAAAGTTACGAATAAGCTGCATGCGTGTTCCAAA
The DNA here is from genome assembly GCA_964622455.1 of uncultured Coxiellaceae bacterium. Lineage (GTDB taxonomy): Bacteria > Pseudomonadota > Gammaproteobacteria > DSM-16500 > DSM-16500 > CAZUQP01. The sequence goes on from CAZUQP010000009.1 coordinate 4,212, forward strand.
AAACAATAAGGCCGGGAATATTAACAAAAATTCCGCAATCTCACCAGCAATTGCCGATAATGGTCTTTTTCTAGAGCATCATTAAAAATAACACAAGACCGCTTCAGGTTTTTTTCTGGGATGGTAAAACAAATTACAGATACCCAAAAAGTAACCGTACTTTCTCCCCTTACTTCAATCGGCCATATCTCATTTTTATGACGTATGGCCCACCCTTCCTCGGTATGTAAAATGGCTTGCCACTCATGATGCTTCCAAAAAATAAAAACGCCATAGCCCATGGTCATACTCATTAAAAAACACTTTAGCCATCCATTCAATGGCAAATAAATAATAATCATTACACTGCCAAGCACTACTGTAAGATAGAGTAATAAATATTGCTTAGAAAGATGAATTTTGCTTTCGAATTTTTGCATGATGGCGGATCTTCTCTATCATAATGGCAAATGTAGGATTGGGCGCTATTTCTTTACCGGTCAACCACATAAAGAGTTCTTGATCTTCAGAGTCTAGTAATTTAACAAACACAGCTTGATCGGCAGGAGATAAATGACTATAGGCTTCTTCTAAGAAATTGCCTAATAAAACATCTAGTTCCAGCATGCCGCGCCGGCAGGCCCAGCGTAAACGCGGGGAAATGATAGAGCTCAAGACTCACCTCTTAATATTTTTCAAAGGATTTTTTGCTATTATATTGATTAAGAGAAACGTGTACAGTATTCTTAAAAAAAGAATTGTCTGCCATGGATGGTAACAGATAAAATAAAAATAGAAGGTAGACTTATGTCTCTTTTATTGAAAAAAGAACTTCTTAAAGCGTTGCAACCACTACTCCCACGCCATAAGGCCTTGCGCCCTATTTTTAATAAAATTACAAAAATCAACATCCCTCATCATGATTATTTGCGAGCATGGGCATGCGTATTCTTTGTGGCATTGAAAATTCCCGCTATCCTAAAAGATAAAGCCAGCTATGATTTAAGATTGTTTGCCCTTCATTGCGAAAAAAGCATTAAAATTATTCCTGGCCCTACTGAAAAAATGCATCGCAGCAAAGGAAGATAACCCTATATGACTCAGACTTTTCTTGATCATTTGGCTCATGAAATTGATCAGCTCAAACAAACCGGTTTATATAAAAATGAACGCGTCATCACCTCACAACAACAAGCACTCATTACGACTGATGGTGAAAAAGTTTTAAATTTTTGTGCGAATAATTACTTAGGACTTGCCAATCATCCTGAATTAATTGCCGCCGGCAAAGAAGCACTCGAACGTTACGGTTTTGGAATGTCATCCGTGCGTTTTATTTGCGGCACCCAGTCTGTCCATAAAACGTTAGAAGACCGCTTAAGTGATTTTTTAAAAATGGAAGATACCATATTATATTCTTCTTGCTTTGATGCAAACGGCGGTTTGTTTGAAACATTACTTCAACCCGACGATGCGATTATCAGCGATGCTTTAAATCACGCGAGCATTATTGATGGCATACGCCTTTGCAAAGCCAAGCGCTTTCGTTATAACAATAACGACATGCAAGATCTGGAAAAAAAATTACAAGAAACCAAAGAATGCCGTTACCGCATGGTCGCAACTGACGGCGTTTTTTCCATGGATGGCATTATTGCCAATTTACCAGCGATTTGCGATCTTGCAGAAAAATATGACGCACTCGTCATGGTCGATGATTCGCATGCTGTCGGTTTTATGGGAAAAAATGGCCGCGGTACCCATGAATATCACAACGTGATGGACCGGATCGATATTATCACTGGCACGCTCGGCAAAGCATTAGGCGGTGCCTCAGGCGGTTACACCAGTGGTAAAAAAGAAATTGTTGAATGGTTACGTCAACGATCAAGACCTTATTTATTTTCTAATACGCTTGCACCCGTCGTTGCAGCAACTTCGATCAAAGTGCTCGATCTTTTAGAATTAAATCATGATCTCATTAAACGCTTGCACGACAATACCGCTTATTTCCGAAAAAACATGGAAAAACTTAGGTTTAAATTAGTTCCAGGTGAGCACCCTATTGTTCCTGTCATGTTAGGCGATGCCAAATTAGCAAAAACCATGGCAGATGAATTATTAAAAGAAGGTGTCTATGTGATAGGTTTTTCTTACCCTGTTGTGCCGCATGGACAAGCGCGCATTCGCACACAATTGTCAGCTGCACATACCATGTCTGATTTAGATAAAGCAATTCATGCATTTGCCAAAGTAGGCAAACAATTAGGAGTGATATGAAAGGATTAACAAAAACAACATCGGAAGTCGGCATTCAATTACTGGATATTCCAAAGCCTAAAATTGGACATAATGATGTTTTAATTAAAATAAAAAAAACAGCGATCTGCGGTACTGATCTGCATATTTATCAGTGGGATGAATGGGCAAAACGAACTATTTCACTTCCGCTCACTATCGGCCATGAATTTGCGGGAGAAATTGTTGAAATCGGTCAAGATGTCAAAGGCTTTAAAATAGGCGATCGAGTATCTGGCGAAGGACATATTGCTTGTGGTGTCTGCCGCAATTGCCGTGCTGGCCGCAGGCATATTTGTCGTAGAAATGAAAGCGTCGGCGTCACGCGCGAAGGTTCTTTTGCTGAATATCTTTCGTTGCCCGCTGTCAATGTTTACCCTCTTCCACCCGATATTTCTGATACAAAAGCTTCCATTTTAGATCCCTTAGGTAACGCCGTTCATACCGCACTTGCATTTAGTTTAGTGGGCGAAGATGTATTGATTACAGGCGCAGGCCCGGTTGGCATCATGGCTATCAAGATTGCGCGACATGTAGGTGCGCGTCACATTGTCATCACCGATATCAATCCTTATCGTTTAGCCTTAGCCAAAAAAATGGGCGCATCACTTGCCATTGATACTGAACACACTTCCTTGAAAGAAGCCATGGATATATTAAAAATGCGCGAAGGATTTGACGTGGGCCTTGAAATGTCGGGGAATGCAACCGCATTCAGCGGAATGTTAGCGCATATGAATCATGGGGGGAGAATAGCATTACTGGGTTTTTTACCGCGTGAAACTCAAATTGATTGGAATCATATCATCATGAAGGGACTGCAGATAAAAGGAATTTATGGCCGGGAAATGTTTGAAACATGGTATAAAATGATTAGCATGCTGCAAAGTGGTCTTGATATATCCTCTGTCATCACACATGAATTTCATTTTACAGATTATCAAAAAGCATTTGATACTATGCTTTCTGGACAAAGCGGAAAAATTATTCTTAATTGGGATTAAACCCCCTCACTTCTGATAACCCCTCCTGAAATTTCATTTAATCAAACAAGTTATAAAACATAATGATACGGCAAATGTCGTATTTTTTTAGTAACCACTATATAATCAAGAAGGAAGAATAAAATGCACAAAAAGCAAGAGGCGTTTATGAGTTCGAACGATGAGCGAATAGCTGTATTAGAAACGACTATCAGCCATATTGATACAAGTTTAATAGAAATTAAACAAGATATTAAAACTTTGACTGAAAGTACGCGACAAGAAATGAAATCAATGAATGAAAAAATGGATTCTCGATTCGATAAGATGAATGATCGCTTATGGAATTTATTTTTTTGGATGATTGCTGGATTTGCCAGTACTCTCGGTATTGTTGCACACGCTCTTCATTGGATTTAAATAGTTAGCAGCCATTCTGTCGCGAATAACGTTCCCGCAAATAACTAAACAAAGCACGTAATCCCATTGCCTCTCCACCCTGCGGGTGCCCCGGTTTTGACTTTAAATTCCACGCCATAATATCAAAATGCAGCCAGGGAATATCATTAGGAACAAATTCTTTCAAAAAAAGTGCCGCCGTAATGGCGCCCGCGTAAGAATCCATTGCAGCATTATTAATATCTGCAATCGAACTATTCAGCGCTTCACGGTAGCCTGCAAACAAGGGTAAACGACAAATCGGATCTTGTTGTTGATCGCCATGTCGAATGACATTTAAAGCTAAATCATCTTGATTGGAAAACATCAGAGATATATCAGTGCCTACCGCAACGCGCGCAGCTCCCGTTAAAGTTGAGATATCAATGACTAAATCAGGTTTCTCACTGACCGCTTCTGTCAACGCATCTGCTAACACTAAACGTCCCTCTGCATCCGTATTACCAATTTCGATGGTAATCCCTTTACGACTCGTAATAATATCACCCGGACGAAATGCATTTCCTGATATTGCATTTTCAACGACAGGAATCAGCACACGTAAAGAAATAGGTAATGTTGCCTCTATCACCATGCGTGCAAGTCCAAGCACATGGGCAGCACCCGCCATATCTTTTTTCATGAGCAGCATAGAAGAAGAAGGTTTAATATCAAGACCGCCGGTATCAAAACAAACTCCTTTACCGACTAAAGTCACTTTAGGATGTTTTGGATTTCCCCAGCGTAAATCTAATAATCTTGGTTCATCATCACTTGCACGCCCGACGGTATGAATACACGGAAAATTCTTTTTTAACAAATCATCGCCCACAATTTGTTTTATACTCGCACCATATTGCTTAGCAAATGAAACTGCTGCTGACGCAAATTCTGTCGGACCCATATCGTCAGTTGGTGTATTAATCAAATCACGTACCCAATAAATCGACTCCACTGTATTTTCAATAAAAGAGAAATCATCATTCTTCAGCAATACAAGTTCTGCGCTTCCCTTCAGTGGTTTTTTATAACGCGTAAATTGATACGCACCCAATCCAAAAGCAATGCCATAATGTGCATAATATTCTTCGGGAATATCAAAAATATATTTTCCTTCAGGTAAAATCACCGGTAAATTGCCGATGCTCCAAAAATTTTTGATATCATCCGTGCCAAATAAAACTTGTGTAATATTGCCAGCTGCATCGGGTAATAAAGAAAATTTGCCTGCTGTTAATTGAAAACCAGAAGAAGTCAGCCAATTTTTTGTCATGGCATTTTGTTTTTTTAGCCAGGCAGGAAAATCAATGGGTGTTATGACTTTAATTGGAATTGCTTTTTGAGTATTTGTAGTAAAGCATTTAAGCATAATACAACCTTATTTCTCAATCACCACTTCAGCCGGTGAGTATTCTTGCTGCAATGCACTCGCGACTGCCTTGTGCGTTAAAGCACCTTTATAAACATTTAATCCATTTAACAAATGCGGGTCTTGGCGTAATGCTTGTTTGTACCCGTAATTTGCAAGCGATAAAATAAACGGTAGCGTTGCATTATTTAATGCAAAGGTAGAAGTACGAGGAACTGCGCCCGGCATATTCGAAACACAATAATGCACCACACCATCGACAATATAAGTGGGATCTTGATGAGTCGTTGCACGACTAGTTTCAAAACATCCGCCTTGATCAATGGATACATCGACCATAACTGATCCAGGACGCATACGCCCCAACATATCTTTTTTAACTAACTTAGGCGCTGAACCGCCAGGCACCAACACCGCGCCCACAACAAGATCAGCACTGCATACATACCGCTCAATAGCATCTGTCGTTGAATAAATCGTATTAATTTTTGAACCAAATTGGAGATCTAATTGATATAAACGATCGATATTCCTGTCAATAACAACAACATGCGCACCCATTCCCATCGCCATGCGCACAGCATTGGTGCCAACGACTCCACCGCCTAAAACAACTACTTTTGCAGGCGCAACACCCGGCACACCACCTAATAACACACCACTCCCACCATGACTCACTTCAAGACTAGTAGCGCCCGCTTGAATAGCCATACGGCCAGCGACTTCACTCATGGGCGCCAATAAAGGCAAACCGCCATTTTTATTAGTAACTGTTTCATAAGCAAGTGCAACACAACCTGATTCTTGCAGCAATTGCGCTTGAGCAGGATCAGGCGCTAAATGCAAATAGGTAAACAGAACTTGGCCTTTGCGAAGCATTTTACATTCTTCAGGCTGCGGCTCTTTGACTTTGATGATCATGTCGACTACTTGGAAAATTTCAGCTGGCGTATCAACGAGTGTTGCGCCCACTGATTCAAATGCTGAATCATCAATACCAATGCCAGCACCTGCCCCCCGTTCAACCATCACTTGATGGCCATTAGCCACCAATTCCCGCACACTGCTTGGCACAAGGCCTACGCGGTATTCATGATTTTTTATTTCTTTTGGGACACCAATTAGCATATTCTTCTCCAAGAATGTACTGGTTCCGTATTATAAGTAGATGGGGTACCAAATGCTATCTTCTTATCTTCGTAAAGCCGCTTTGTGGATGTTGAGAGGGGGCGGCATTCATAGTACTCATGTATCCAAAATAACTTCCTAAAACAAAACAGACAGCAGATTTGACAGAATGATCAGGATCGAAGTTGAGACTTAAGAGCATTAAAAAAGCGCGACAAGAAAGACCCGCAGCACGGTGATTAAGAGTAAATTGCATGAGCCCATCCGCTTGACCATATGCATAACCAGCCGCAAAACTTGCAATATAACTTTGAGTTCTAGGATTATTAAAAAATCGTGCAAACATATAAAAATTCCTCATATTTATTTTTAATAAAATATATTTTGTATCTTTGAAATAAAAACATATGCCGGCAAAGATACCAAGCCGGCATATGTTGTCAATAGAAATTAATTTAGTCTTTGTTTTTTGCGGGGTGGTTCCGCAATAGATTCTAGTTTAGCTAGAGGATCTTCTTTTCTTGCGCGCTGCTTTTCTTTCCAGAAATTCTTCGCTGCCGTAACCCCCTTACTAAGCATAGTTTTAACAGTATCTTTAATAAGGTTAAATAAAAATTTTAGACGGCTATCACGAGATTTTTCAAAAATAGATTTGTTTTTATTAAATTTTTCCCAAAAATCTGTCGCTTTTTCCGTACTTGTTCTATTCGATTTCCTAAGAGAAAGCCTGAGTGACCACATTGACTCGAGTTGTTGCATTACATGCAATTGATTGACGCTTTCTTCTTTTTTTGGGTCGAAGTCGTGCTGCACTTCTAGTGCTTTGTCTCTTCTTTCTTTTGGATCATCTATATTATTTATACCTATTATTTGAGCACAACGCTTTATATATCCATCACAGTAGCGTTCTACTGTTTCCAACCAGCGAGACAGTTCCATTTCTTTCTGAAGGAGTCTTGCAACTTCATTTTTATGCTTGTCTGGAATGGCTTTAAATCTTAGCGCAAAATTCCCTATTTTTTCCTGAGCACTTTCTTCTGATTCAAGAATAACTAATAATGCTTTTAATTCTCTGTATCGTTCGATTTTTGTATGTAATTTCTGAGAATCGCTTACTTCCTTAAAAACATTTAAGATGTACTCTTTTGAATCAGCATTGCGCTCCAAAATACGTTCAATGTTAAAATCCTGTTCTTGACCGCCATGATCACGATTATAGCTATCTACTGCAACACGATATAGATCTTTATTTTCTTCTGCCATTATAATTTCTTCAATTTCTCTTAAGCATTCTTGTACGCAAGAAGAATAAATTTGAATTTTTTCATCGACTGCTTTTTTAGCTTTAAGATCTTCTTTAGCTTTGTTAACTTCATAGTCAAGCGCAGCTTGATGATTATCATAAGCGTCCATGAGCGCTCTTCTATCACCTTCATTAAGGTTTAATTTTTGAAGCTCGTCATTTGGTAATGGACCTAATACAATCTCGTCTCTATATTTTGGCGAATGAATGTTTGGTAAAACACCATTCATAATAACATCTTTCATAAATAAACTATTCGTTTCAATACTTGTTATTTGATACAGAAAAACAGTTTTTTCTTTATCGACTTGCTCACGCACCGCTTGTTGAATATTTTTTAGAGAATCCTTTAGCAACAAGGGTAAGGGTTTATTCTGAACAATTGCTCTCTCTGCTTTAGAAAGCAAATCGCAGTAGGCTTGTCCCGTCATTTCACGCAATTGAAGGGTAACCCTAGGCGAATCTTTAACTGTCGCAATAATTTTTTGTTGCCCGCCATCGAAAACCTTGACGATATAAAAATAATCATCCGTTGCTATTAATTTATCCTGTTCTACTAAAATGTTACCTTTAAAATCAATTCTTGACGCAAGTAACAAATCTGCCTGATTAAGGTCTTTGCCTTTAAGCGCCATCTTATCCATTGCTGCATTATTTACATCTCCAAGTAAGCAATTAAATGCATTAGTAGTAATGGACAGACACGCTTGTCCATAAGCAACACATATTTGATGATATTTTTCTAATGTTCTGGATGATGATAATTGAATGAATTTTTCTTCTAAACGTTCTCTCTGTGCATCTGCTTGACCATGATCGTCCTTAAGCACATCATCCCGAGAGATCATCTTGTCACTCTGCATTATTTTCTTGTCGTCAGCAGGAGTAAAATCAAATTGAATCGCATTCCGAACCAGATCATTTTGCGGTGCATCATGCTTTCCTGGGGGTAGAAGATGAAAGTCAAGAGGCGCAAATGACCGTATGCGATCATTTTTAGATTGCTCTAATTCACCAGGTAATAGGGTATGAACATAGCTTCTATTATTCATAAATTTTCTCTTATAATATTAATTAACCACTCTCTCGTAACTATTAGTGTAAGCGCTAATACTTAAAACAATCTTAAATTAATCCATAACTTAAGAACCGCTAGCTAGCAGTAACCTATTCATTCTACCCACAAATAAAGCGGGGTCTTTTAGCTGCCCTCCTTCTGAAAGTACGGCCTGATCAAAGAGAATATGGGCCCATTCGGCAAACCGCTCTTTATCCGCTTCATTTTTAAGCTTCAAAATGAGTGTATGTTCTGGATTTAATTCAAGAATTGGCTTACTTTCCGGGATTTCTTGCCCTGCTGCTTTTAAGATACGCTGCAACTGGCTGCCCATGTCATGCTCATCGGTCACCAAACAAACGGGGGAATCTGTCAAACGGTTAGATAAACGTACTTCTTTGACGAGATCACCCAACACTTCTTTCATGTGCTTGATCAAACCATCGAATTCAGAGTTTAATTCTTCTTTTTTCGCAGTCTTTTCCTGTTCTTTTTTGCCTTCTTCACTCGTTATATCATTTAAACTGACATCCCCCTTGGCAACGGATTGAAATGATTTACCTTCAAATTCAGTGAGATGGCTCATCAACCACTCATCGACTCGATCATGCAGCAATAACACTTCAATCGATTTTTTACGGAAGATTTCTAAATGCGGGCTGGATTTGGCCGTATTAAAATTTTCAGCCGTTATATAATAAATTTTTTGCTGAGACGGTTTCATGCGCTTCATGTAATCTTCTAAAGAAACAGTCGGTTCTTTCGTATTGGTATGAGTTGAGGCAAAACGCAATAACTTAGCAATACGTTCACGGTTAGAAAAATCTTCAGCCGGCCCCTCTTTTAAAACATTGCCAAATTGATTAAAGAATTTTGCATATTTTTCTTTATCATCACTCGCTAATTTATCTAACATATCTAAAATGCGTTTCACTAATGCTGCACGTAATTTAGTAATGACAGGATTATCTTGTAAAATTTCTCGCGAAATATTTAATGGCAACGCATTCGTATCCACAATACCGCGCACAAATCGCAAATAAAATGGGATGAATTGCTCGACTTGATCCATAATAAAAACACGCTGCACATAAAGCTTCAATCCGTGTTGTCGCTCGCGCTGCCAAAGATCTAATGGTGCATGCGATGGAATATAAAGCAAACTAATATAATCTAAATTTCCGCCTTCCACTTGGTTGTGCGCCCAAAGCATGGGATCTTCAAAATCATGAGCAAGATGCTTGTAATGTTCTTTGTATTGTTCATCAGTAATTGAATTTTTAGGTAATGTCCAAAGCGCGGTTGCGCGATTGACCATTTCCCATTCGGGCTTATTTTCTTCTTTCTTTTCAGATAATGCATGCATAAAAATTGGTAAATTAATATGATCTGAATATTTGGTGATGATCGTCCGCAAACGCCAATTATTTAAAAAATCATCTTCCCCTTCTTTTAAATGTAAAATAATATCAGTACCGCGTGTAGTTTTTTCTGTATTAGCAATCGTGTAATCACCCGCCCCATCTGATTCCCAACGAACGCCGTGTTCTTTTGTCAATCCTGCACGCCTTGTCGTGACCGTGACTTTATCTGCAATAATAAATGCCGAATAAAATCCTACTCCAAATTGACCAATTAAATGCGCATCTTTTTTTTGGTCCCCCGTTAATTGGGCGAGAAAATCACGCGTGCCTGATTTTGCAATTGTTCCTAAATTTTCAATCACTTCATCGCGGCTCATCCCAATACCATTATCACTCACTGTAATCGTCCGCGCTTTTTCATCAACACTTAAAAATACTTTAAGTTCAGCATCTGTTTCATATAATGCACTATCAGATAATGCTTCGAAACGAAGTTTATCAGCCGCATCTGATGCATTTGAAATGAGTTCACGTAAAAAAATTTCTTTATTGCTGTAAAGTGAATGGACTACCAAATGTAATAATTGTTTGACTTCAGTTTGAAAATGTAAAGTTTCTTGTTGAGGATGGATAGTCATTGTCATAAGGCTCCGTGATAAATAGTATTTATTGTGAAATATATGGGCAAAAGAAATAAATTCAAGGTGTTAATCTATTGGAATTATCCAGATAATAAACGATTAAGCAGATATTAATGATAACAAAATAAGCGATAGCCAGCGGGATTTCACTGGTTGATTTTAAAAGCGTACCAAAAGCAGAATTAATGCCCGCAATGAAAAAAACGGATGCACCAAATAAAGCATTTGCGCTGCCCGATATATGAGGAAAGAGTGCCATATTACGAGCAAAATAACTAGGAAATACAATGCTGCCTACCCATAACAAGAAAAAAATAGGGATAACAATGTTATAGATATTCAAGGGAAATAAGTAAGTAAGGCATAACATAAGCAATATAATCGCCCATACGATCCAAAAACAGAGTTTGGTTTTTTTCGCCAATGGAACATCGATAAAAAAACGATTAGTTATCATCCCCAAAAACCACGCCAAGCCCATCAGCAACGCAATGTGCCCAAATTCAATTGCCGAATAATGCAATACGGTCTGAATTAAAAAAGGCCCCACAATGCTAAATAACACAATAAAAGAATAAAGCATGCCATTAATAATTAATCCAGCCGCATATTCTTTATGAAACAAAATTTGTTTATAACGTAAAAAAATCTGTACTAGCCGAAAAGAATGGCGATGTTGGCTTGTTTCAGGTAAAAAAATCAGCATTAATAAAAAGATGAGGCCGCTGTAGATCGAAAGAAAATAAAAACTCGCTTGCCAATTAAAATAATATTGTAAATACCCACCGATCGCAGGCGCAACAATAGGCCCAATCGACCATGCCATGGTCATGTAATTAGTCATTTTATAAAATTCACGGCCTTCAAATAAATCTGAAATAACAGAACGCATAGGAACTACCGTCACCGCAACCGCCATTCCCTGAAAAAGCCGCAACCAAAGTAATTCTTGAATAGAATGCGCAAAGGGAATCCATAAAGTCACCGCAATATAAATAAACATCGAGATCAGAAAGGGATTGCGGCGCCCAAAACTGTCAGAGATACTGCCCCCAAATATTTGCATGACGCTAAGGCCCATCATGTAAGATGTCACCGTTAACTGCGCCAGCGCTTTATCCGCCCCAAAATAATGACTGACTGCCGGTAATGAGGGCACATAAATATCAATACTTAATCCGGAAATAGGAATAACTAAAAGAACAAGCATTGCCAGAAAATATTTATTATGGCATTGAACAATTTGCATGGAAAACCCATCTTAATTTGGTTAAGATTTGTGAAGATCCATATCGTCCACATTTGCCGTCACAGTGATTCCGGTTACTTTAAATGTGACCGTACCCGACAAATTAGCTTCCGTACCGATTTCGTTTAAATTTCCGGATAAATTAGCCGCATCTGTTTTTAAGGTAATGACACCATTATCACATCTACCTGATAAGTTAAGAGATTCTTTTTGTGGGCAAATACCGCTAACCTTATTTAAATCAACATGCATAGAAAATGAATAAGGGTCAGAAGAGGGTGTAACTAACGCCACACCGGTATATTTGCAGTGGACTATACCGCCTAAGGCGCTTACCGAACCAGTGCCATTCCATGTCCCAGGCAAGTTTTGACAATTATCTTTGGATAAGGTGTAAAAAAAGATATCTGCATGTACCAATGAACTGAATAACAAACTCACGGAAAAAATGGCAAGTTTTTGACATCTCATAACTCACTCCTGTTTTAAATCATCCGTGCAAGAAGAGTAAGCGTTGCCAGCAATATCTGTCAAGAAATATATGGTATAATTTAGATTGTTCGTGGAGAAAAATATGCTTAAAGCTTACGATAAAATTCCAACAGTTGCTCTCTTACCCAAAAGCCAATGTGCTCATCCGCCGAAATCCCCTGATGTGATTCATCCAGATGATCCCGCATTGAGTATTATGATTAATTTAGAACATACACAGGCATCCCCCATTTCAGCTGACGATCATATTACTGATACACTCTTAGTTGAGAAAATAGGTAAAGAACATTTGCTCTTTGTCATGGATGAAAATGACCATATCTTGGGAATCATTACCGCAGAAGATATCCATGGTGAAAAACCTTATCTACTGATACAAGAAAGACGGATTAAACGAAATGAAATCTCGGTCAAAATGGTGATGACCCCTTATGAAAAAACTTTATGTATAGAAATAGAGAATTTAAAACATGCGAAAGTCAGCAATTTAATCGCGACCCTCATTGAAGCCCACGAACATTACGCTTTAGTCGTTGAAAAAACCGAAAAAAACGAAATTTACCAAGTGAAAGGCTTTTTCTGGGCATCGATTATTGGTCATGCCCTGGGCAGTGACATTACCGGCACCCAAACAGGCGCCCAATCTATCGCTGAATTACAGCGCGAATTTCGGTTTTAATCAGATATACAAATCGTTATACTAAGTTAATGATGTCGACTCCCCCACTTTGCCTGACTGGCTTTACCTTTAAAGAGTTATTTCAAGCAGAAGGTCTTGATCGTCTCGATCGGGAATTTTTAGCTATTTTACCGCAGCCATTACACGCCGGATTACTGGCTTATCGCAACAAAACACGCCCCTTTTCAACACTTGAAATCAGTGAATTATTGCTGGGCTTGGCACCTATTCTAGAAAATTTTTTGATTACTTTATTTAATATTGAAGAAGAAGCGAATCTCTTACAAGCAAAAACGTTATCGCATAATCCCATCTCTGCATTTAAAAAATTTTTTGTATTAAGACGCGCTAAAAAACAATTAGCCCAGAAAGGAGAATTACCTTCTTTTCAAGAATTAAATCAGTGGCTCGAGCAAGAATTACAAAAAGCGCCTTTAAAAACGGATGACAAAGAGTTAGCAGTTGCATTGCTCGCCACGCAATATATCGCTGATCCAAACGCATTTTCAGCTGAAATTGAAAAATTAACTGCCTGGTGTATCCGCGCTGCGACGACACCAGAAGGTAAGACAATTATTTCAAACTGGGTGAGTTTCAATCTTCCTGAACGCATCGAATACGATGCTTTATTAAAATATCTGACGAAAGAACCTACAAAACTCGATCGATTCATGAGTGATTCGGCTCATTTACGTTTGCGCGATGGATTTAAATTAACAGATCCGCGCATGGATGCACGAGAAGTCCAAGATGAAATTAATTACTGCATTTATTGCCATGATCATGACGGTGATTTTTGCTCAAAAGGGTTCCCCGTTAAAAAAGGCGACCCGCAGCAAGGGCTTAAAAAAAATCCGCTGGGCCTGACGATGACAGGCTGTCCGCTGGATGAAAAAATTTCTGAAATGCATACATTGAAACGTGATGGGTATACGTTAGCTTCTTTAGCCATGGTCATGGCAGATAACCCCATGTGTCCTGCAACGGGTCATCGAATTTGTAATGACTGCATGAAAGCGTGCATTTATCAAAAACAAGATCCAGTCAACATTCCTCAAATTGAAACACGTGTGCTGACAGATGTATTGAGTTTGCCTTGGGGAGTGGAAATTTATGATTTACTCACCCGTTGGAACCCATTACGCCAAACACAATGGATGATGAAACCTTACAATAGTTTAAAAGTATTAATCGCCGGTATGGGCCCTGCAGGTTTTACGCTCGCTCATCATTTATTAATGGAAGGTTTTGCAGTGGTCGGATTTGATGGTTTAAAAATAGAACCTTTACCCGAAAAATTCCTCAAAGAACCTATTTATCAATTTGATAGTTTAGTGGAATCTCTTGATGAGCGCCTCATGGCAGGTTTTGGCGGTGTTGCTGAGTATGGCATTACGGTACGCTGGGACAAAAATTTTCTAAAATTGATTTATATTAGTTTATCGCGAAAACCTTATTTTCAAGTATTTGGCAGTACGCGGTTTGGCGGTACGTTGACGGTGGATGATGCGTGGGAAATGGGATTTGATCATTTCGCAGTTGCGGTCGGCGCCGGCTTACCGAAAGCATTAGCGATTCCAGGCAGTTTAGCGCCTGGTATGCGGCAAGCGAATGATTTTCTAATGGCATTACAATTGGGCAATGCAGCAAAAGCCGGCAGTCTCGCTAATTTACAAGTCCGCTTACCTGCTGTCATCATTGGCGGCGGTTTAACAGGCGTTGATACCGCTACCGAAGTACAAGCTTATTACATTACTCAAGTTGAAAAAATATTGGCGCGCTATGAAAAATTGGTGGATGTAAAAAGTGAAGAAACTATTTTAAAAGACTTAGATCTTGCATCTTCTGAAATATTAACTGAATTTTTATCTCACGGAAAAGCGGTGCGCGAAGAACGCAAACAAGCAGAAAGCCTTAATGAAAAACCTAATTTTATTAAATTAATTCGCCAATGGGGCGGCGTGACTATTGCTTATCGCCGCACTATGCAAGAATCACCCGCTTATATTAATAATCACGAAGAATTACAAAAAGCCTTTGAAGAAGGCATTTACTATCTTGAAGCACTTGAACCTACCGCCGTCGATTTAAATCAATTTGGATCAGTTGAAGCATTGGTTTGTCATCGACGTTTACAAAAAACACGTGATGAATGGGAAACAACTACGGAAGAAGTGCGCTTACCTGCGCGCTCCATTTTTGTTGCAACGGGTACACAACCGAACACCGCTTATGAATTCGAACACCGCGGCACTTTTATCCGTGTCGGCTTACAATATCAACATTATGAAGATGATGCGGGTGAATTAACGGTTGCGCACGGGGTCACTCATTGTAAGGATCCGCAATTTGGGCCCTTTACTTCTTATCACAAAAATAATCATCGCATCAGTTTAATTGGCGATACTCATCCGGTATTTCATGGGAATGTTGTCAAAGCCATTGCTTCCGGCATGCGCACGTACCCTAAGATTTTAACTGTGTTAAAAGAAAAATTAGGCGAGACAGGTTCCAACGAAGAATATCAAACATTTTCCAATCAAATGCGTCAGTTATTTAATGCGGAAATGATTAATGTTAAGCGGCGCACAAAAAATGTCATTGAATTAACCATCAAAGCACCGCTTGCCGCCAAACATTTTCAACCCGGACATTTTTATCGATTACAAAATTACGAAACATTTGCTCATCATATTGATGACACTACGTTACAAATGGAACCTTTGGCCTTGGTTGCATCTGATGTCGATCGTCATACAGGCACACTTAAATTCATGGTCATCGAAAAAGGCGTGAGCTCTAAACTGTGTCAATTACTTAAAATCGGTGAACCCGTTTCTCTCATGGGGCCAACTGGAGTGCGCGCTAAAATTTCTAATGAACATGAAACAGTACTCATTATTGGCAGTCAAATGAGTTTGCCCTTGCTGCACACTTATGGTGCTGCTTTGCGGCATGCGGGTAATCGCGTTATTTTTGTCGGTCACTTTAAAACAAAAGATGAAGTTTATTGTCAAGAAACCATCGAGCAATCTGCTGATTTTATTATTTGGACAACTGAATCTCTTGAAAAAATTTCACCTAACCGTCTTGAAGATGTGAGCGCAAGTGGTGATTGTCTCGAAATTTTAATGGATTATGCAGCAGGAAAACTCACTCATCACTCTAAAACAATTGCCCTAAGTGATGTTGATCGTATTTATCTCGTTGATGATACAAATATGCTGCGCCGCTTTCAAGAAGCGCGTAATACTTCGTTAAAAGAAATATTAATTAAAAATCCGCGTGTTTATGGTTCTGTTTATAGTACGATGCAGTGCATGCTAAAAGGGGTGTGCGCGCAATGCTTACAATGGCAAATTGATCCTGAAACAGGAGCACGCACGAAAGCAGTATTTGCATGTTCATGGCCAGAACAGCCGCTTGAACTGATTGATTTTGACAATCTCAATGAGAGACAAATCCAAAATCACTTACAAGAACATTTGAGTAATCTGTGGGTAGATTATTTAATTGAAAGCAAAAAGTTACTTGAACATCTTTCCTCATTAACTTTAAATTTTTCTACGAAAGCCTCGGGGAAGGATGATCTGGAATAAGCTCAACCATCCTATCTTCAATGTGTAATCTCAACGCATTCACGCAGTCTTGTTGTTTGATGTTTTTTTGAAATGAATTCTCTTGCATTTTTCCAAATATCTCCACTAAAGAGCTAGCGACTGAAAACGATAAATCCCCTAATGCAACATCAGCGTAGGATTTTAATAATGTTCTGTTGCGCATTATAATAGCATCAACATTTGTTTCAATATCGACAATGATTTTCTCTAAGGTAAGTTGAAGTAATTTAGAAAGTTGATACTCATCAAGAAACGTTATTATTTTGAAACCGTAATCATATATTTCTTCAGGGGAAGAAGGAAATATCAAGATTTCATCTAAATTCGGATTTAATTTTTTTAGAGCGCCTCTAAGAATTAAACAATTTTCGAGATAATCATCTGCGCCAGAAATATCATTTTTGTAGGGATGGGGCATAAATTTGCTCTCGAGTTCCTGCTCAGTGAGGTTTCTTCGCATCAACGCTAAAGATCGACGGTGAAAAACGGCATCAAACATATCCTCTGAGGCTGTTACTTCATCTTTCAAAGATTCGTCAAAACAGGTAAATATCTCTGCATCGCGCAAGACGAGTTCACTGAAAATATTAACTAAATATTTTATTAATTCTCTTCTTTCATCTAAATCTATCTGAGGCTCCGAAAAAAAATTGATAAAGTAAACGCCAACACTACACAATACATCAGGGGCAACGCGCATATTATTTGTTAAAAATAAACGGCTTTTTTTCAAAACTTCTTCCCCGATCATTTCAATGACCAATTGTTGATAAAAAAACGCGGGAAATGGCCGGTAAAAATTAACAGGCTCCGCAATAGGGCCTTTAGAGAAAAATGTCAAATCGGATGGATAACAACGTGTTTTTTCGACGCCTGATTCTTTTTCATCTTCTGACTGTCCTTTCGTAAAATCAATACTACAACCGACTGGCAGTAACAAACATTTAAGTGTTCTATTATATTTTGAATTTTCTAAAAATAGTTTAGATACTTCTTCTGCATGTTTTTCATCGTATTGGTTATCTCTTAAATCTAAGATTGTCAGCGTGTTATTATCATTAAGCGCCCAAGCAAATGACCTAAATCCTTCGAAACCTATTTTATTTTTAATGACCGAAAGAATAGAAAGAGCGCTTTTATTTTGAGGCGATAATAATTCAGTAAGTGCTCTGGCGCCTATTTCAGTAATATTGCATTTCTCCAAATGCAAACTTTTTAAATACACGTTATCCTTGCAACCCTTTACCAATTCTGCAATTAAGCCATCCTCTAAAGGTACATTGATGAAAAGCAATCTTTCAAGATGGCATTCTTCTGCTGCCAATCCAGAAATTAATATTTTCATCACGGATGGACTAAGCTTTGTATTGCGTAATTCTAAAGACTTTAACTGTTTACACTGGATCAAAAATTCATAGGCAGTCATCTCATCCATAAAAAATTTATTTAAAGAAAGATGGAGAATGTTTGTTTCTGGCAAAACACCCAACAACGCTAGCATGCCTTGACGACCCAGATTTCCTTCAAGAATTAATGTATGGAATGTATTTTTTCTTTTTAAAGCCGCCTGAAATTCTGCGGGAGGCAGAGAAAACGCTTTACCAGCCACATATTGCACTCGAGTTATGATACGCTCGTTTCTTGAGAGATTTATTTCCAAAGTACTTGGAAAATCTTTTTCTTCTTCAAACTGATCAATTTTTTTAGCAAGATCCAGCAATGTCAGCGTTTTTTTTCGAGTCTCGGACATAGGCATGCCCCTTATAAAACATTATTTTTTTCGTACGAGAGTCAATCCATCACCTATAGGCAGCATGCTGATATCCACCCTATCATCAGTTAATAATTTTTGATTGAGTTCACGAATTAAGATTGTTTGCGCATCATGATTTTTGGGATCGGCTACTGCACCGCCCCACAATACATTATCAATTGCAGCTAAGCCGCCCCTGCGTAATAACTGCAAAGTTTTTTCATAATAATTAATGTAATTGGCCTTATCCGCATCAATAAATGCAAAATCAAATGTTTCTGCCGCGCCTTCGTGAAGTAAACTCTCTAACGTATCAAGCGCGGGCGCTAAATATAAATCAATTTTATGCGAAACCTCTGCCTCCTCCCAAAAACGCCTCGCTATATCAGTCCACTCTCGATTGACATCACAGGCGACTATCTTGCCATCTTCGGGTAATGCCAGCGCAACTGATAAGGCACTGTATCCGGTAAAAACGCCGATCTCTAAGGTTTTTCGAGCGCCTATTAATTGAACCAGCAAACGCATCAATTGCCCTTGTTCCGGTGAAATTTGCATATTACTCATACGCATAGAGGCTGTTTCAGTGCGCAGTTTTTTAAGTATTGCAGATTCGCGCAAAGAATTTTTTTGGAAATACTCATAAAGCAGAGGCGTCATATTTAATGTAGTGGCAGACATAGATCCCTTCCTAGAATTTGGTTGACAATGATATAATGTTTTTCTCTTTTGTAAAGGAGTTATCGTAAGATGAGCATCGGCATTATGATATTTATTGCAATACTCGCTATTCTAGGATTCATTGTTTTTACTTACAATCGATTGATTGCTTTGATTGAAGCAGTACGCAACAATCAAAAACAAATCGATATTCAACTTGACAGGCGTTTTAAAGTATTTGAATCATTGATCAATGTAGTCAAAAAATACATGGACTATGAAAAAACCACTTTAAAAGATGTCGTAGCATTACGCAATCAGGCGCAAGAAGCTAAAGCAAAAGGCGATGAAGGAACACGAATTCTTGCGGAAAATAAGATTTCAACCATTGCATCTAATTTAAACGTAGTGTTTGAACAATACCCTGATTTAAAGGCTAATCAAAATTGTTTGCAGTTGCAAGAAGAAATTGTCAGCACAGAAAATAAGTTAGCTTATGCAAAACAATCATATAATGACAGCATTGAAAATTATAACGCTACTAAAAAATCCTTTTTCACTTCCATAATTGTGTCTTTCTTTAAAGGAAAATTAGATTTTGATTTTACTTATTGGCAATTAGGTGAAGCTAAAATCGCAGAACAAGAAAATTATCGGGTACAATTGTAAATGGCTGAATCAAATCGATGGACGGAACGATCCGCCGATTGGCGCAATACGCTTCGTATTAACAATCGTAAAACATTCTTTGTAATTAGCATGTTTATCCTGATTTATTTTTTAATTGGATTGTTAGTAGATACTTATTTAGCGACTACCTATTATCCAGATGCGTCTTTATCGCAAATTTTTTATGGTTTGATCACTTTTCAAATTTTTCCGCTGATTACGCTTATCATGCTTCTCATCGCTGTCATTTCGCTACTCGTCACTTTTAGTTTTCATGATAAGCTGATGTTATTAGGTACTGATTATCGTGAAATCACGCAAACAACGGCAAAAAATAATTCTGAACAACAACTTTATCATGTGGTAGAAGAAATGAAAATCGCGGCTGGTTTAAATTATATGCCGCGTGTTTATGTCATTCAGGCAGATTATATGAACGCTTTTGCAAGCGGTTATAGTGAAAAATCCGCCATGATTGCGATTACTGAAGGACTCATGGGAAAATTAAATCGCGCTGAGTTACAAGCTGTCATCGCCCACGAGTTAAGCCATGTTCGGCACATGGATATCAAATTAACGTTGATGGCATCAGTGCTTGCTAATTTAACCGTCATGGTACTTGATATTTTATTTTATAACGCGCTTTTTTCGCGTAGGCGTTCTGATGAGAATCGCGGAGGAAATATTTTGTTATTAGTCATCATCGCACTACGTTATCTATTGCCGCTCATCAATATTTTACTATTACTGTATTTAAGCCGCACGCGGGAATACATGGCGGATGCGGGTTCCGTACAGTTAGTACGAGATAACGAACCTTTGGCATCGGCTCTTTTAAAGATTAATGGTGATCATCAAGATAATCACCAAGAATACAGTCGTGCTTATCAACAAACGCCGCATGAAAATGTTCGCCGTGAAGCTTATATTTTTGATCCCATCCAAGCAGGAATTGAACATTCAGGTTCCCTCACTGATATGTTTTCAACCCATCCGAATTTAAAAGACCGCTTGGCTGCCTTAGGTTTTCGTCATGATAAAAACGACTGATGTTGGTGTGCTGCTTTGCAACATTGGCACACCCGATGCACCGACACCTTCCGCGGTCAAACGTTATCTAAAAGAATTTTTATCTGATCCACGCGTTGTTCATCTGCCGCGTTTTATTTGGCAACCTATTTTACACGGCATTATTTTACCGATTCGCTCAAAAAAATCGGCTCTTTTGTATCAAAAAATTTGGACAAAAGAAGGTTCTCCATTATTAATCAATTCTCGAGAATTAACCGCCTCTCTTGAAAAAAAACTGGCCCTTCCAGTGGCTCTTGGTATGAATTACGGTAAACCATCGATTGAAGAAGCGCTAAATGCATTACGTCAGAAAAAAATAACTCAACTGCTCATCTTGCCTTTGTATCCACAATATTCGAAAACCACAACAGCATCCACATTTGATCGCATCAGTGCTGTTTTTAAAAAATGGGATAACACCCCTACATTGCATCGCATCCATGATTATGCGGATCACCCAAATTATATCCAAGCCATCAGTCAATCGATTAGCAGTTCTTGGGAAAAAGAAGGACGAGCGCCGCATTTATTATTTTCTTTTCATGGAATTCCTAAACGATATATTAAAGAAGGCGATCCTTATGAAGAACGCTGCAAAATAACCGTTTCGCACATTGTGAAAGAATTAAAATTAAGACCTGGAGAATATTCACTGACTTTTCAATCTCGCTTAGGAAAGGCGCGTTGGCTCACGCCTTATACAGATCAAACATTGATAGCTTTAGCACAACAAGGATTAACACACGTAGATATTGTTTGCCCTGGTTTTCCCGTTGATTGTTTAGAAACAATTGAGGAAATTGCCATTCGAGGCAAAGAACTTTTTTTAAAAAACGGCGGGAAGCAATTTCATTATATTCCCGCCTTAAATAATACGGCCCATCATGTGGAAATGTTAGTAAGTATTCTTAATACATTATGATATGATTTTTAAAAATAGTTGATAAGGAAATTGGCTTTTGCATCCTCGATTATGGAAAATCGTTTTTAAGCTATTCTTTTTTGCTTTGCTTTCATCTACAGTCAAAGCTTCCCCATCTGTGGGGCTCTCTTTTTCTGTCCCAGTCATTACCAAAGATCCTGAATATTTGCACGGATACCGCGCGGCACTTTGGTATCAACCGCCTTCTTTAAACTGGGAACATACACAAATTTATTTTGATGCAGGATTTGGCCATTGGTGGGTGACTAATACGAGCGCCTACCGCAGTCTAAACATTTATTCTATATCGCCCATTCTTCGTTATTATTTCACCCGGGAACCTTTTTTCTCGCCCTTTTTTAACATCAGTATTGGGCTTGCTTATTTAACCAAAACTCACTTAGAAAAACGCAATTTAGGCATGCATTTTTCTTTTCAAGATCAACTCGGCTTTGGCGTCACTTTCGGCCAAAAAAAGCAGTTCTCTCTATTGTTAAGTGCGTTACATTATTCCAATGGCTCTCTTTGCAGCATGAATGCGGGTATCACTGTACCTCTTATGATCACTGCAGAATATGGCTTTGCCTAATATTCCAATCGCGGTAAAATTCGGGAGTTAGTATAAGACAGAACCCAGTATGCCTAAACGTATTGCCATAAAAGATCATCTACAAGAGATTCAATTGGTCAGCCAGCGCTGCATCGCTGTCTTAGTCATGATGGTTCTTTTAAGCATATTATTGATATTTCGCTTAGCCTATTTACAGCTCGCTAATCACGATCTTTTTACAACCCTTTCTAAGAAAAATTGGCTTGACCTGGTTCCTTTAGAACCCACGCGCGGGTTAATTTACGATCGTAACGGCGTATTGCTTGCTGAAAATGTCCCTGTTTTTAGTTTAGATGTCATGCCCTATAAAATTGATAACATGCCAAAAGCACTGGCAGATGTGGCTAAAATTATTCCACTTTCAGATGATGATATTGTAGAATTCCAAAGACAATTAAAACAGCATCGGCAATTTGATGAAGTCACACTTAAATTACGATTAACTGAAGATGAAGTCGCCCGCTTTTCTGAGAATCAGTATCATTTTCAAGGTATGTTAGTAAAAGCACGTTTAATGCGCCATTATCCTTTTACGAATAGTTTAAGTCATGTGCTTGGATATGTCGGACGCATTAATATAGATGAATTAAAAGAAATTGATATCACCAATTATAGCGCCACCAACTATATCGGCAAATTGGGCATTGAAAAATATTATGAAGATGAATTACACGGCACCGTCGGATATGAACAAGTTGAAAATGATGCGAGCGGCGAGGCGGTTCGTGTTTTAAACCAAATTAAACCGCTCCCCGGAAAAAATTTATATTTGACCATTGATAGCAAACTACAAACAGCCGTAGAGCAAGCGCTTTCTGGACATCGTGGCGCTGTGGTTGCTATTCAACCCTTAACTGGGCAAATACTTGCGTTAGTGAGCGAACCTACCTACGATCCAAATATCTTTGTAGAAGGAATCAGCAATAAGGACTTTCAAGCATTACAACAATCACCGAATAAGCCGCTTTACAATCGCGCATTGCGGGGATCCTATCCTTTTGGTTCAACTATCAAACCATTTATTGCTTTAGAAGGACTCAGCTCAGGAATTGCAACGCTTGATTATTTTATTTTTGATCCGGGCTGGTATCAACTCAATAGCAATAGCCGTGTTTTTCATGACTGGCGAAGACACGGTCATGGAAGAGTGAATCTGCCCAAAGCCATTATTAGCTCTTGCGATACTTATTTTTTTGATTTAGCGCACAAGTTGGGAATTCAACGTATCGCACATATTTTAGAAAGCTTTGGTTTTGGTGAATTAACCGGTATTGATATCGAGGAAGAATTACCCGGAATCGTATCTTCTCCTGCCTGGAAAAAACGAGTGAAGCATGAGCCTTGGTATGAAGGAGATACTTTAAATTCTGGCATCGGCCAAGGATATATGCAAACAACGCCTTTACAATTAGCAGCAGGTGTTGCAACCATCGCCAATCGCGGCCAGCGCCCTGCTCCACATCTACTATTTGCTGAGCAATACCCGGGAGCGAAAGCTGAAATACAATCCGAGACAATGCTTGATCCTGTTAAAATCGGTTCGGAATCTTGGAACATTGTTATCAAAGCAATGCAAGGTGTTATTACGGCGCCTGGCGGCACAGGTTATCATTTTGGTAAAATTGGCCCTTATACAGTCGCTGCTAAAACTGGGACTGCGCAAAATCATTCTATCAAAAATTATAACCCTGATGAAGATCACGAAGACCAAAGCCTCTTACCCGAACGATTACGAGATAATTCTTTATTTATTGCTTTTGCACCTGTCGAAAAACCGCAAATTGCTATTGCTGTGATGGTTGAAAATGATAGCGTTGCAGCTAATGTTGCACGTAAAATTTTAGATTATTATTTACTTGGAACGCCCATCATTCCGACTCCCATTGAAGGAAAGAATGCCGATGTCGCTCACTAGCGTGATCAAACAAAAACTCACGAAACCCGAAAATAGTTCAGGGTATCGAACTTTTTGGCAATATATCCATATTGATATTTCATTACTAGTGAGTGTTTTATTATTAATTGGATTTGGTTTAATTATTTTATATAGTGCAAGCAATCAAAATCTTTATGTCGTACAGCAGCAAGTATTGCGTATCAGTTTGTCCTTGGGCGCTATGTTTTTATTCGCACAAATTCCACCGGCAACCTATCAACGCTGGGCGTTATGGATTTATATCCTGGGCGTTTTATTGTTAATTACTGTATTAATTACAGGACATATTGGCAAAGGTGCTGCACGCTGGTTAAACTTAGGCATTATTCGTTTCCAGCCATCCGAAATCATGAAATTAGCCATTCCCATGTTTCTTGCTTGGCATTATCACCGCATCCACTTACCGCTCACGATGCGCACTATTTTATTTTCTTTTATGATTATTTTAATTCCCGTTATTTTAACAGCCAAACAACCTGACTTAGGGACTGCCATTTTACTTTTAATTGCAGGAGGCAGTGTTTTGCTGTTAGCAGGATTAAGTTGGTATTTTATGACTGCGCTATTTCTGTTAGCTGCTGTTTGCATGCCTTTTATTTGGTATCTCTTACATGATTATCAAAGACAACGGGTTTTAACTTTTTTTAATCCCGAACGAGACCCCTTAGGTGCTGGATATCATATTATTCAATCCAAAATTGCCATTGGTTCGGGCGGATTTTTTGGTAAAGGCTGGTTAAATGGCACTCAGTCCCACTTGCATTTTCTGCCCGAGCATTCAACCGATTTTATTTTTGCAGTATGTGGTGAAGAATTTGGATTTTTTGGCAGCGTGCTTTTACTCTTCATTTTTATGGCCATTGTTTTGCGCGGCTTATATATCACCATCAAAGCACAAGATACTTTTTCACGTTTATTAGCAGGCAGCTTAACTCTCACCTTTTTTGTTTCATTTTTCGTCAATATGGGAATGGTCACAGGAATACTCCCTGTTGTCGGCATACCGCTGCCCTTGGTAAGTTATGGAGGTTCATCAATGATAACGTTAATGGCCAGTTTTGGTATCCTCATGTCCATCCAAACACACCGAAAATTATTGACGACATGATAAATTTTATGTCATGTTCAGGTAAGAAATAGCTGGATAAAAAAGAAAAATAAGGGAAAAAATAATGAAAACTCCATTCCTAACACTGTTTTTAGCCGCTGCATTATTTTGCGGATCATCCATTGCTTCTAACACGCACTTTGCTAATCAACCTACTGTTAAAAAATTTATTGCAGAAATGGCCCATAAACATCATTTCACTCAATCTGAATTGATCACTTTGTTTAATCAAGTAAAAATAAAGCCGGACATCATGCGAAGTATCCGGATGCCGCTCGAAAAAAAACCCTGGTATACCTATCAAATGCTTTTTGTAACAGAATGGCGTATCCGCGAAGGTGTTTTGTTTTGGAATAAATACCACGATGTGCTCGAAAAAGCAGAAAAAACATATGGCGTTCCGGCGAGCATTATCGTAGCAACTATTGGCATTGAAACAAAATACGGTCAACACACCGGTAATTATCGAGTGATTGATGCGCTTTCTAATATTGCTTTTAGCAATTCATCGCGTGCACCTTTTTTTCGTAAAGAACTCGAAGAATTTTTATTGCTTGCGCGCGAGCAACATTTAAATCCTTTAAAACTCAAGGGCTCCTACGCGGGCGCCATCGGGCAA
Organism: uncultured Coxiellaceae bacterium; assembly: GCA_964622455.1. GTDB lineage: Bacteria > Pseudomonadota > Gammaproteobacteria > DSM-16500 > DSM-16500 > CAZUQP01. The sequence goes on from CAZUQP010000009.1 coordinate 30,160, forward strand.
CCACAATTTATGCCGAGCAGTTATCGCCGCTACGCCATTAATTTTTCCGGCAATTCAACCATTGATTTGTCACACGATGAAGTTGACGTCATTGGCAGCATTGCAAATTACTATAATAAACATGGCTGGAAACCCGATCAACCGATTGCACTACGCACTTCTTTGCAAGGGAAAAAATATGCTTTTTTAGAGGAATCAAAAGCAAATTTAGCAGATTATAGCATCGAGGTGCCTTCCGCTCAAAAAGCAAAATTAATTGAGCTGCAAAATTATTTTGGAAGAGAATATTGGTTAAGTTTTCATAACTTCGACGTAATTAAACGTTACAACTCAAGCGATCTATATGCCATGGCGGTGTATCAGCTGAGTTATTATATTTCAATGCTAAAAGGGAAAACGGCGCATGATTAAAACGCATCCATTACGGACTTTTTTACACATTATTTTAATCGGATTATTTTTAGCATTAGGTGCATGTTCTACCACAAAAAAAGATGGGCCGCCTTCTTACTATGTCGATGTCTCTAAAATTAAAGATCCCACGCCCAAAGCAGAGCCACTTAGCAAATATGGCAATAACCCGAGTTACACAGTGTTTGGTAAACGCTATCATGTAATGCGAAGCAGTAGAAACTATGAAGAACAAGGAACGGCCTCATGGTATGGCACTAAATTTCACGCGCAACGTACATCAAGCGGTGAACGTTATGATATGCTCGCGATGACAGCGGCTCATAAAACATTACCTTTACCCACTTACGTTCAAGTCACTAATCTCGCTAATGGAAAAAAAGTCGTGGTTAAAGTCAATGATCGCGGGCCATTTGAAGGCAATCGTTTAATTGATCTTTCTTACGTTGCTGCAAAAAAAATAGGGATGCTGGGTCATGGCACGGCTTATGTCGATATTAAAGCTATTGATCCGATGCGCTATGACAAAAATATCATTGACCAACCCGTACGTTCACATGATTTTTATCTAGCACAAAACAATGTAACATTGCCTCGCCCTTTAGTTCATCATGCAGCACATCACAATCAATCCATTGTCTATGTACAAGTGGGCGCATTTCGCAGCAAGCTACTTGCTGAACGACAAAGAAAGCGTTTAATGTCCATGTTTGCTTCATCCAATATCAAAATTACGCATTCTGCCAAACAACACTGGTATCGAGTGCAAATTGGTCCCATTACCGATCTCGCTTTAGCTAAGCGTATTACGGAACGCTTAAAAGCGGCTGGATTAAACAGCAAAAAAACAACGCAATTGGCGGAGGTTTAATCTTTGCTTAACGGACTTATCTCACTCTTTGGTATTATCCTAACGATTCTTTTTGTAGTAGGCGTGCATGAATTTGGACATTTTTTTACTGCACGTTTGCTTGGTATTAAAGTATTACGTTTTTCTATTGGGTTTGGTAAAGCGTTATGGCATGGGTATGATAAAAAAGGGACGGAATATGTATTGGCTGCCATTCCTCTTGGCGGTTATGTCAAAATATTAAATGAAGATGAAGGTGTGGTACCCAAAGAAGAATTGCATCTTGCGTTTAATCGACAACCTTTTTATAAAAAATTTTTAGTAGTGATTGCAGGCCCTATCGCAAATTTAGTTCTCGCCTTTTTTTTATATTGGTTATTATTAATCATTGGATTTACGAGTATTGTCCCTGTCATTGGCAACACACTTCCCGGCTCCATTGCTTTTAAAGCGGGCGTGCCAAAACATCAAGAAATTGTGAGCATTGATCAAAGATCCACAACCAGTTGGGTCTCGGTCATCATTCAAATTTTATCGCACACGGGTGAAAGAGATCGATTACCCATTGAAACCAAGAAATTGAATAGCTTGGAAAAACCAAAAACTTATTTATTGGATTTAACCACATGGCACATGGATGATTTAAAACCAGACCCTCTTTATAGTTTGGGTATTATTCCCTACACACCTCATATACCCGCCATCATTGGTAAAATTTTCCCACACACACCAGCAGCCCTGTATTTTAAAACAGGCGATCAAGTGCTTCTCGTTAATCAGAAAGCAGTGAAAGATTGGGAGGATTTAATCATTATTATTGATAAACACCCGGAAGAAAAATTATTTTTTACGATTAAACGCGCGGGTAAAATCGAACATTTCATAGCGACAACCGATTATAAACGTGACATCTTATTTAAAAAACATGGGTTTTTAGGAATCTCGCCTTCGTTTCAGTGGCCTAAAAATTTGTTACACGAAAATAAATATGGGCCCATCACTGCATTATCCCATGCGTGGCAAAATACGTATGATTTCACTTACTTAAATTTTTTGATTCTCGGAAAATTACTCAGCGGAAAAATTTCCCTGCAAAGTTTGGGCGGCCCTATTTCCATTTTTCAAAGTGCCGGGAGTGCAGTGCATCAAGGGATAGCTCCTTTTTTAAGCTTTATTGCTTTTTTAAGTATTGCGATTGGTATTATTAATGTTCTTCCAATTCCAGGATTGGATGGCGGTCACATTTTATTTCAATTGATTGAAGTGATCACCCGCCGCCCTATCCCACCGCGAGTATTGGCTTTGTGTTATCGATTAGGCATTATTGCTCTTTTGGTGCTAGCCTCCCAGGCTATTGTCAATGATTTGTTACGCTTGAAATAAAATTATAAAAAATAACCTCTGTACATGACAAAAATCCCGTTCGTGCTGAGGAGCGTGCAAAGCACGCGTCTCGAAGCAGTTATGCGGCAATTTGTGCCCTTCGAGACGGCGCTTTGCGCCTCCTCAGGGCGAACGGTTTATACATTTGGAATTTTTGTCATGTACAGAGAAAATTTTTACAACTCTACTGGAGAAATAGTCGGTTGTTTTGCAAATAATTTTTTTTCATGCGTTAACCGCAGCAAGGCTGGAATAAATATGGCGAGTAAAATGCCTGCGGAAATAGCGCTCCAGCCAAGCAGGCTGAAAGTATGGCTAAAACTGGGATTAGTGATCAGCGGGTTTGTAGAATGACTATTTCCCAGCGCCATGATCGTGAAGGATCCCGATAATGTGGATGCAACACCTATTATCATCAACCATGTTCCCATCATCACCCCTTGCAAATGAACAGGCGCTAATTCTCCAACCATGGCATACCCAATAGGAGAAATTAATAATTCGCCGCTACTTTGCAGAATGTAACTGATGAATATCCAGTTGATATTTATCAATCCATGTACGTCAGAAAAGTGAATACCGATAGTCAGTACGAGAAACGATATGCCGATGATGATCAAAGCCAGTGAAAATTGTAATGGAATCGTTATCTGAAAACCCCGAGCACGTAATGAATTAAATAGCGCGCTTAAAATAGGAGCACCTAAAATAATAACAATTGTGTTGATACCCTGCACCCATTGAGGCGCAATCAGTATACCGAGATAGTGTCGATCAACATTTCTTTCTATAAATAAAGTTAAACCCATAGGTGCAAGTTGATAAAGCACCCAAAAAATGAGTGCGGCAAAAGCTAAAATAAGATATGCAAAAATCTTGTTGCGCGAGTCCAAATGGGGTTGCTTTGTAGCAAAAAATGCAATTGCAACAGCCATTGCTACACCAACAAACAGAATAAGATCATGACTGAAATGCGTGTGTTCTAACAGCCAACGCAGTGCCAACACTAAGATAATAAGGGTGATGAGTCCTCTTATCATCAAAAACAATTTTTCAGATACGCGCAAAGTCACAAAAGAATCACGGACATGACAAAGCAAATTCCATTTCAATAAAAGAATAATTAAAGCCATTAAATCACCTAAACTGGCTAAAAGAAAAAGCGCATGATAAGTATGATGCAATTGAAAATATCCACTGATTGAAGATCCCACTAAAAAACCAATATTCATCCCGCTATAATTCCACAAGAATGCAGTTTCACGACGTTTATCATCTGGCTGAAATAGTTGGGTCAACATGCAATTAATGTTAATCACATTCAATCCGCAACCCGTCAGAAAAGCGGCCAACCCCCAAAAAAGCGCATTTGTGGTGGGAATTGACAATATAATGCACCCTGTGATTTGGGCGATCATACCGATTAAAAATAAAACACGATGACTTAACCAACGTCCGCCTATATATCCACCGATTAAATGAAGCACATAGTTAAAGGCAAGAAGTGAGGCCACAACACCCACCGAAGTCGCGTCACTCATTTTTAACCCTTTCGTGGTATATAGCATGAGCGTGCTAAACAAGACACTGAAAGATAAGGTTGCAAATATTTGAATAAAAAAAAGAGCTACTGTGCCTTTAGGAAAATAAGTTGTTTGGATAATTTTATTTTTTCTCATTTTTCTCTACCCAATCTTCTAGTGTGATTGCCCATCTTTCATGATCATGCCATTTTCCATTCATTTTTATATATCGCAGAGAAATTCCTTCTTTGTAAAATCCAGAGCGTTTTACTAAAGCAATTGATTTTAAATTAGCAGGACTAATACTCGCTTCTAATCGATGTAATTTGAGTTCCGTAAATGATTTCTCAAGAATTAAATTTAATCCTCTGCTCATATAACCTTGACCTGCATAATCAGCCACGGCATAAAATCCAACGGATGCTTTTTGAAATGGATCACCCATGATTTCACTCAAGCTAATGACACCAGCAATTTTTCCTTCTTGAGTACAAACAAGGTAACTTTTTTTATCAAGTTCTTGATAGCGTCGAATGTAACCTAAGAATTCTTCATGCGTAACAGGCGCATGTATATCTTTATGAAAAGATCGACTACGCTGCATAGCGAAAATGAATTCCATTTCATCTTCCGGTTTAGGTTCACGAATAAAGACTGAGTTCATATAATTAACCTTATGTTAAATTACTTTTTTCGCCCATCATTTTTTCGAGGCATGTCCTATTGGCATAAATAAATTCCCCCAATGAAAATTAGGTTTCTGTGTTAGGCTTTAAAATTGAGTATTAGTTGCGTGAGTGACCGCGCCCGGTTTAAGAGTTATTGGCTATGAGCCAATAAATCGAAGGGCAATTAATAATAGAGATATTAAAGACAAAACAATCACAGCCACAGTAGTTACTGTGGTTTTGTAAAACATGTTGTGACTGTTAGTTATCATGATTGGTATTACCATTGTTGCAATAGATAATTTTTAACACATTAGTCATTGAACCACAAAAAGCTTAAGAAAATATTAATTGCATTTGTGTCGCAAAAGGTCTTATAGTACCCCTTCTTTAACACTCAGGGGAGCTGTGTAAACGGCTGAGAGGTTCTTCCAAAGAACGACCCTTTATATAACCTGACCCAGATAATACTGGCGTAGGTAGAAGTGACGATGCTTACACATATCAATGCACCTAAAATTGTTATTCAACAACTCCATGCGACTTATGGCCGGCATGTTTTATTTGATAATTTAAATATCACATTTGAATCTAATCGATGCTCTTGTTTGCTTGGAAAAAGCGGCGTTGGTAAAAGCACTTTATTAAAATTAATAGCAGGATTAATCCCCTCTCAGCAAGGTCGTATCCATTGTGATAATAATCAATCTTTATCACAACAAATTGCCTATATGGCACAAACCGATTTATTACTTCCTTGGTATTCAGTGCTCGATAATGTATTGATAAGCACGCGGTTACGCGGAAAAATTTCATCCGATGCACGTCATGCTGCAAAAACATTATTAGAAAAAGTCGGTCTAACTCATGCAAGCCACAAATTTCCTTATCAATTATCCGGCGGGATGCGGCAACGCGTAGCATTAGTACGAACTCTATTAAACGACAAACCTATCTTGCTGATCGATGAACCTTTTTCATCCGTCGATGCCATTACACGTTTTCAATTACAAACATTATTATCCGAGTTTTTAAAAAATAGAACGACTTTGCTGGTGACACATGATCCTTTAGAAGCACTGCGTTTAGCTGATGATATTTATATTTTAAAAGGTGAACCTGCGAAATTACATAAAATCATTACATTAACATCACCCGCACCGCGTGAGTTTTCAAATTCAGAAATATTACAGCAGCAAGAAAATTTATTTCATCTATTGTCTGTTACTGAGGAAAAATTGTCATGAAAATATTCTTGCGCGGATTATTGGTCTTATTCAGTATCGGTTTATTATGGCAAGGGCTCGTCACTTTTTTTTATTTGCCTCCTTATATTTTACCAGCACCTTTAGAAGTCATCTATACAACCTACCTACATGCAAATTTGATATTTCATGAATTACTGATCACCATCATGGAAACTTTAATTGGATTATTCTTGGGAACATTATTAGGTTGTAGCGCTGCATTCGTCATGGTATTTTTTAAACCTTTCCGTTTGTGGTTATTTCCTATTTTAATTATTAGCCAAGCCATTCCCACATTTGCTATTGCTCCTCTCCTCGTCATTTGGTTTGGCTACGGCATTGCTTCAAAAATTGCAACGACCATTATTATGGTTTTTTTTCCCATCACAAGTGCATTTTTTGATGGCTTACGCAGTACTTCACCAGAATGGATTGATTTAGCTAAAACGATGAATGCAAAAAAATGGCGATTTTTTTGGTATATTCGTATTCCTGCAGCACTTCCATCCCTTGCATCGGGTCTTCGTGTTGCAACCGCAGTTGCACCGATTGGTGCAGTGATTGGCGAATGGGTAGGCGCCAGTCAAGGATTAGGATTTTTAATGCTAAACGCCAATGCGCGCATGCAAATTGATTTGATGTTTTCAGGATTATTTGCACTCGTTTTATTCTCTTTACTATTTTATTTTTTAGTAGACACTTTATTGCGTTTATTAATTCCCTGGCAACGCATGGATGCATCATGAAAAGGCTTAACCACTATGAAAATTCGAATTATTTTATTCATGACTTTTCTTTTTTTATTAACGAAACCTTCAATGGCCAATCAAAAATTAACTGTACTTTTAGATTGGTTTCCAAACCCAAGTCACGCGCCTTTGTTTGTTGCAGAACAGCAAGGATATTTTAAAAAAGCAGGACTTGATGTTGAATTAATAGGCCCCGCTGATTCAGCAGATCCTCCTAAATTAGTAGCGGCTGGGAAAGCAGATATTGCAATCACCTACGAACCGCAGCTTATTGAGCAAATCGAACAAGGTTTACCGTTAGTTCGGATCGGTACATTGATTGATAAACCACTCAATTGTGTTGCCGTTTTAGAAAAAAGTTCGATACATACGATTGATGATTTAAAAGGAAAAAGAGTTGGCTATAGCGATGGCGGCGTCAATAGTATTAGTTTAAAAACCATGCTAGAAAATCATGGCCTTCACTTACAAGATGTACAACATATTAATGTTCACTATGATTTGACTGAAGCCTTGCTTTCAGAAAAAGTGGATGCGGTCACGGGCATGATGCGAACATTTGAAGTGATCCAAATGGAATTAGCAGAACATCCCGCCCGTGTATTTTTGCCTGAAAAAAATGGCGTGCCTACGTATAGTGAATTGGTATTTGTCATTAACAAAAAAAATCTTGCAGATCCCAGATGGCGTCCATTTTTGATGGCAGTGCAAGAAGGTGTCATTTATTTGCAGCAGCATCCGGAACAATCCTGGAAAGCATTTGCTAAAACGCATCCTGCTTTAAATGATACGTTGAACCATCGCGCTTGGATGGCAACCCTTCCTTATTTTTCGCATAATCCTAGGCAGTTTGATCAAAAAAAATGGCAAAAGTTCGCGCAATTTATGCAAAAAAATGGTTTAATAAAGACAATTTATCCGATTGATCACTACGCAAGGACGGTTTAATGTCATTAGAACTCATTGTTATTTTATTGCTAGCCATTTTAGTTGTTGCATTATTTATGCGGCAACAGACCAAACATCAAGATTTACAAACGCTGAAAATTTTGCAAGATACTCTTCAGCAGGGCTTTCAAGAAACGCGGGGACAAGTGAAAGAAGCTTTGCAAGACTATGCCAATGATCTGGGTAAACGAGTTGAAACTCTAAACCAAACTACTGATTTACGTTTAAAAGAAATTAACACTCGGGTAGAAAAAAGATTGACCGAAGGATTTGAAAAAACCACCGAAACATTTAGTAATGTGATTAAACGTTTGGCTTTAATTGATGCAGCGCAGAAAAAAATTACGGAATTATCTAACAACATCGTCAGTCTTCAAGAAATCTTGACCGATAAAAAATCGCGCGGTGCATTTGGAGAAGTGCAATTATCAGCGCTCATTCGTAATGTAATGCCAGAGCAAAACTTTTCTTTTCAGCATACGCTAAGTAACGGCAAACGTCCCGATTGTATTTTGTTTTTACCAGAACCAACGGGAAATGTGACCATTGATGCTAAATTTCCATTAGAAACTTTTAGAATTTTAATTGATTCTTCCATATCGCCCGCTGAAAAAAAAGCAGCTGAGCAGCAGTTTAAAATAGATATTCGAAAACACATTCAAGATATTGCAGAAAAATATATTATTCCCGGAGAAACTGCAGAAGGCGCCATTTTATTTATTCCGGCAGAAGCTGTGTTTGCTGAAATTCATGCGCATTATTCTGATTTAGTTGAAATAGCACAGCGCGCAAAAGTGTGGTTAGTTTCACCCACCACGATGATGGCCATTTTAACGACTGCACGTGCAGTATTGAAAGACGCGGCAACAAGAAAGCAACTTCATATTATCCAAAAACATTTACATTTATTGGCATCTGATTTTGACCGTTTTCAAAAACGCATGGATAATCTTGCCCGCCATATCGAGCAAGCACATACAGATGTGACTGAAGTTCACACCTCCGCTAAAAAAATCACTCAACGTTTTGGGCAAATTGAAAAAGTAGAATTAGACGATGGGTTAAAAACAGATAATCTATTAGTAGAGGAAGAAGAAACCAATTTATAATATTATGCAGACCGATTAAATTTTGAACAGTTTACCCTATTAAAACTATTTTGTATTTTGTGCATTTTTAGTATAATAGGCGTTAATTTAACATTCACTCCTGGAGGACATCATGCATAAAATGATATTATTGATAGCAATGTCTTTAATCAGTTTCAATGCACTGGCATCCACTGATTTAAGTAGTGAAATAATAAAAAATATCACCGCAAAACATACTGAAAATAACCACAAGTCCCCTGCCGCCATGGTCTATGGTGGAAAAGATATTTCTCGCCCCATCATTGCTACAGCTAATGAGTCAACCTGGACCAAAGAACCGTCCTACACGGGTTAAAGAAGAATATCGTTACCCATTTCATTTAATTGATATTCCCCATAGAATTTTTCGCATATCGCAAATAATTCCCGCGATCGATCTGTCATGATTTGATTAAAATCCTTGTTCTGCCGAATGATTTGTACATAATTTTTGGATCTTTCTAGAATTTTGCTAGACGTTAAATGTTGCGTCACTTTAGGTGCATGACCAATATATGCATTTCGCGCTAACAATATTTCAGCGCTTACTATTAAGCTATGTAAACATCGATTCAATGGAAATTTAAACTTAACCCCTCGATCTACTGCATCAAGATATAAATTAGGATCATACAGTTTTTCATAATGATAATGACCGTAGCGCAACTCATCTAGAAAAAGAACATTATGAGTAAACTCATGAATCAATAATTCAGGAACCGCTTGCTCTTCAGCTGTCATATCATGATAAGCACACATCACCCCTATAAAACGAGGGTTTACCGATGTTCCTCCGAGTTTTTTAGTTGCTGTGCAAAATACTGTGTTCATGATAAGACAAAATAATTCAGAAAACATCGGATCCGTTTTTTCAAGATAACTCAATGCATTTTCTAACACTTTTTTTCTATCTTCAGCATCTTTATACAATACCTCATTTACATTAATTTTTCTTTCAATTTCTTTTACATCAAATTCTTCATCCGAAAAATAATCAGTAAAATTTAATTCAGTAGTTATATCTGAATAAAACAATTGATTATTATCTGGGTAAGGACAATGCGGTTGTATGTGTTTTAAATATTTTCGATATGCTTTTTTCAAAGCATTTTGATCTAAATTAAAGCTATTTTCGATATAAGGAAATGTCAAAGTCACTACATTATTTATAATAACTTGTGACGATAATAACCTATACACGACAACACCTCCTCATTTGAAAAAAACAGACCCTAGCAAATACTAAGGTCGATTTTATATTTTAAAAAATTAGCAACGCACTACATATTGCGTGCTAATCATTTTTTCACTGATATTGACACTGTTTTCTTTAGCCAGTTCAACATCTGTTTGTTCCACAGTTTTTAAAGCGTTCTTGATTAAACTATTCATAATGAAATACCTCTTAATAATAAAAATTAATAAATTGATTTTAAAATAGTGTAAATAGAAAATAGAGATTAGGCAGCGTAGCGCCGCCAAGTTTTTTGAGGAGAGCGTGTAATGACTAATAGCAACCTAGAAAAAATCATCTCAAGACTATAAGAGATTTCTTTTTTGGTATTTGCCATTAAAAATATATGATTTAGCATAATAATCTATTCAATCTGTTATCAATTTTCTATCACAATTTTTGCGCGCTGGGTTAAACTATTTTTATATAAATTATACTCAAGGTCTCCTAAAGACCCCTGAATTTGCTCCGCATAGGCTTGATATTCTTCTTTTGGAACATTAATATCGCCTTCTTTTAGCGCATGTAAAGCGATAACGGCATAACCTGCTGGAACTCTAGTAAATCCATAAGAAAAAGCATTAGCACTGGGTCTTGGCAATTTAAATACTGCATCTAAAATAGCTTGATCCACTTTCGCAGAATGCCTGCCCACAAACCCTATATTATGCAATTGCAAATGATATTCTGTTGCCGCTTGATCTAATGTTAATGCACGTGTTTGTAATTTTGTTTGAATCTCTGCTGCCAAAGAAGATAATTTATTTTCAATGAGTTTTGTAGTTAATTTATCAGTAATTTGTTTATATACAGCATTCAAAGACAACAAAGCCGCTGGAACATGCGATTTTATTCTCAACACAATAGCTGATTCAGGATTAAGCTGAATAATGTCGCTATTATTCTGCAAATTCAACACATCATTACTAAACGCGGCTTCGCGTACTTTAGTATTCGATGCAATATCTTTAGCACCTTTCTCTTCTGTGAATAATTCGGTTGTTTTTACAGATAAACCTAATTCTTTCGCCGCTGTTTGTAAAGTATCAGGATGTTCATACGTGAGATTCGCTAATTTTTCCCTTTCCTCACCAAAAATTTCTTCTGCTTGCTGACGCACTAATGCTTCTTTTACTTTTTCTTTCACCTTTTCAAAGGGCTGCACTTCAGATTCTTTATATCCCATGACTTTTACTAAAACAATTCCACGATTAGTCACGATCGGTTCTGAAATTTGGCCCAGCTTAGTTAAGCCCGAAACCGTTTTTTGTATTTCTTCAGGTAATTGATCAAGGGTGACAAAAGTACGTGACTTATCATCTTCTTTGAGTACATATTGTTTTGCGAGTACCGCAAAACTAGCACCTCTATTAGCAGCAGCAACTATTTCACTCATCTTATTTTGTGCTTGTTTAACATCTTCTGCGGAAGGGCTGGCTGGAAGCGGAAGAATAATCTGATCTAGCTGCCACTCAGCAGGACTCACAAATGAATTCGAATTTTCATTATAAAAATTCTTTATAGCTTGGTCCGTCGGATGTATTTTTCCAGCAAGATCTTTGGTTGATAATAATATATATTCAACGCTGACCTGTTCAGGCGTTTTAAATTCTTCGGGATGTTGATGGTAATATGTTTTGATATCGTCTGCTGAGATAACAAGAGACTGGTGGGGAATATAACTCGACGGAATCAGCAGATACTGAATATCACGTTCTTGCCCAATTAATGCAATCGCATGATTAATTTCGTTGGGCAATGCATAGGAAGTTAAAATAATCCCTAAACGAGGCTGATCGATTAATAGGCTTGTTTTAATTAATTCCAGAAAATCACTGGCGGTAAACAATGTGGTAGCTAATGCTTGCTGGAAGCGAGCCAATGAAAATTCCCCATTGACCTGAAATTCCGGCATGCTTTCCAGTAAACTGTCAATTTGATTTGAAGTGATACGATAATCAGCCTTTAGAGACGCTTGTTTCAATACTTGAATATTAATCAGGGTTTGCAAGGCGCGTTCTTTTAAATTAGCCTCAGCTTGCTCTGGCAGCGCATAGTTAGCGCTAAATTGCATTTGCAGCTGACGGCGCAATCGTTCATAAGCCACCGCTAACTGATTCTTAGTAATTTCTACGCCATTTACCTCAGCAACCACATTGTTGCTGCCAGCGCCTTCAAAATAGCTATGTATTCCCCATAAAGCGAACGAAAGAATAAGCACGGAAATGATAATTCCTGCTATCCATCCATGGGTATGATCACGAATGCTTTGAAGCATATGTGTAAATTCTCGCCTTATGTGTCATGAAGTTGGCGGAGTGGACGGGACTCGAACCCGCGACCCCCGGCGTGACAGGCCGGTATTCTAACCAACTGAACTACCACTCCCAAGTTTTAAGTATGGTGGGTGCTGAGGGGTTCGAACCCCCGACCCTCGCCTTGTAAGGGCGATGCTCTCCCAGCTGAGCTAAGCACCCAAGTTTATATCCTTTGTTTACGAAAAAATTTCAGGGAATTTAACTGAAAACCTTTGCAGGGGTTAACATTAACGACCTTATTCTTTTTCCTTCACAGCATCTTTCAATGCCTTTCCCGCTTTAAATCCAACAACCTTAGCGGCTTTTATTTTAATTTCTTGTCCTGTTTGCGGATTACGGCCTTTTCTTGCAGCACGCTGCCTTACCACGAAAGTGCCAAAATTCACGAGTACCACTGGTTCATCCTTCTTTAAGGATGAGGTAATTGCATCGATCAGGGCGCCTAATGCACGCTCTGCAGCAGACTTAGTTACCTCTGCTTTATTTGCAATAAGTTCAACAAGCTCTGCTCTATTCATATATCCTCTACTGTCCGTGGTTAAAAATATTCTATTCATATCCGTTTTTTTACTAACTACAGGTTTTCATTACACTTCCCGTGTCACCCTATCTTTTGAAGTGTGATTTATACCAATAGGAAGAAACATGTGTCAAGCGATGTATTGTACTTTATCGCTATTTTTTTAATTGGTTACACAACTCATCGCTTAATGTGTACGAATACGATCGCCCTTGCGCGGTTTTTTTGGCTGACCCTCAATATGCTTGGCTTTATTTTTCTTACCTTTTACAGTAGTCATGCGGCCTGGATAGCCATTTAATGCATAGCTTAATACTTCATCAATCCAGCGTACTGGTTTAATATCGAGGTCTTTTTTAATGTTCTCTGGAATTTCTTTCAAATCCTTTACATTTTCCGCTGGAATAATCACATGCTTAATGCCGCCGCGATGTGCCGCTAATAATTTCTCTTTAATGCCGCCTACCGCAAGCACTTCGCCTCTCAGGGTAATTTCACCCGTCATGGCATAATCCGATCGTATCGGCGTTTGCGTCAAGACTGATACCAATGCGGTACACATACTGATACCCGCACTGGGCCCATCTTTAGGTGTCGCACCTTCAGGCACATGGATATGAATGTCATTTTTATCAAAAAAGTGTTTATTAATATTCATCAAAGGTGCTCGTGAACGGACTACCGTCATTGCCGCTTGAATGGATTCTTGCATGACGCCGCCCAATTGGCCGGTGTACGTTGTTTTTCCTTTTCCAGGCACCGTCACTGCCTCAATTTCAAGCAGTTCGCCGCCAACTTCCGTCCAGGCAAGGCCTTTGACTTGACCAATTTGATCTTTTTCAGCGGCCATATCGTGACGATAACGGCGCACTCCTAAATAGTGCTCAAGATCAGCAATTTCAACCCGTTTTTTCTTAGCCTTGGTTTTTAATAAAATTTCTTTTACAACTTTGCGTAAAATTTTTGAAATTTCACGTTCTAAATTACGGACACCCGCTTCACGTGTGTAATGCTGGATAATATAACGGATAGTTTCTAATGGAATTTCAATTTCTGATGTTTTTAAGCCATTGGCCGCTAATTGCTTTGGCAGCAAGTGACGCAACGCAATATGAACTTTCTCATCTTCGGTGTAACCTGGGATACGAATAATTTCCATACGATCGCGCAATGCCGGCGGGATTTCTAACGTATTAGCTGTCGCTACAAACATCACATCTGATAAATCATAATCAACTTCAAGATAATGATCATTAAACGCATGGTTTTGTTCAGGATCCAACACTTCAAGTAATGCGGATGCCGGATCACCGCGAAAATCCATCGCCATTTTGTCTATTTCATCTAACAGGAAAAAGGGATTACAGACATCTGTTTTTGAAATTTTTTGGACGATTTTACCGGGCATCGCCCCAATATAGGTACGTCTGTGCCCTCTAATTTCCGCCTCATCACGAATACCGCCTAATGACATACGCACAAATTTACGGCCTGTTGCATTTGCAATAGACTGACCCAGTGAAGTTTTACCCACACCCGGCGGGCCCACTAAACATAAAATCGGGCCTTTTAATTTTTTTACCCGCTTATTCACCGCTAAATATTCAAGAATTCTTTCCTTCACTTCTTTCAAGCCATAATGTTCAACTTCAAGAATTTTTTCCGCTTCAGCAAGGCTCACGCGTAATTTAGATCGTTTTTTCCAAGGTAAAGCCAACACCCAGTCAAGATAGTTACGCGAAACAGTTGCCTCAGCCGACATAGGTGACATCATTTTTAATTTATTTAATTCAGCTTGGCATTTTTCGCGCGCCTCCGCCGACATTCCTGATTTTTCAATTTTTTTCGCCAGCCCCTCCAGTTCATTGGGAACCTCATCTAATTCGCCCAATTCTTTTTGAATCGCTTTCATTTGTTCGTTTAAATAATATTCGCGCTGTGTTTTTTCCATTTGTCGTTTGACTCGGCCGCGAATTTTCTTTTCGACTTGAAGTAAATCAATTTCTGATTCCATCACGCCAACCAATTTCTCAAGACGCTTAGCAAGATCCGTTATTTCGAGCAGTTTTTGTTTTTCTTCAAGCTTTAATGACAGATGAGCCGCAATCGTATCCGCCAAACGACTGCCATCTTCTATCGCTAAAACAGAAGCTAAAATTTCTGTTGGAATTTTTCGATTGAGTTTTACGTATTGCTCGAATTGAGATTTTAACGAGCGAATTAATATTTCAATTTCTCGTGATCCTACATTAGTATCTTGAATTAATTCGACATCCGCTAAAAAATAATCTTGGTTTGTCAAAAAACGCACGATGTACGCACGTTTAACACCCTCAATTAATACCTTGACCGTACCATCCGGTAATTTAAGCAATTGCAAGACAGTCGCTAAAGTCCCAATACGGTAAATACCTTCTTCGGTCGGTTGATCTTCAGATGCATTTTTTTGCGTGGCTACAAGGATTTGTTTATCAGCAGCCATAGCAACTTCAAGTGCCTTAATTGAACGTTCACGGCCGACAAACAGAGGAACAACCATATACGGATAGACAATCACATCACGCAAGGGCAAAACTGGAACGCCTAATAATTGTTTTTCTGTTTTATTAGATGGCATAGCAAGCTCCTTTGGCAGGATCCATGTGCCCGCCCTTAAAAGGACAGGTCTATTATAAGTATATGCGAGTTAAATAAAGTTATCACTCAGAAGCAGCAAAAACTTGTTCATTATTTTCATACATAATGATGGGTGAAGATTCACCCTTAATACAAGATTCATCAACAATGACTTTTGTTACATGACTTAATGAGGGCAATTCATACATAATATCTAACAGGGTTTTTTCCAAGATAGAACGTAAACCGCGAGCGCCGGTTTTCTTTTCAACAGAACGTTCGGCAATTAACTGTAAAGCCGTATCACGGAATTCTAAAGAAACGCCTTCCATTTCAAAAAGCTTGCGATATTGCTTCACTAAAGCGTTTTTAGGCTCGGTCAATATTCTAAGTAACACTTCTTTATCTAACTCTTCTAAAGTGGCCACTACCGGTAAACGGCCAATTAATTCAGGGATCAAACCAAACCTGATCAAATCAGCAGGCTCGACTTCATGCAACAATTGATCAATGGATTTGGCATCTTCTTTACTGTGTATTTCCGCCGAAAAACCAATGCCAGATTTTTCTGAACGTTCACGAATGACTTTTTCAAGCCCCGCAAATGCACCGCCGCAAATAAATAGAATATTTTTAGTGTCAACTTGAATAAATTCTTGCTGCGGATGTTTACGGCCGCCCTGGGGCGGCACAGAAGCAACAGTGCCTTCAATCAATTTTAACAGCGCTTGTTGAACACCTTCACCTGATACATCGCGAGTAATTGAAGGATTTTCCGATTTTCGTGATATCTTGTCGATTTCATCAATATAGACAATGCCTGTTTGCGCTTTAGCAACATCATAATCACATTTTTGTAATAATTTTTGAATAATATTTTCGACGTCTTCACCCACATACCCTGCTTCTGTCAGCGTCGTTGCATCTGCAATCACAAAGGGAACATTAAGTAAGCGTGCCAAGGTTTCAGCAAGCAATGTTTTGCCGCTCCCTGTCGGGCCAATCAGCAAAATATTACTCTTGTTAAGTTCAACATCGCCATCTTTGTGTTTATTGCGTAATTTTTTATAATGATTATAAACAGCCACCGACAATGTTTTTTTAGCAATTGATTGCCCAATCACATATTCGTCTAATATTTTACAAATTTCTGCGGGTGTAGGTAATTTTGATAAGGTGTTATCTGTTGACTGAGTATTTTGAACTTCCTCATGGATAATTTCGTGGCAAAGCGCTACACATTCATCACAAACATAAACAGACGGCCCTGCAATCAGTTTGCGAACCTCATGCTGGCTTTTGCCGCAAAACGAGCAGTGCAATACTTTGTCTTTCGATCCATTACTACTCATGCTTTATTAAACCCTCTTTCTTCATCTTAAGTTTATCACATGGGGGCTAAAGCCCCAAAACTCAAGTCACCTTTTCTTTTTGTTTCACGGTGCGCTCTGTTGAGATTTTATCAATTAAGCGATACTCCAATGCTCTTTCAGGACTCATAAAATTGTCTCTGTCAGTATCTTTTGCAATAACTTCTTCCGGCTGTCCTGTGTGATACGCTAAAATTTTATTTAGACGTGCACGTATTTTGAGCGTTTCTTCTGCATGGATCATAATATCAGATGCTTGGCCCTGCACGCCGCCTAAAGGTTGGTGAATCATGACGCGCGCATTAGGCAAACACAGCCGTTTACCTGGCGCGCCACCAGCTAATAATAGTGCGCCCATGCTCGCTGCCTGCCCGATGCACATGGTGCTCACATCAGGGGTAATAAATTGCATCGTATCATAAATGGCAAGCCCTGCAGTGACTACACCGCCAGGTGAATTGATGTAAAGTGAAATATCTTTATCTGGATTTTCAGACTCCAAAAATAGCAACTGAGCAACGACCAGATTAGAAACATAATCATCAATAGGCCCTACAATAAATACAATTCTATCCTTCAGCAACCGCGAAAAAATATCAAAGGAACGTTCACCGCGCGCTGTTTGTTCAACAACGATTGGAACCAAAGTGGAGTTGACGATATCTTTTTGAGTCATCTTTTTTCCTTGTCATTCTTAACTATTAATAAGCTCATGGTAACTGATATTTTTTTCTGTTACCTGGACATTTTCCAAAAGCTTTTCAACTAGCTGTTCTTCCAAAATTTGCATTTCAACTTCGGCCTGTGCACGTTTATTATTTGCATACCACTTCATGACTGCTGCTGGATCTTCATAAGCAGTCGCCATTTTATTTAAATAGGCCTGAATACGTTCTGCATTGATCGATAATTTATGTTGCTTGATGAGCTCTGCGACTAATAATCCCAGCGCTACATTACGTTTTGCAGGCTCGTTAAATTGGACCATTTCTTCTTTGGTATGGGAATGAGACTGCCCGTGATGTGGATGTACTTCATCATGTATGCGACTCGCCTCACGCTCAATCAATGCGCCTGGAATTTCCAAAGGATTTTGTTTTAACAAAACATCAAAAACCTGGTTTTTTAATTTTAAACGAACCACGCGCTCTAATTCGCGTTCTAAATTTTTCTTAACCTCCGCATACAAATCTTCTAATTTTCCGGTTTTGACCCCTAATTTTTTAATAAATTCTTCTTGAAGAGCGGGTAATTCTGGCTGAGAAATACGGATAACCTTAATTCCAAATTGAGCGGCTTTTCTAGCGACTTCTTTGGCAGGATAATTTTCAGGAAAGGTAACAGGAATAGATTTTTCTTCACCTGTTTTCATACCAACGATGCCTTCTTCAAAACCAGGAATCATGGTATGGCTGCCTAAGACAATGGGGTAATCATGTGCTTCACCGCCTGAAAAAGCAATGCCATCAATCGTACCGCGAAAATCAATGAGCACTTGGTCTTTATCTTGTGCTTCCCGATCTGCCTTGATCCAACGCGTGTGTTGAGTGCGTAAATGCCCTATCACTTTTTCAATATCCGCATCAACAATAGAAGCCGTCTGCTTCTCTAATGTGCTTAAATCAAATTGCACAGCATGAAGTTCTGGTAATATTTCAAAAGATGCCACAAATTCCAAGGGTTGGTTAGGTTCAACGACTTTTGGTTCAACTGTAGGCACACCCACCGGATTTAATTTTTCTTGGTCAATAGCCGCATATAAGGAGGAGTGAATCACTTCACTTAAAGCCTCTTGACGGGCAGAATCTCCATAACGCTGCTTAATCACCGCCAAAGGCGCTTTGCCTGGACGAAAACCGGCAATTTTTGCGCTTTTCGAAAGTTTAATAATACGCTTATCATAGGCTTCTGTAATTTTTTCAGATGGAACAACAACCGTCATACGGCGCAACAACTTGCTTGGGGCTTCCACAGATACTTGCATAACAATCCTCAGTGATCATAGATATCGATATAAAAAAGGAAAGGGTATCCAGAGATAGCCCTTTAATAGCCCATTATAGTGAAAAATATAGGTTAATGAAACTGAAAAAACGCGCTTATGGAGACTCGCCTCACAGGCTAAAAGCCTTATTAATAACCCTACTTGGCACATTCCGATAGAGGAATGCGAAAGGAGAGACTCGAACTCTCACGGGTTGCCCCGCTGGAACCTAAATCCAGTGCGTCTACCAATTCCGCCACTTTCGCAAAAATAAAAACAGACTTGCTCTAATATCATGTATGTAATACGATTGCTCTCATCCAACCCATCTATCATTTATTCAAACAGCTTTAGTCTATTGTTTTTCCAAAGTTTGTCCAATCATTTTAACTTTTACAGGAGTATGCTATGAAACGTAAATTAGCTAAACCAGCTTGTTGTAATTAAATAATAATGGGCCGGTATAATGTCGGCCCATTTTTTATTTTTATAAAAAACAAAGGAATATCGACATGGAAAAAATGTTATCCCTTGAGCAAATTAAAGAATATATTGAAAATATCTGTTTTAAAAAAATTATTGATAAAATAACGAGACAAGATACACATGTGACGAACATTGCTAAAGTATGGAGCGAAAACAAAACACAGCGTGCCGTGCAGGATTATAAAAATTTTTTATTTCTAAAAAGAAAATATTCAACCTCACATCCTAACCTGCCTCCTAGCGCTGAAATAGATGAAATATGGCATCATCACATTCTTGACACACAGCGGTATCACGAAGATTGCAAAGCTATTTTTGGAGAATATTTACACCATGATCCCTATTTTGGTTTAAATGGAGAGGAAGATCTTAAAAGGCTATATGAAGCTTTTGAAATAACCCAGCAACTTCATTTTAAAGAATTTGGAGATTATCTTTGGGAATACGATGACAATTAATCATAAACACTTAATCACGATCAGCTGCATCACAGTCATTATAACGCTTTTTTCCCGAGATATTTTTTTACCCTCATTGCCGAATATTGCTTTATCCTTATCAGCAACCCAATCCATTATCATGTCTTCTATTACCGCTTGTTTAATTGGCGATGGAATATCACAGTTTATTTTCGGGTTTATTTCTGATGTCTATGGTAGAAAAAAAATATTTTTAATTGGGTTGATCATAATCATCATAGGAAATACTATCACCTGCTTTGCATCCACTGGGTTTGTGTTTTTGCTTAGCCGTTTTATAACAGGCCTTGGAACAGGCACAAGCCCTGTTTTAACACGCGCGATTGCACGAGATATTTATACGGATAATGCTTTGACTAAAACAATATCCTATTTTTCGATGATGGCAGCAATTTCACCCGCTATTGCGCCTATCATTGGCGGATATTTGCAATATTACTTTGGGTGGAAAGCAAATTTTATATTTCTTATTTTAACTACGCTTAGTTGTTTGCTACTACTGCAGTATTATCTCCCTGAAACTTTTATTCCATCAGACAATAAAAAATTAAATTTTTTTGAACTGCTGTGCAGATATAAAAAAATATTATTGGACAAGCAATTAATTGGGTATGCGTTACTCTCAGCGGTTGCATTTTCTTTTAGCATTTCTTATTTTATGTTTAGCCCGTTTTTATTTCAAACTGTCTTACATTTAAACTCCTCCCAAAATGGTATGTTATACAGCTTCATCGCCGCTGGATTTTTTATAGGTTCTTATTTCGTTACAAAAACAGTCAGCAAACTTGATGAGAATGACATCTTAGTGATAGGTGTTGCACTCTGTTTTTTATCATCATTATTATTTTTATTATTTCATCTCATGCATTATCTTAATGCATTTTCAATTACTTTTAGCATGGTCATCTGCGTGATTGGCTGCGGATTAGTCACGCCTATTGCAAATAAAAAAGCCCTGCATCCATTTTCTGACACTGCCGGACAAGCTGCAGCTACTTTAGGGATCATTCGTATGCTAGGGGTTTTTATTACAGGATTGTTCGTTTCTCATTTTTTAATTCAAAACGGACTGCAAATTGCATTGCTTTTTGGGTTGCTGAGTATAGCTTATATTGTTATTTATCTTATTCTGCTCAAGTTATAATTTTTGGGCTAACGCAAAGAGCAAAATAATAGTGGGCCATCATGTAAAAACCCGTATGAACAACCTCATCATTCATTGAAAATAAAAATACATGCTGAAAATTTTTTGTTAAAAGTTTGCGTAGCTCTGGCTCGTCTTTGCAATTTACATGACCAATCTTACTACCCTCAGAAGCATATTTTTGAGATTGCAAAGAAGGCATCCCTAAAATTAATACTCCTTCTCGTGTTAAAGAGGATATTACATTATTTAGAAATATTTGCTCATCTTCTTGCGCGATGTGTTCAAATACATCGATTGCATAGGCTGCATCATACCTTTTATTCATTTTTGAAGAGAGCATATCATGCGTTATACAAGTAAATTCCCAATCTTTTTCCATCCTAGAATTTATATCCTGAACAAAAATAGGATCAAAATCGATCGCATCAATAGCTCCTACCTCGTCTAAAACTATTCTTGTGCCAAAAGCGTCTCCGCATCCTATTTCTAAAACATTACTCTTACCTGCTAACATCTTGGATACAAATTTATATCTGGCTAGCAAAAAAAGCACTCTTTTTGGATCTCTTCGCCAATCTAGATTGGTACTAAGCCCAAGGGAAGCTAAACCTTTTTTTTCTTTCATCTCAATTTGAGCATTATATTGAGGTTCTCTTGTTCCTTTGTTTTTTACTAAATCTTCCATTTTATACTTTCTCCCAAACCATAAGATTTTCAATCGATAATAATAATTTAATCAATCGGTTATGTCAATATTGATGTTGTCATTTATTGTGCAGTTTTGCTATTTGTTTTTTACAAGTGCCCCAAGAGTGCCCCATGGCTATACGTACAAAGTGTGTACTTTTATATAAATTAGGCTATAATATCAGGATGGAATATGAGAGGTTCAAAATGACGCCCAAAGACGCAAGAGTTGATATAAAAACAACCAAAGCCGCTAAAGCAACGCTGGAACAGGCGGCATATGCTTTAGGTACAACGCTCTCTGCATTTATGCTTGATTGCTCCATGCCTAAAGCAAGGGAAATACTTGCTCAATCTGATTTAATTCATTTAACTCGCAAAGAAAGCGAACGATTTATTGCAGCATTACAAAGCCCGCCTAAAGCCAATGAAAAACTTAAACAGTTATTCAAAAAGCACACTGTAAAACAACATAAAAATAACGAAAAAGCATAATGGATTTAATCATAGAGCAACTTAATACAACCTTACATGATCGTAAGTCTTTTGATTGCGGTGTTGATGAGCTTAACCTTTTTTTAAAACAACATGCCAATCAAAATCAATCTAAAAATATGTCCAAAACATACGTGGCTGTTGTCGCTATTTCAGCAGACGATCACAAAAAAATTTATGGCTACTATACGCTTTCAGCAGGACATCTTGAGTGTGAGCAGCTTCCAGAAAGCGTCAAAGCTAAACTACCAAAATATCCCATTCCAATTGCACGCATTGGCAGATTAGCTGTTGATAAAGATTACAAAGGCCAAGGAATAGGTGGATTTCTTCTACATGACGCCCTTACTAATGTGCTAAGCATTGCTGACAAGATTGGCGTATTTGCTGTGGTAGTAGATGCAAAAAATGATGATGCAAAATCTTTTTATGGAAACTATGGTTTCACTGAATTACAAGATTCAGAGCTAACACTTTTTCTTCCCATTAATACAATTAAATCGGCTCTTTAACCAGGAGTGCCCCATGAAAGGGGGTGGTGGCTTGTAAGTCTTGGGCCGTGTTGGGATCGAACCAACGACCTATTGATTAAGAGTCAACTGCTCTACCAACTGAGCTAACGGCCCAACATTTTACTGCAGAAGTCGGGTCATCCTGGCCCTGTATTTTTAAATGGCTCCAAAATTGGGGTGAACGATGGGGATCGAACCCACGACAACCGGAATCACAATCCGGGGCTCTACCAACTGAGCTACGTCCACCGTAAGCTGGCGCGCCTGACAGGATTCGAACCTGTTACCCTCGGCTTAGAAGGCCGATGCTCTATCCAAATGAGCTACAGGCGCTCATTAGAAATTTAACACAAAAAAATG
>CAZUQP010000010.1:0-31637 GCA_964622455.1 uncultured Coxiellaceae bacterium
AAATCATTATGAAATTTTAACGCAAGATCATAGGGTTCACCGCCGCACAGGCGGCTTAGAAAATCATTATGAAATTTTAACGCAAGATCATAGGGTTCACCGCCGCACAGGCGGCTTAACACAATTCCTGCAGTTTTTTCTTCAGTAATGATTTATTGATTAGCTTGGTTTCGTATTCGGCAATCATTGTAGGCGACATACTGCGATTCATAGCATATTTTACGACTTCATCATCTTTTGTTTTGCAAATTAATATCCCAATACTTGAGTTTTCATGCGGTTTCTTGACATCACGGTCGAGCACCTCCAAATAAAATTGTAGTTGGCCTAAATGTGAGGGTTCGAATTCTACGGTCTTAAGTTCGATTGCGGTCATACAGTTTAAGCCACGATGGAACATTAATAAGTCAATTCTGAAATCCTTCATTCCAACCTGTAGAGGGTATTCTTCGCCGATAAGGGTAAAGTCGGGCCCAAGCTCTATTAGGAATTTTTTTAAATGTAAAATAAGTCCTCGTCTTAAATCGTTCTCTTTGTGATCATCAGATAATCCTAAGAATTCAAAGACATAACAGTCTTTGAAAACCCTCGTGGTGTTACCCGAAAACTCTGTCAGCACTGCTGACAGTTTTATATCCGCTAATGTTGTTCTTTCGTATGTACCGCTATCTATTAGCCTAGCGAAGTCACGCTCTGAATAGCGGGATTTAGCTGCTAATAATAAATAATATTCCCTTTCATCGGCCGTTTTAGTTTTAGACAAAATGTGTAAGTGGTTTGTCCAGGAAATTTCTGTCAGCAGTGCTGACAGTTTTTTGCAGTTGTTATAAGTGTCATAGAATTGCTTCATGCGCCATATATTTCTTGCAGAAAATCCTTTAATAGAAGGGCTCTCAGAAATAATATATCGCGATAGTTGTTCAACTACATTTTTTCCCCAGCCATCTTTTTCAACTTTTTCGCTAACATAGCGACCAATATTCCAATATAAATGGATAAGGGTGCTGTTAACTTGTTGCCAAGCTGCAGTTTTTGCTTCAGTAATCATCTGATAGATTGCAGAAAAATCATTTTGGTATGTTGTTTTTGATTTATTTTTCACGCTTATTTATCCTTCATTTTTGTAGAATTCAAGTAATACAATCCAGTGTGTTTTTCTGTTCTTGATAGTACATACGCAGTTAGTGGTACAAGCAATCTTGGCATGAACGCAACAAAACGTAGGCACGCTTTTAACCAAAATGAATTGCTGCCGTGGAAAACAATGAGGGGATTTTTTAAGATTATTCTGTTGTTTTTCTATTTTTTGTTTGCTTAACGCGTCTTAGCTGCCATAAAGTTACAATAGGCCCAGAACACGCATAACTGAGAAAAATACCAAATAACATTTCAGGCGGGTTAAGAGCGACAGCAGCTAAAATGAATACTAACGCTACAATCGCAAAAAAAGATACTTTTCCTTTTAAATCAACTTGTTTAAAACTATAGTAACGAACTCGACTTACCATAAGACCTGCCACAAAAAGAGTAATCATCGCAGCAGGAATTACAATGAGAATACCAGTAATATCATAATCTGTGCAACACCAAACCATGCCTGCAATCACTGCAGCCGCTGAAGGACAAGGTAATCCTTGAAAATAACGTTTATCGTCATCGTGCACTTGCGTATTAAAGCGCGCTAAACGTAATGCAGTCGCTGCCGTATACACAAAAGCAACCAGCCAACCGGGTTTACCCAAACTGGATAATGACCAACTATATACAATTAAAGCAGGCGCCAAAGCAAACGCTACCATATCTGATAAGCTATCATATTCGGCACCGAACGCCGTTTGTGTATTTGTCAAGCGCGCAACTCTGCCATCCAAACCATCTGCTATCATCGCAATAAATACAGCAATCGCTGCAATATCAAAATGACCTTTCATTGCTGCTACAATGGAATAAAACCCGGTAAATAATGCGGCTGTCGTAAACAAATTAGGTAAGAGATAAATACCGCGCGGCCGTACTATTTTAGGGGATTGATTTAATTCCATGAACTTTCCTTAATATCATTGTCGCAACGCTCGAGAGTGATCAATAGCTTTTTGCTGTAGAATGGGTACAAAGTCACGAGCAATTGTGAGCCGCCAACTTCTAGGTGAGTTAATGAGTTCCCCTGAAGGCAGCATCACTAAAGGACGCTGCCCCAGATAAATATTTTCGTCTGGCTGAGAAGCAATCTGATGACCTGTGTGCGGATCCCACACTGAAAGTAATTTCTGACCTGTGTTGATTCCGCGGCTAATAATAAGCGCCTTATCAACCGACGTAGTCAATGAGAAAGTAGGTGCATCCCAAATTTTAAGGGGATTCCCTGATGAATCCCAAATAATAATTTTGCCAATCCATGCAGGATTCTCGCCTTTACTGTCGCAAAATCCATCTCCACTCACGATGCAGCCATCCGACAATACAGTCAAAGCGGAGACATTTGCCTTCCACCTGCGCTTGATGCTTTGAGCATCAGGATCTAACACAATGATTTCGTTATTTGTTCCAAGTATGATATTTTTTGTTTTTGGTGAAACAGCAAATGCTTGGATATGATGAATACCTTCCGGAATAGATAGATACTGTTGGGTAAGAGGATCAAAAATTCGAAGAAAAAGCCCAGAATATTTGAAGGGATAATGATTAGGATGCGGATTACCGTATGCAAAAATAATATTTCCGCGCAGCAATTCCCCAACATAATAAACATAATCACTATTATCGAGACCCAGTCCTGAAATCTGTTTTCGATCACCGTTGGGGCGTTCCAGTTCTAATAAGATTTCAGATTTTTTGCTCATGTCATCAAGCGGTTTAGACTCACATAAAAAGCGCTTTGCAATGCTGCCATCCGACAATACAGCAATGACATCAGCATTATTTTTACCTGCTTCCTGAAACTCTGCATGAATAGATTTTTGTTCTCGAGAAGGTTGAAATAATCTCAGCATATTAGTTCATTCCTTAAAAAGTCCATAAAATAACCCGGATTCCTACTGCTCATTATGATGGATTAGGGAAAAACAGCAACAAAAAAACGTTTCCGATAAAATATCGATCATCCCATTAAATTCCCACAAGATATCCACAGCTCACACACATCTTGTTCTATTGCATCACTTCACAATATACTCTATCTTGTATAGCAAGATCGTGAATTATCCCATATGTTGTATGTAAATAGGGTAATAATTACACTATCTGGTAGATATCGACAAAAACAAAATACACAAATGACGCTCTGGAGGAGCCTATGGAAACAGAAATTTTATCGATCCCAGGAACCGCTGCCATTAAATCCTTTCATACCGATATTACAGTTACTGCACCAGGCCACCTCAAAGTCATTCGCCGTAATGGAACTTTAGCTTCGTTTGATGCTGTGAAGATTGCCTCAGCCATGACTAAGGCATTTCTTGCGGTTGAAGGCGATACTGCTGCGGGATCAAGCCGGATTAATGAAACAGTTGCAGAACTTTTAAAAAAAATTACGGATACCTTTACCCGAAGGCTGCCTGAAGGCGGCACGATTCACATTGAAGATATTCAAGATCAAGTTGAATTAACATTAATGCGCACAGGTGAACATAGAGTTGCACGTGCTTACGTATTATATCGTGAAGAACGCCGTAAAGTTCGCGAACAAGAAAAAGGCCCTGCTAAAATCGCAAATGCTCCGCCGTTGCATGTGACATTAAACGACGGCGCGATTGTACCGCTGGATATTGAACATCTCACACATCTCGTTAATCGCGCTTGTGAAAGATTAGCAGATGTATCCGCCAATGCGATTATTCACGATATGCAGCGCAATCTTTTTGATAAAGTTCCAATAAAAGAAGTGAGCAAAGCGCTCATTATGTCTGCCCGTATCTTAATTGAAAAAGAACCCAACTATAGTTTTGTTGCAGCCCGCTTGTTACTTGATAATTTACGCGATGAAGCTTTTCAATTTTTGAATATTAAACCAGAAGAAAATTTTTATTCTTCTTATTTAACTGCCTATGTAGAACGCGGTGCTGAATTAGAATTGCTCGATAGCAAGTTACAAACCTATGATCTTAAAAAATTAGTCAAGGCTATTCGTCCCGAGCGTGATTTACAATTTAATTATCTCGGGTTGCAAACACTGTATGACCGTTATTTTATCCACAGCTTAGGTGTACGCTTTGAATTACCGCAGGCCTTTTTCATGCGAGTTGCGATGGGGCTTGCCTTAAATGAAAAAAATAAAGAAGAACGCGCAATTGAATTTTATCATTTATTATCAACATTTGATTTTATGAGTTCCACCCCTACTTTATTCAATTCAGGCACTTTGCGTCCGCAATTATCCAGTTGTTATCTCACCACCGTACCGGATGACTTAGACGGCATTTTCGCCGCCATTAAAGACAATGCCTTATTGTCTAAATATGCAGGAGGATTAGGTAATGATTGGACGAACGTGCGCGCAATGGGTGCGCGAATTAAAGGCACCAATGGTAAATCACTCGGTGTTGTTCCTTTTTTAAGTGTTGCAAATGCCACTGCTGTTGCCGTGAATCAAGGCGGCAAACGTAAAGGCGCTGTTTGCGGTTACCTTGAGACTTGGCATAAAGATATTGAAGAATTTTTAGAATTACGAAAAAATACGGGTGACGAGCGCCGTCGCACACATGATATGAATACAGCCAATTGGATCCCCGATTTATTCATGAAACGCGTGATCGAAGAAGCTGAATGGACACTTTTTTCACCGGATGAAGTGCCTGATCTTCATGATACGTATGGCGAAGCATTTGAAAATGCTTACACCGCCTATGAAGCTAAAGCCGCGCGCGGTGAAATTCATAACTTCAAAAAACTGCCGGCTATCACTTTGTGGCGAAAAATGTTGGGCATGTTATTTGAAACGGGCCACCCCTGGATTACTTTTAAAGATGTGTGTAATTTACGTTCCCCGCAACAACATACAGGCGTGGTACACAGTTCAAATCTTTGTACTGAAATTACTTTAAATACCTCTCTTGATGAAATTGCTGTTTGTAATTTAGGAAGCATTAATCTCACTGCCCACATGACTGATAAAGGGCTTAATCAAGAAAAATTACGCCGCACGATCCACACTGCAATCCGCATGTTAGATAATGTCATTGATATTAATTATTATTCGGTACCACAAGCACGCAATTCCAACATGAAACATCGCCCGATTGGTTTGGGTGTCATGGCATTTCAAGATGCACTTTATCAATTAGGAATTCCTTACGCCTCAAAAGAAGCAGTTGAATTTGCTGACCGGTCAATGGAATTGATTAGTTACTATGCCATTGAAGCATCGACCTTGCTTTCAGAAGAGCGCGGTCCTTATTCGACATTTCATGGATCTTTGTGGAGCCAAGGTATTTTGCCGATTGATTCGATTGAACTCATCGCAAAAGAGCGAAAAGGTTATGTATTCAAACAAAATCGTTCGCTCACGCTCGATTGGGAAACGTTGCGTAAACGCGTTAAAAAAGTCGGCATGCGTAATTCAAACGTCTTAGCCATTGCGCCCACTGCCACGATTGCCAATATTACAGGCGTCTCTCAATCGATTGAACCCACTTATCAAAATCTTTTTGTTAAATCAAATTTATCGGGAGAATTTACCGTCATTAATCCTTATCTCGTAACCGATTTGAAAAAACGTGATTTATGGGATGATGTCATGATCAATGATTTAAAATATTATCACGGCAGTGTGATGAAAATTAGCCGCATTCCAGATTCACTCAAAAAACTTTATGCCACTGCCTTTGAACTTGATCCTTCTTGGTTAGTGGAAGCCGCCTCTCGCCGGCAAAAATGGATTGATCAAGCGCAATCATTAAATCTTTATATGGCTGAACCCTCAGGTAAAAAACTAGATCAACTCTATCGCTTAGCATGGGAAATGGGATTAAAAACGACGTATTATTTACGAAGTAGCGGTGCAACCAATGCAGAACGTTCAACTGTTCAAGATACGGTTTTAAATGCGGTCCAAACCCTTGCTGAACCCAAGGCATGTCTCATCACCGATCCCGCTTGTGAAGCGTGTCAATAAAGGAGATTACTTATGTCACTTGCAGCACACACCTTAGGCGGCGCAACTGGTTTAGAAGCGTTACAAATGGGCGCAGCCCGCATCCAAGTTGATGATAAACGTATTATTAATTGCCGCGCTGATCTCAATCAATTAGTGCCGTTTAAATATAAATGGGCATGGCAAAAATATTTAGATGCGTGCGCCAACCACTGGATGCCGAATGAAATTAATATGTCAGCTGATGTCGCTTTATGGAAAGATCCTCATGGGTTAACCGAAGATGAACGCATGATTATTGAGCGTAATCTCGGATTTTTTTCAACCGCTGACTCACTGGTTGCGAATAATTTAGTGTTGGCAGTATATCGCCATATTACCAATCCTGAATGTCGTCAATATTTATTGCGTCAAGCATTTGAAGAAGCATTACATACGCATGCCTATCAACATGTGATTGAAAGTTTAGGGATGGATGAATCGCGCGTATTTAATATGTATCGTGAATTACCTGCGGTTGCGAAAAAAGCAACTTGGTCACTCCCCTACACACAAAGTTTAGGCGATCCCCATTTTAATACCGGCACACCCGAAAACGATCAACGGTTATTGCGCGATTTAATTGCGTTTTATGTGGTATTTGAGGGCATTTTCTTTTATGTAGGATTTACTCAAGTGTTATCGATGGGGCGACGTAATAAAATGACCGGCACTGCGGAACAATTTCAATATATTTTGCGCGATGAATCCATGCATCTTAATTTCGGTATTGATGTGATCAATCAAATTAAAATTGAAAATCCGCATTTATGGAATGAACCTTTCAAGCAAGAAATTATTGACATGATCCATACAGGCGTTCAACTTGAATACACTTACGCAATTGATACAATGCCGCGCGGTATTTTAGGCATGAATGCTGAGATGTTTAAAGAATATTTACATTTTATTGCAAACCGCCGATGCGCGCAAATTGGTTTGCCGCAACAATTCCCGGGGGCAACAAACCCATTTCCTTGGATGAGCGAAATGATGGATTTGAAAAAAGAAAAGAATTTCTTTGAAACGCGTGTCACAGAATATCAAACCGGCGGTGCATTGAATTGGGATGAGTGATTCAGGTTACTACGTGCTACGACCCCGTTTGAAAGCACAACGGGGCAAGCTTGTTCGCGGCATCTAGTTTTATTTTCTGGGTACCGCGCATAAAGCGCGGTACGTAGGGACAAAGCGGCCGTCGGCAACCTCTCCGCAGAAATAAAACCACCGCTCCTTACAAAATTACTTACGCCCATTCATAGGTTGGGCACGCGGCATTTCAATAGACAAAACAGTCTTTGCAGCCTGTGTAATATCGTTAAATAACGCCGCATGTGATTTACTACATTGTAGTTCACTAAGTTGCTTAATTTGTTCTTCTTTTACATCGCCCACAGGCTGTGACAAAACAACTCTCAATTCTTTTTGTAAAGTTTTTAATTCGCCCCCCCAAAAACAGCAGCGCATCTTAGAGTTATTCATTTTTTCTACTATTTTTTCTTTCCATTCATTGATCATTTCGGTTACTAAATGCAGAAGAACGCTTCTATATTTAATTTTATCAATTTGATCACTTGGATTATCTGCAATTTTTTCCTCTTGATTTTCCGCATGATTAGCCAATTGATTAATGAGATTATTATATGAATCAGTTAATTGTTTTATTTGATCAGGATTAGTTTCTCTTTTTCTAACAATAATTTCATAAATCGCCATCAACGTTCTTGCATAAAATTGATTGAGAGTAAGATTTTGATCATCCAAATGATATTTCAGAAGAGCCGCTGGAACTGATTTTGTTCTTTGATGAAAAAAGATTTCGTAATGGCTCTGTTGCTGATTATGATGCTGTTGATTATTCAATACGGGATCCGTCTCTCTAACCAGTATATCAGATAGTTGCTTTTTAATTTTTCTAGGAACCGCTTCCACTGCCTCCTTTAAAAAGGCACGTAACGATTTTTTCCGTTGATGATCTTCACGAGCAAATATTCTTTGCTGTTTTAGAAAAACAAAAAAATCTTTTTCATTGTCTTTCGTAATCCGGCAGGTCCTGTTAACAAATAAATCAATCTGAACAAGTTTAAGCTGAATTTGTTCAGCGAATAGTTGAGATTGAAGCGCATCATCGCCTGATGTCAGTAAGTTATTATTTACCATTGCTTTACGCAGCTTTTCAAGTGCCTTGCTATCACTCTTCAAAAAATCGGCAATCACGAAAGGATCATGAAAGTTTACAATAGATCCGAGTTTTTCTTGTGATCCTTCAGAACATATGCGATACAAATCTTCTGCATTATTCAGACGTATCTTCAGATTTGTCTCAGAAGTGAGATGCAGTAACTCCACTTGACTAGACTGAGAAGATAACCTCCTGAGATTGGAGCGAGTGCGAGTAGTAGATACTTCCCTTCCCCCCTCACCTTCATAAAGCGATTCTAAAGTTCCGACTGGTTGTTGTTCTGAGCCGTCAAGAGTCATTCGAGTGCTAGTAGAGAAGCTAGAACGACAGCTAATACTCGTAGCAGAATCTTGCCTTGTTAAATTTCCTGGAGCATGAGTGAACATATAAACACCTTTTTCAGTTTAATTATGCAAAAATTATACATAACAAAATACCGCATAACAAGATGTTTAATATTTCACCTTTTTTGATCGGTTAATTTTGATTAAAAATAGATCAAAATTTGAATTTGCTCCTGATTTACTGATTTAATTTGCTCTTCACTGTCAAAATCCGAAATATACCCAGCACGCTAATGGCAATCCATGCAATTTCAATGATGACAGACGATAAGTTCCAATGAAAATAAAGCGAATACAAGATAAGTATTGCACTCAAAAAATTGGATACTTGAAAGCTCAAGCTATCAGAATTCCAACGCCCTGTACTCAGAAAAAAATAAGCGATCAAAACTAATAAAACACCCAACAATCCGACAGGATTGGCTATCGCTAACCACACATTAGACATACTGTAACGCCTCTTGAATAATTTCTATACCTGCATGAAGCCCATAAACACGCTCGCTTAAATAACGGCGCCATATTCTGGCACCTTTTTGACCTTGATACAAACCCAAAATATGCCTGGTTACGCTCGAGAGCTTCACTTTATTTTTTAATTGATCCTGAATATAAGGAATAAATTTCTCGATAACTGCTTTACGGCTTACAGAAGGCGTTAAAAAAAACTTTTCTTGAAGAGCCGCCAAAAAATAGGGATTAGAATAAGCCTCTCGCCCGATCATCACACCTTCGACATAAGGCAAATGTTCTTCCACATCTTTCACTGTTTTAATTCCGCCATTGATCACAATTGATAAGGCTTGAAAATCACGTTTAATTTGTCTAACAACTTCATATTGTAATGGCGGGATTTCTCGATTTTGTTTTGGACTAATCCCTGTCAACCATGCTTTTCGTGCATGAATGATAAAAACACGGCAGCCGGCCTCTGAGACTTTTTGAACAAATCCCGCTAATTTTTCGTAAGAATCCTCATGATCTACTCCAATGCGGCATTTAACAGTCACAGGAATTTTAACCGCCGCACACATAGCCGACACACATTCAGCGACACGATCAGGCTCTAACATCAAACAAGCACCAAAACGTCCTGCTTTCACACGATGACTGGGGCAGCCCACATTTAAATTAACTTCATCATAACCAAAATCTTCGGCAAGCTGCGCAGAACGCTTAAGTTTACTCGGTTCACTGCCCCCTAATTGCAACGCAACTGGATGTTCTAAAGAATCAAATGCAAGTAAACGAGCATAATCCCCATGTATTAACGCCTCACTCGTAATCATTTCTGTGTATAACAAGACACTAGGTGCAATTAAGCGTAAAAAATAGCGCGCATGACGATCAGTACAATTCATCATGGGAGCAACCGAAATAAGACGATTAAGCGAAGACACGAATTTAATTCTCTAAACAGTGTATCGGTTTCACTGAATTCCATTGTTTACAACCAGGACATAACCAGTGTAATGATTTACCTGAAAAACCGCATGAAACACATTGATAATCGGGTTTATCAGCCAATAATTTTTTCATCAAATTTTGCAAAATAGTCAGATCATCTCTAGCACGGCCTTCTGTACTTGAGATATATAAATTAATGAACAAATACAATCCGCGAAGCGTCGGGTAACGACGCACATAATCCGCAACAAATTTTGCTGCTACTTTATCGCCTTTCCATTGGCGAATTCTTTCTGACAAAATAAGTACTATTGGGATACGTGGATATTCATTTAATGTCCGCATTAAATAATCTACTAACTTTTCTTCTTCTTTTAATTCTTCGTAACATGAGGCAAGCGCATCAATTGCTTCTGACAAATAATCTGGATTTTGGTCTTTGATTTTTTTAAGTGATTTTAAGGCTGCCTTGTAATCTTTTTTGTGCATATCATATTTTGCTTGCAATAAACTCGCCCTCACACATGAAGAATCCGCTAAAATAGCTTGGTCAAGATAGCGATCGGCTTCGTCATGAAGTTGTTTATGTAAAGCAATCTCCGCTAACTCACAATAATAATGCGCGATGACAGGCTGCATGTTTCGTTTAGTCGCCATTTCTAATTTATTTGCAATATGGATTGCATTTTCCCAGGCTTTTTCTTGCTGATAAATATCTAACAATGCGCGCAAAGCCGGTATAGCATATTCTTTAACATCCACCACATCTAAAAAAATTCGTTCTGCCCTGTCTAAGACACCTGCGCTAAAATAGTCTTGTCCTAATTCAAATAAAGATTGTTCTCGATAAGTTTTATCGAGTTGCGGACGTGCAATTAAATTTTGATGAATGCGAATGGCCCGATCAACTTCACCGCGGCGGCGAAATAATTTTCCGACTGCTAAATGTGTTTCAACAGTATTGCTATCCACTTCCAACATTTTGATAAAAATATCGACCGCTTTATCGGGTTCTTCATTTAATAAAAAATTTAAACCCACCAAATAATCGCGGGGTAAATTGAGTTTTTGCGCAACAAAACGGCTTTGGCGTGACTGATAACCAACGCACCATCCGCCAAAAATCGCGGCAAGAATGACAATTAGCCATCCGATACTCATTAATGTCTATCCTGCAAGGGAATGGCACGTAAATTTTGGATTTCTTTTTCCGCTACTTTTAAACGATGCCGTAAACGATAGATTTTTATTTTCACTTTAAGCAATAACCATCCGCCCACTAATAACCCCAAAAAACAGCCTAAAGCAAAAATAACCACTAATAACAAAGAAAGCGGCAAAGTTTCCTCGCCAATATAATAATGTACGGTGACTATATTGGGATTAAGCAATGCAAAAGTGATTCCAATTAAAATGATTACCAACAGGAGCAAATACGTAATAATACGCACAATTAACCTCGGTTTGATGCTGTTTCATTGTTAGCTGATCATAAACTGATTTAGCCTTAGATGCCAGTCAGGAACCTAGGTATTCAAGCCGATCCTTTACTTATCCGCCGCATGTTGAGTACAATAAGTTCACCTTTTCTCAAACAAGGACTTGTTATGAAAGCATATATTAAAGCAGGGATTATCGGGGGTGTTATCATTTTTCTTTGGGGGGTTGTTTCATGGATGGCGCTTCCCTGGCACATGAAAACTTTACATAGTTTTTCTGATCAAAAAGCCGTTGCCGATGTCGTTCTTGCCAATTCACCACAATCCGGTATGTATCTTTTACCCATGATGGAATACGGACATGAATCGCAAATTCAAAAACCATTTCTCTTTGCATCCATTATTCCAGACGGTATGCCTCAATCTATGGTTATCGAGATGATCATTGGTTTAGTATTTCAAATCGTAGCAGCCATTTTAGTTGCCTGGATGTTGACTAAAGTAGTGGGATTGAATTACATCAAACGTCTTGGCTTTGTCATGGTTTTTGCGCTGGCTGCCGGAATTATTACGCATGGAATGTATTGGAATTGGTATGGATTTACGCTGGATTATACTTTAATTGCTTTTGCAGATTTATTAATTGGTTGGTTTTTAGCGGGATTGGTATTGGCGAAGATGTGTAGAAGTTAGTTAGGCGTTGTTGCGTAAATCACCCTCTTTGAAAAAGAGGGTCGACACGCGAAGCGGGGCGGGGAGATTTGTATAAAAAAATTTAATACAAATCCCTCCTAACCTCCCTTTTTCAAAGGGAGGAACTTCTTAGAATTACTCTTTATCTTGATCTTCCATTTTCGCTTTAAATAAATCCCCTA
This sequence comes from uncultured Coxiellaceae bacterium, assembly GCA_964622455.1. Taxonomy (GTDB): domain Bacteria; phylum Pseudomonadota; class Gammaproteobacteria; order DSM-16500; family DSM-16500; genus CAZUQP01. Next base: position 12,375 of record CAZUQP010000010.1, read on the forward strand.
AGGTCGTCTTTAAAGATGTTCCATCGGATTTTTCTTTCTTCTTACTTCCCGCTGTTGTTTTCGCTTGAGCAGCACGTGGTTTTTTCTCTGAAGTTTCTTTATCTTTCGATGCTTTCATGGAAAGTGTAATCATATGGGTCTTGCGATCAGTGCCAGTAATTTTTGCCTCAATTGTATCGCCAACTGAATAATGTGTACGCGCATCTTCTACTTTTTCTTGTAAGAGATCAGTAGCACGTAATGTGCCTTGCACATTATCGGCCAGTTCAACAACAATTGATTTTGCATCCACCTCAACCACTTTACCCGAAACCGCACTGCCTTTTTCATGTTGGTTCAAATAATTGGTCATCGGATCCTCTGCCAATTGTTTTAATCCTAAGGAAATACGCTCGCGCTCCGCATCAATAGTCAGAATAATAGTTTCAAGCTCATCTCCCTTTTGGAATTTTCGAATCGCTTCTTCAGCCGATCCTTCATTCCAAGAAATATCAGATAAATGAATAAGACCATCAATTCCGCCATCCAGACCAATAAAGATTCCAAAATCAGTAATCGATTTAATTTTACCGGAAATTTTATCGCCTTTTTGGTGATGAGTTGCAAATTCTTCCCAAGGATTAACGGTACACTGTTTTAGACCCAGTGAAATGCGACGACGTTCACCGTCGATGTCCAACACAATCACTTCAACTTCTTGGCCCAAATGCACCACTTTATTAGGATTAACATTTTTGTTGGTCCAATCCATTTCGGAGACATGGACTAGCCCTTCAATGCCTGCTTCAATTTCAACAAAGCAACCATAATCTGTAATGTTGGTGACTTTACCCTGTAAACGTTTACCAATCGGATAACGACTGCTGATATCAGTCCATGGATCTTCGCCTAATTGTTTTAAACCTAAGGACACACGTGCATTATCACGATCAAATTTTAAAATTTTAACTTTGATTTCATCACCGATCGCTAAAATTTCATTGGGATGCTTAATACGTTTCCAAGACATATCAGTGATATGCAATAACCCATCAATACCCCCCAAATCAATAAATGCGCCGTAATCTGTGAGGTTTTTTACAGATCCTTTCACTTCATCGCCTTCATGTAATTTTTCTAACAATGCTTCGCGCTCAACATTATTTTCAGATTCCATGGCCGAACGACGCGAAACTACAATGTTATTGCGTTTTGCATCAATTTTAATAACTCTAAAATCAAATTCTTTGCCTTCCAGTGCTTCTGGATCACGAATGGGTTTTACATCAACCAATGATCCCGGCAAAAATGCACGAATCTTATTAACTTCAACAGTGAATCCGCCTTTAACACGGCCTTGAATAACACCGCGGACAATTTCTTTTTTCTCATATGCTTTTTCTAAATCAATCCACGCTTCTAAACGTTTAGCGCGTTCACGAGACAATCGCGTCGTTCCAAAACCATCTTCGACGGTTTCGAGCGCGACCCGAACTTCATCGCCCACAGAAACTTCTACGTTACCGCGTTCATCACAGAATTGTTCAATGGGAATGATAGATTCAGATTTTAAACCCGCGCTAATCACCACATGATCGGCATTAACACGGATGACAGTGCCTAAAATAACGGTACCAGGTACCATGGGAGTTTCATGCAAACTTTCTTCAAATAATTGTGCAAAGCTTTCGGACATACTGTTATTTCCTAAGATCATTTAAGATCAAAAAAAAACTTGGGTTAAAGTTAATAAAAAACGAAGCACACTTATCATAAGATAAGTATGGATCGCGCCTATACCGTGAGATTAATAAAGAAAATCTACTTGAAAAAATCTCTGCGGTTAATCTTCCCGTACTGCTTTACCAGCTGGAAAAATTTTTCTTACTTCAGACATCACGCGCCCAACCACTTCATCAATCGTGAGTTGATCCGTATCAATGATAATAGCATCATCTGCCGGTCTTAACGGGGCGTGAACCCGCTCCTGATCGCGCTTATCGCGCTCGCGGAGCTCTTCTATAAGGCCGCTAAGATTAACACTAATGCCTTTTTCCTTCAACTGATTATAACGGCGTTTTGCCCGCTCTTCCGGGCTTGCTGTCAGAAAGATCTTGAGATCAGCATTAGGAAATACCACCGTTCCCATGTCTCGTCCATCTGTTGCAAGACCCGGCGGTTCCAGAAAAGCACGCTGACGACTCAATAAAGCCGTACGAACTGTCGGTAAAGCGCCGACTTTTGAAGCCGCATTACCTATTTTTTCAGTGCGGATAGTGTCTGTGACATCTTGGCCTTCGAGCAAGATCTGCGGCAATAAATCGCTTCCCCTCGCGGCAAACTGCACATCTAAGTGTCCTGCCAAAACATACAAAGCGGGTTCATTATCTAATGCCACACCGTGCTTTTGAGCAGCTAAAGCGAGCACACGATATAAAGCACCGCTATCTAACAGCCGCCACCCTAATGCCTTTGCAACTAATTGAGTAACGACCCCTTTTCCTGTTCCACTTGCTCCATCAATCGTAATAACGGGGGGTTGCTTCCGTGTCATTTAAGCCCCTTTTTCTTTCTTAATTAACGCCAGCACTTTCTTCTTCAAGCGTTGCAATACGCTCCAAACCAACGAGTAACTCATCATTGACTAAATTAATTAAACGAACTCCCTGCGTATTGCGGCCTACCAATGATATTTCTGCGACAGGTACACGTACCAACGTTCCTTTATTGCTGATTAACATTACTTCATCGACTGGATTTACTTGAGTTGCAGCAATGACATCGCCATTACGCTCTGTCACTTGAATGGAAATAACACCTTGTCCGCCGCGCCCCGTAGAACGATATTCTTCAATGGCTGTTCGTTTACCATATCCGTTTTTAGTTGCCGTTAAAATGTCTCCGTTAGGGTGTACAACAATTAAGGAAATAACGTATTGCTCTTTCTGTAATTTCACGCCGCGAACACCGCGCGCTGTTCTTCCCATTGAACGCACATCTTCTTCAGAAAAAAGAATCACCTTGCCCGCATTAGTAAATAACATCACCTCTTGCTGGCCATTTGTAATATCGACGCCAATTAATTTATCATTATCCGCTAACTCAAGCGCAATAATGCCATTGCTGCGCGGGCGGGAAAATTCTGTCAATGCCACTTTTTTCACAGTGCCTTTTGCTGTTGCCATAAAGACAAATTGATCTTTTCGATAATCGCGCACCGGTAAAATAGCATTGATTTTTTCGCCTTCCGCTAAAGGCAATAAATTCACAATCGGTTTACCTCGTGAATTGCGGCTAGCTTGCGGCAATTGATACACTTTAAGCCAATATACTTTACCGTGATTTGAAAAACATAAAATTGTATCATGCGAGTTTGCTACTAATACGCGCTCAATAAAATCTTCTTCTTTGACATTAGTTGCCGATTTTCCTTTGCCGCCGCGATGTTGCGCTTGATATAACGCAACCGGCTGGGATTTTGCATAACCTTCATGAGAAAGGGTCACAACCACATCTTCTTCCGGCAATAAATCTTCTAAACAAAAATCGCCTTCATTTTCGATGATTTGTGTACGTCTTTCATCCCCAAACTGCTGTTGAATGGAAAGTAATTCGTCGCGAATCACCTGCATCAATCGTTTTGAATTGATCAAGATATCATTTAAATCAACGATCAGAAGCTGCAATTCTTTATGTTCAGAAAGAATTTTATTTTGCTCAAGCCCAGTCAATCGGTGTAAACGCATATCTAAAATGGATTGCACTTGTTCAGGTGAAAAATGGTATCCATCCTGCGCTAACCCGTATGGTGCACCTTCACTAATCCTGCTCAGAATAGTAATGACGTCAGCGGGGTGCCATGCACGACTTAATAATTGTGTTTTAGCATCAGCCGGGTCTTTCGCTTTTTTAATCAAAGCAATTACTTCGTCAATGTTGGCTAACGCAATCGCTAATCCTTCTAAAATATGGGCGCGTTCTCTCGCTTTATGTAAATCAAAAATAGTACGTCTTGTCACCACTTCGCGGCGATGGCGTAAAAATGCTTCTAAAATTTGTTTGATGTTTAATACTTTAGGCTGGCCATCAAGCAATGCCACCATATTCATGCCGTACACACTTTGTAACTGCGTATGAACAAACAAATTATTCAAGATAACATCTGAATTTTCACCGCGTCTTAATTCAATGACAACGCGCATACCTTGTTTATCAGATTCATCACGTAACGCAGTAATGCCTTCTAATTTTTTTTCTTTGACTAATTCAGCAATGCGCTCTACCAAACGTGCTTTATTAATTTGATATGGCAACTCAGTCACAACAATCTTTTCTTTACCGCTTTTTTCATCAGTTTCAATCTGGGTTTTAGCGCGAACAGAAATACGGCCCCGCCCAGTTCGATAAGCAAGATGAATACCGGCCCGCCCATGAATGGTAGCTGCGGTTGGAAAATCAGGGCCTGGAATATGACGCATAATTTCTTCAATGGTGATATCACTATTATCAATCATCGCAATACATGCATTCACTACTTCTGTTAAATTATGCGGCGGAATATTAGTTGCCATACCCACAGCAATACCGGATGAACCATTAATTAATAAATTAGGAAGTTGCGCAGGAAGCACCACGGGCGATGTTTCGGATTCATCGTAATTAGGTACAAAATCAACCGTATTTTTTTCAAGATCAGCAAGTAGAGCATGCGCCATGCGTGACATACGGACTTCAGTATATCGCATGGCAGCTGCCTCATCGCCATCGATAGAACCAAAATTTCCTTGACCATCGACCAATAGATAACGCATAGAAAATGGCTGGGCCATACGGACAATAGTGTCATAAACCGCCGTATCTCCGTGCGGATGATACTTACCAATGACATCACCCACTACGCGGGCCGATTTTTTATGGGCTTTGTTCCAGTCATTCCCAAGCTCATGCATAGCAAAAAGCACGCGGCGATGCACCGGTTTTAAACCATCGCGCACATCGGGAAGCGCACGCCCTACAATAACGCTCATGGCATAATCAAGGTAGGATTGTTTTAACTCGTCTTCTAAGCTAACTTTTTGTATTTCTTTTGCAATCGAGGTATCCATAAGCTCTCAAATGTTACTACATCAGTTTAGGTCATCATAAATGACCTGAATTATACCACGAAGCGTGACTTCCCAGAAACACTTTTGACCCCGCTAAAAAATCTCTATCGCAAAGCACGCCGTAAAATTTTACCCACATTTGACTTCGGTAAATCTTCTGCAAATTCTACGAATTTTGGCACCTTATAGCCGGTCAAATTTTTGTGGCAATAGCACAACACATCACTTACAGTTAAATCAGGATTATCTTTGACGATAAAAGCTTTCACCACTTCCCCTGAGTTTTCATCAGGGACGCCAATGACCGCCGCCTCCCGCACCCCTTGAAGACGGACCAAAACATCTTCAATCTCATTCGGATAAACATTAAAACCCGAGACCAAGATCATGTCCTTTTTGCGTTCGCAAATTTTGATATAACCTCCCGCGTTAATGGAAGCGATATCGCCGGTCAATAACCATCCGTCTTTAGTAAATACTTTTTGTGTTTCTGTTGGATTATGCCAATAGCCATACATGACTTGCGGGCCTTTCACGGCTAATTCTCCGGGGGTATCAATAGGCAGCTCATGTCCATCCTCATCTAAGATACAGACATTGGTCGACGGCACAGGTAATCCAACCGTGCCATTATATTCGCGTAAATCCGGTGGATTCATAGAAACACAAGGGGATGTCTCTGTTAATCCATAGGCTTCGAGCAATGGGCTTTTTGTCACTGTTTGCCACATCGAAGCAACCGTCTGCTGAATGGCCATACCGCCTCCCAACCCCAATTTCACCGCGCTAAAATCTAATTCAAGAAATTTAGGTTGTTTTAATAAACTATTAAAAAGTGTATTAACACCAGTCAGCACAGTAAATTTAAATTTTGCAATTTCAGAAATAAAACGCGGCATATCACGCGGATTGGTAATTAATACATTTAATCCGCCAATTTTTGCGATGAATAAACAATTCGCAGTCAGCGAAAAAATATGGTAAAGCGGTAATGCAGTAATCACAATTTCTTTTCCTATCTCAAAAATAGGACTAAACCAGGCTTCCGCCTGCACAATATTCGCAACCAAATTACGGTGAGTTAATACTGCGCCTTTTGCAATACCGGTGGTTCCGCCGGTGTATTGCAAAAAAGCAATGTCTTGATGCGTCACATCAACAGGCGTAAAAGTGAGTTTCTTTCCTTTTGAAAAAGCTTCTTTAAAACGAATAGCATGCGGAATATGAAAAGTAGGAATCTTTTTCTTGACGTATTTTAAATAAAAATGAATTAACCAGCCTTTTGATGGCGAAAAAAAATCACCTATCTGAGTGATAATAACATTTTTCAAAGGAGTACTCAGTAATGCTTCTTGTACGGTATTTGCGAAGTGATCAAGCACTACAATCGTTTCCGTGCCTGAATCTTTAAGCTGGTGAATAAGTTCTGGCGGTGTATAAAGCGGATTGACATTGACGACGATTAATCCAGCCAGCAACGCACCAAACATCACAACAGGATATTGCAAAATATTGGGCAGCATAATCGCAATTCTGTCACCTTTTTTTAAATTAAGCACATGCTGAAAATAAGCAGCACAAGCACGCGAATCTTCCTCTAGTTGCTGAAAACTTAACGTAGTGCCTAAATTGTAAAAAGCGGGCGAATCTTTAAACTGCTGACAAATTTTCAGAAAAAGATCGACCAGTGATTGATAGGAATCAGGATTAATTTCAGGCGGGACTCCGCGAGGATAACTTTGCAACCAAATTTTTTCCACAGCTTCCATTTCCTTAATTTTATCGATCGGGACGGCCGGATTTGAACCGGCGACCACTTGCCCCCCAGACAAGTGCGCTACCAGGCTGCGCTACGCCCCGCTATTTTTTAAAATCGCTAATACTATCACTCTCGGCTATAAAAACACAAATAAGATGTCAACAGCACAAGCGATCCCACTGAAGAAGGTTGCTTTCTTCTTTTTTCGCTCCAATCGTGACATCCCTGTCACTCTATTTGCCATCCATGACAAATAGTCGCCACAAAAGAAGAAAGCAACCTTCTTCAGTGGAATCGCTATATTCTTACGACGCTGTTTGTATTTTTAATTCTTGTAAAATCCCTTCTAAATCTGTAATTAATTTTTCTAGATTCATGTTGGATGTATCGATATTCCGTAAAGAAGGGTGCAATTTAGCGCGCGCACCTTCAATTGTAAACCCATCTTCGTACAATAATCTCCGTATCTGACGTGCTATCAATATATCTTCCCGTTGATAAAAACGTCGATTACCGCGCCGCTTAGTAGGATTCAATTGAGGAAATTCGTGCTCCCAATAACGTAAGACATACGGTTTCACAGCACACAACAGCGCTGCTTCGCTGATGCTGAAATAATTTTTATTGGGGATATCGGGTAAAACAAGCTTGCGCTGTTTACGCTTATGTTTCCTCATTTTGTGGGGCCGTCTGATTGTTATTCCCTGCATAAATCTCAACACGTGCCCGCAACTTCTGGCCGCTACGAAATGTGACAACACGCCGCGCAGAAACAGGAATCACTTCACCTGTTTTAGGATTTCTGCCAGGACGTTCGTTTTTATCGTGTAATTCGAAATTTCCGAATCCAGAAAGTTTCACTTGCTGTGCACGCTCAAGCGCTTTGCATACTTGTTGAAAATATAATTCAACAATTTCTTTCGCTTCGCGCTTTGTTAACCCGATATTATTAAATAAATGTTCTGATATATCTGCCTTGGTTAGTGCCATATTTAGCCCCTTAGTTCAGCAGCGAATTTTTCTTTGAGTGCGACAATGATACGCTCCATTAACTCAGCCACTTCTTCATCGACCAGCGTGCGTGATGGATGCTGCAGCGTTAAAGCCAACGCGATACTTTTTCTATCAGGCAAAATTCCTTTTCCTTGATAAAGATCAAACACGCTAACCTGACGCAGCAAATTGCCGGCTACATGACTTATTGTATCCTGAATCGCATGGGCGGGAAAAGCCCGATCCACTAAAATTGCGATATCACGTCGAATTTCAGGAAACTTCGAAATTTCTTCAAAATGCGGCAATTTGGCTGTTTTGATAGGCTCTAACAAACATTCAAAGAGAAAGACAGGGCCTGAGATATCCAGTTTTTTTGCCAATCCAGGATGGATAGCGCCCATAATGCCCACCTTTTGGTCTAAGTAATAAATTTCTGCTGTTTGACCTCTATGAAGCGCTTCATGATAGCCTGTTCTAAATTCAAACTCATTAGCAGAAAATGTTAATTTTAAGACATTTTCTAAGTCGCCCTTTACATCAAAAAAATCGACATTTCGAGCCGGAATCCCCCACTGTTCTGGAAATAAACTTCCGCTAATCAGCCCTGCAATCACTTGTTCTTGTATCAGTTTTTTATTAGCATGCAAAAATCGTAAACCCGTTTCAAAAATGCGTACACGCTGTTGCTGGCGATTTTGATTGTAAAGCAGCGTATTCACTAATCCAGGCCATAATGAAGTCCGCATCACCGACATATCAAGCGTCATAGGATTTAATAAGGGTTTTGGTTCAATTTCAGAATTAAACAATGCTTGTATTCTCGGATCGATAAAACTATACGTAATCACTTCGTGATACCCGCTGTCAACAAAAGCATTGCGTATAGCCGACAATGATAATTTTTTTTCTGAGAGCGGATAACTTTGTAAAGCAGCAGAGGGAGAATGAAGTGGAATTTTTTCATATCCAAAAATGCGCGCCACTTCTTCGATCAAATCAATTTCAGTTGTGATATCAAACCGTCTTGCGGGAACCGTGACTTGCCATCCATCCGTTTTTTTTATGATTGAAAAACCTAAGCGCTCTAGGATATCTTCAATCTCTCGCGCAGGAATTGTTAATCCCAATAATTTTGCGGCACGTTCTGCACGCAATAAAATAGTTTTATCCGCAGGCAAATATTCTTGATGCATAACATCAATAATGGGGCCCGCTGCTCCGCCTGTGATTTCTAAAATAAGTTCTGTTGCACGCTCAATCGCGCGCACTTGCAAAGAGGGATCAACACCACGCAGAAAACGATAAGAAGAATCAGATGTTAATTGATAATCACGGCCCGCACTTGTAATACAAGCAGGATTAAAAAATGCGCTCTCTAAAAAAATATCTTTTGTATCAAGTGTAACACTAGAGAAAAGTCCGCCCATCACGCCTGCAATGGCCAATGCAGATTGATCATCAGCGATGACTAGAGTATTTTTGTTTAATGTGAGCGCGCGTCCATCCAACAATTCTAATGGTTCATTTGATTTTGCTAATCGGACATGAATACCGCCTTTTATTTTCTGAAGATCAAAGGCATGCATGGGCTGGCCTAATTCCAACATGACATAATTTATGACATCCACAATCGGATGGATACATTTTATATCACTTACGCGTAAACGTTCTGCCAACCATTCTGGTGTTGCCATGTCCGCCTTAACACCTCGAATAACACGCCCCACATAATGAGGGCATTCTTTGGGTTCTTTGATCGTGACAGATAAAGTATCTGTTAAAGTGGGTTTTTTAGTCATAAATGAAGGAATATGAATAACTGCTTTCGTCAATGCGCTGATTTCTTTAGAAAGCCCCAACACACTTAAACAATCACCGCGATTCGGCGTAATTGCAATATCAATGATGCCATCTGCAGATACACTTTCAATTTCTAATCCCGCCATCGTTAAGCATTCAAACAATGCTTCACGACTGAATGTCGGTTTGATCCATTCTTGAAGCCAGCGTTCACTGATTTTCATAGGTACCTAACCTTTCGCCCTAAAATTGTTGTAAAAAACGCACATCATTTTCAAAGAGCGCACGTAAATCAGTTATTCCATACCGCAGCATTGTTAAACGATCAAGGCCTGCTCCAAATGCAAAACCAGTATACCGTTCACTATCAATGCCGACAAAACGAAAAACGTTCGGATGCACCATTCCGCAGCCTAACACTTCTAACCAACCGGTATTTTTACAAATGCGGCATCCTTTGCCAAGACACTGTTGACAACCAATATCCACTTCCGCTGAAGGTTCTGTAAAAGGAAAATACGATGCACGAAAACGAATAGGAACATCGGTTTCAAAAAAAGCATGCAGAAATTGTGTCAACATCCCTTTTAAATCAGCAAAACTAATGTTCTCATCTACCATTAAACCTTCTACTTGATGAAACATGGGGGTATGCGTCAAATCAAAATCACGCCGGTACACACGGCCCATTGCAATAATGCGTAAAGGCGGTTTTGTTTTTTCCATCGCTCGAATTTGTACAGGCGACATATGTGTGCGTAACAAGGTATTATCGGCAAAATAAAAGGTATCTTGCATGGCACGCGCTGGATGCATGAGAGGAATATTCAACGCTTCAAAGTTATAATAATCGTTCTCGATTTCAGGACCATCCATGATCGAAAAACCCATTTGAGTGAAAAATGTCTCAATACGCTCGCGTGTTTTAGTAACAGGATGTAAGGTACCAAGCGCCTGCCCTCGGCCAGGTAATGTGATATCAATCGATTCGGATAAAAGTTTTGCGCCAATCGCTTGTTCATTCAAAATCAACAAACGCTGCTCGATCAATTCTTGAATTTTTTGTTTAACTGTATTAACACGTTGACCCGCCAAGGGGCGCTCTTTTGGCGGTAATTGACCCACTTCTTTCAGGTATTCAGTCAGCTTCCCTTTTTTACCGAGATAAAAAACACGATAGTGATCTAGATGTTTTAAATCATCCGCAGCTGTAATTTCTTTTACGGCTTGCTCTAAGATTGCATCCAGATCCGTCATCGATTTTTTCCCGTTAATGCTAACTTATGCGGGAATAACTATGCTGCCAAACTCTGTTTCGCTTGATCTGCTAAAGCAGCAAACGCTTGCTTATCATGCACAGCAATATCCGCTAATACTTTACGATCGACCTCGATCGATAGTTTTTTCAAACAATTCATGAATACGCTATAAGATAAACCACATTCACGCGCTGCGGCATTAATACGCACGATCCAAAGTGCTCTGAATTCGCGTTTCTTTTGGCGGCGATCACGGTAAGCATATTGGGCTGCTTTAATAACAGCTTGATTTGCTACGCGAAATACACGGCTGCGCGCGCCATAATATCCTTTTGCCTTGTCCAGCACCTTTTTGTGTCGCGCACGTGCTGTGACGCCTCTTTTAACTCTTGCCATACATTTGTCTCCTCAATTCTCTTACCTATTGATCATTCAACATGCGTGCAACTGAGCGCACATCTGAGGCATCTATTCGGCCAATAGCCCTTAAATGACGTTTACGCTTCGTCGTCTTTTTAGTCAATATGTGATTACGGTTCGTACGACGGCATTTATAGCCATTCGCCGTTGCGCGAAAACGCTTGGCCGCACCACGATTCGTTTTTAACTTTGGCATGAACTTCTACTCCACTCAACTGACTCTAAATTCCACGTTAAGGCACTCGCCTTTATTTTTTTGGCCCAATCACCATGACCATTTGCCGTCCTTCCATTTTCGGACGCTGCTCAATAATACCGACATCCACTAAGTCCGTAATAATGCGCTCCATTAATTCTATACCCAGTTCAGGATGCGACATTTCACGTCCACGGAACCTCAAAGTGACCTTTGCCTTATCGCCCTCTGATAAGAAGCGAATAATGCTACGCAATTTGACCTGATAATCTGCCTCTTCTGTTGCGGGACGCAGTTTAACTTCTTTAAGATGAACCTGCTTCTGCTTCTTTTTCGCAGCTGCTTTGCGCTTACTTTGCTGATAAGTAAACTTACCGAAATTCATAATCCGACAAACAGGCGGCTTTGCATCAGGTGATATCTCAACTAAATCAAGAGCTGCTTCTTCACTCAATCGCCGTGCTTCACGGGAGGGCACAACACCTAATTGATTACCTTCAGCATCAATTAAACGAACCTCTGGGGCTTTTATTTCCTCATTGATCCGAGGTTTCTTTTCTGCGCTAATTCTCATTTCCTCCTAATGTAGTTCTACCCCGCTGCATGATTGCCTCACGCATGATACTCAGTAATTGATCCAACGACATCGTACCTAAATCCTTGCCCTGCTGGGTTCTGACTGAGACGGTCTTCGTTTGCACTTCCTGATCACCCACAATAACGAGGTAAGGGATACACTGCAATGTGTGTTCGCGGATTTTAAAGCCGATCTTCTCATTTCTCAAGTCCGATTTTGCTCTACAGCCGTGTTTTTTTAAGAAATTTACGATTTCTTCGCTAAATGGGGCCGCCCGATCGGTAATATTCAATACAATCGCCTGAATCGGCGCCAACCAAACAGGAAATTTGCCGGCATAATTTTCAATTAAAATCCCAATAAACCGTTCAAATGACCCTAAAATTGCGCGATGTAACATCACCGGCGTCTTTTTACTGCTGTCTTCCCCAATATAATAAGCATCTAAACGCTCAGGCTGATTATAGTCAACCTGCAAAGTGCCGCATTGCCAAGTACGCCCTATACTATCTTTTAAGTGGAACTCAATTTTAGGGCCATAAAATCCCCCTTCGCCTGGCTTCACTTCAAAAGGCAAGCCAGCCTCTTTCAATGCTTCGGCTAAAGCCTTTTCAGCATTGTCCCACGATTCATTCGTTCCGATTCGTTTATCTGGACGGGTTGCAAGTTTAACCACCACTTCATTAAAACCAAAGTCCCGATAAACATCCAAAACTAATTTAATAAATGCTACAGACTCACTTTGAATTTGACCTTCGGTACAAAAGATATGCGCATCATCCTGGACCATTTGCCGAACCCGCATCAGCCCATGCATAGCGCCTGATAATTCATTACGGTGACAACAGCCAAATTCAGCAAAGCGCAGAGGTAAATCGCGATAGCTGCGTAAACCCTGTTTAAACACTTGCACGTGACAAGGGCAGCTCATCGGTTTCAATGCAAATTTTCGATCATCAGAATCAATCGTAAACATATCTTCGTGAAACATGTCCCAATGACCTGATTTTTTCCATAATTCCAAATCAACTAATTGCGGCGTCACAATTTCCTGATAACCGCGTTCTGTCAACGCATCACTGATGTATTGCTTAATTTCCCGATAAATAATCCAGCCATTGGGATGCCAAAATACCATGCCAGGCGCTTCTTCTTGAAAATGAAATAAAGCGAGAGCCTTACCAATTTTGCGATGATCACGTTTTTCTGCTTCTTCTTGTTGTTTTAAATAAGCATCGAGTGCCTTTTTATCTGTCCATGCAGTGCCATAAATACGTTGCAGCATTTCATTTTTAGAATCCCCACGCCAATAAGCGCCGGCCAATTTCGTTAGCTTGAATGCTTTTAGTTTACCCGTCGAAGGCACATGCGGGCCACGGCATAAATCAACAAAATCGCCCTGCTGGTAAATCGTTAGTGTTTCACCGTGTGGAATTTCTTCAATAATTTTTGCTTTATATTCTTCGCCAATTCCACGAAAAAATTTGATCGCTTCTTCCCGTGAAATCACAGTGCGCGTGACAACTAAATCTTCTTTTGCTAACGCATGCATTTTTTCTTCAATGCGGATTAAATCATCGGGCGTAAAGGGACGTGCAAAAGCAAAATCATAATAAAAACCATCTTCAATCACAGGACCAATGGTCACTTGTGCGGTTGGAAATAATGCTTTGACGGCTTGTGCCAGCAAATGTGCCGCTGAATGCCGAATCACTTCTAAAGCAGCAGGATCTTTATCCGTTACTATAGAAATAGTCGCATCATTTTGAACAAGATAAGAAGTATCCACTAACTTGCCATCGACCTTACCTGCAAATGCGGCTTTTGCCAAACCCGTACCAATACTCGCAGCAATTTCTGCCACGGTGAGTGCTGCATCAAATTTCTTTTGACTTCCATCTGGTAATGTAATCACAGGCATGCTATTTATCTCTTTGAATTCTGGTAGGCACGAGTGGGATCGAACCACCGACCACCACCATGTCAAGGTGATGCTCTACCACTGAGCTACGTGCCTATTTCAAGAACGGAGAAAGATAGCATCACCTTCAAAAAGAGGCAAGAATTTCCTTGTTTTATGAAGTGGTTGTATTTTTCAACTGTCATTTTGTGAGATACAATTAATTATCCCTTAAGATTCTCGGAATAAAATTACCAAAAACGAAATAGGAATAGAAATTTTATGCTAAATAGAAATACAGACAATCTGTTAAGGGCTGCACAGCATTTATGTCGCTCCACATTACACACAGGAGCCAGCCTCATACTACTCACCGCATCAATCTATCTTGCAAGCGCGGTCAGAAAAAATACTCAGGAAGACTTTGATAATAGTGATCCTGCTTTTTATGGGGTTGTAGGGTTAGAAGCCTTCCTTGCTCTTTCGGCTGGAATAGGGGGAATAAATCAGTTTTTTCAAGCAAAAGAACATGTTATACATGCAACTACAGCGTTTTTTGGCTTTTTTGGCTATCGTAATAACGCAGGAGCAGCAGGACCGCTTTTAAACAATATACAAGTCGAGGTCTTAGCAAATCATCCATAACTATTTTCTTTTAAAAAATAGACTTTCTTAATTCACACACCAACTTGCTTAGCCCGTCAAGTAATTATTAAAAACTAATATTACTTTTTTCAATTTCTTTAATAAGATCCCTAAGCTCTGCTGCCTCTTCAAATTCCAAATTATGCGCATGATCATACATTTTCTTTTCAAGTTCTATTATTTTAGCTTGCAGTTTTTCAGGCGAAAGATTTTTATATTCCAGATATTTTTGATCACTCTTTGGAAACAATTTGCCACGCACAGAACGATCGGAATAGGCGCCTTCCATAATATCCCGCACCGCTTTTTGCACACCGCGCGGTGTAATTTGATGGGTTTCGTTATAAATTTTTTGTTTTTCCCTGCGCCGTTTTGTTTCTTCTATCGCACGCTCAATTGAACCTGTGATTTTATCTGCATATAAAATCGCTTTGCCATGAATATGGCGCGCAACGCGGCCAATCGTTTGAATAAGTGATGTTTCCGAACGTAAAAAACCTTCTTTATCTGCATCAAGAATTGCAACTAAAGATACTTCAGGCATATCCAATCCTTCACGCAATAAATTAATTCCAACTAATACATCAAAATTTCCCAAACGCAAATCACGGATAATTTCAACACGCTCAACAGTGCCAATATCCGAATGTAAATAACGTACCCGCACGTTATGTTCTTCCAAATATTCTGTTAAATCTTCAGAAAGTTTTTTGGTAAGGGTCGTTACTAAAATGCGTTCCTTGACGGCTGCGCGTTTATTAATTTCAGACAACAAGTCATCTACCTGGGTACGTGCGGGGCGTATTTCAACTTCAGGATCCAATAAACCAGTGGGACGCACAATTTGTTCGATCATTTCACTGCAATATTGTTTTTCATAATCACCCGGCGTTGCTGAAACAAAAATAGCTTGCGGCGCGCGCGCCTCAAATTCATCAAAACGCAACGGTCGATTATCTAATGCAGAAGGCAAACGAAAACCATATTCCACCAGTGTTTCCTTGCGGGAACGATCGCCGCGATACATCCCACGCAATTGTGGGATGGTGACATGTGATTCATCAATCACTAATAAAGCATCTTTTGGTAAATAATCAAATAAAGTCGGCGGCGGCTCACCTTCCGTTCGACCCGACAAATACCGGGAATAATTTTCAATGCCAGAACAATAACCCAATTCATTCATTAATTCTAAATCGTATTGAGTGCGCTGTTCTAAACGCTGTGCTTCCACTAATTTATTTAAGCTCCGCAATTCTTCCAGTCGAATTTTTAAATCTATTTTAATTTGATCGATCGCCTCAATCACACGCGAGCGAGCAGTCACATAATGGGATTTAGGATAAATTGTTAAACGTGGCACACGACGCGATATTTCGCCCGTTAATGGATCAAAAAAAGCTAAATTCTCAATTTCATCGCCTAATAATTCAATACGCACCGCTTCTTTTTCAGATTCTGCCGGATACACGTCAATCACATCTCCGCGAACGCGATAAGTAGCGCGATATAAATCGACATCATTACGCGTGTACTGCAATTCGGCCAAACGTCTCAGTAAGTGACGATGATCTATTTTATCACCGCGGTCTAAATGTAAGACCATGCTTAAATACATACGCGGATCACCCAAACCATAAATGGCTGAGACCGTTGCAACAATAATTGCATCGCGTCGTTCTAATAAAGCTTTGGTTGCAGACAAACGCATTTGTTCAATATGTTCATTGATCGATGCATCTTTTGCGATATAAGTATCGGATGAAGGCACATAAGCTTCAGGTTGATAATAATCATAGTAAGAAACAAAATACTCGACGGCATTTTTAGGGAAAAATTCTTGCATCTCTCCGTAAAGTTGTGCCGCGAGTGTTTTATTTGGCGCTAGAATGATAGTGGGACGGCCAATGGCTTCAATGACATTTGCAATGGTAAACGTTTTGCCGGAACCTGTTACACCCAGTAATGTCTGATGACTTAACCCTTGTTTTAATCCAGTCAGTAATTCCGAAATAGCGGATGGCTGATCGCCTGCAGGTTTAAAATCAGCGCGAAGTTGAAACACTTGCTCTACCATGAAAAAACACCTCGTTTATTGAAAGACGCGCCTTAGAATAACACGAGGTGAGCGATAAAATGCTAAAGTTAGCCTCTATGTGACATAGGGACTTCGATATCCGTCGGATAATCATAGGCAGAACCATCCGCCATATCAACGCCTGCACCAATGACACCGCCAAACACGACATTACCAAATGCCATGCCTTTGGTTTTTGATACAATATTTTTGCTGGCCTTGGGATATCCTCTCTTTTCGCAATTAATTGTTAAGTCTTTATAGCTGCGATGAACAGTAACAGATCCCGGGGTTTGGTTTACAAACCATTTCCCTTTATCATTTTCGAGTGAACAAGTGGCGCCTGTAACAGGTCTGGTATTCACAGATACGCTTTGATTTGTGCCATTTACAATAGATGCACAGCCCGTCAATTCTATCAAAGCAAGACCTGATACCATCATCAATAATTTCTTCATTTTTGCATTCCTGAGGTTGATTATTTAAAAATGTAATTATACGTTATTGTTATATTTTTGAACAGTTATTTGGGTGGAATTTGACGAATTTCTTCCATAAACCCAAAACGGCTCATATCGTGCATACGCATGGGATAGAGGATACCGTCTAAATGATCGCATTCATGCTGTACCATGCGTGCATGATAGCCCTCGACTTCACGGCTTATCGTATCGCCATCTGGTGTTAATCCAGAATATCGGATCGCTTTACAACGAGACACTTGCCCCATCAATCCAGGAAGTGAAAAACAGGCTTCCCACGCGGTTTCAACTTCGTCTGTTAAAAATTCAATAACGGGGTTAATTAAGATAGTGAGAGGAATTTCTTCGTGATGGCCGCGCAGTTTGGCACGCTCTGACGACAAATGAAAAATCACGATACGCCACGGCTGAAACACTTGAGATGCTGCTAGCCCAACACCATCTAAGGCGTGAAAGGTCTCGATAAAATTCGAGAGAAATGTTTGGACGGAAGGCGCATTAACCTCTTTTACTTTTTCAGCAACCTGCTGCAAAATAGGATGCCCCATTCGGGCCACTGGTAATATCATACACTTGCTCTCAACTATAAAATCGGCCATTGTACAGTAATTTATGGAGTTTATTAAATATCATGATGAAAGAACTTGCTGACCGCGTAGAACGCATTCAACCTTCCGCCACTTTAGCAGTCGGCGCACGGGCCAATGAACTCATTGCAGCGGGCAAAGACATCATTAATTTAGGCGTAGGTGAGCCTGATTTTGATACACCTGATTTTATTAAAGAAGCAGCGATTAAAGCGATTCGTGCGGGCATGACTAAGTATACGGCCGTCGATGGAACGCCTCAGTTAAAAAAAGCCATTATCCAAAAATTTGAACGCGACAATCAGTTAAACTACACAGCCGAACAAATTATTGTTTCCTGCGGTGCTAAACACAGTTTATATAATTTATTTGCATCGGTATTAAATAATGGAGATGAAATTATTATCCCAGCACCTTACTGGGTATCTTATATTGATATCGCAAAATTAATGGGTGGAATTCCTATCGTTATTCAAGCGGATCTTGAACAACATTTTAAAATCACGCCCGCCGACCTTCAGAAAGCGATCACCCCTAAAACACGGTTAATGGTGATGAACAGTCCCTCTAATCCGACCGGCGTTGCTTATACTACTGATGAATTAAAAGCGTTAGGTCAAGTTTTATTGAAGCACCCGCACATTTTGGTAGTAACAGATGATATCTATGAACATACCTTATGGGCCAAGGAACCTTTTGCGAATATTTTAATGGTTTGTCCTGAACTTTATGATCGATGTATGGTCGTCAATAGCGTCTCTAAAACCTATGCGATGACTGGGTGGCGGATTGGTTATGCCGCAGGGCCTAAAAATATTGTTGCTGCTATGAAAAAAATTCAGTCACAAAGCACGTCAAACCCGACAAGCATTGCTCAAGCCGCCGCAGAAGCTGCGTTGAATGGAGACCAATCGTGTATCAAAATCATGACCGATGCTTATCATGAAAGGCATGATTACATGATTGCTGCGCTTAAAAAAATGCCTGGGATAAAAGTGCAGCCTTGTGATGGAACGTTTTATAGCTTCCCCTCTGTGCAAAAAATCCTTGAAAATACGCATATTAACAACGACATTGCGTTAGCTGAATATTTGTTAAATGAAGCAGGAATTGCGGTCATTCCAGGCTCTGCATTCGGTGCGCCGGGTTATTTACGCATTTCTTATGCAACGGAGCTTCAAAAAATAAAAGAAGCCATGCAACGCTTGCAGAATGCCATTGAAAAATTAGCAAAATAATATTGACGTTGATAAAATCCAATATTAGTATGCAAATCTCTTAATGACATTCCCCGGTAGCTCAGTCGGTAGAGCAATTGACTGTTAATCAATGGGTCACTGGTTCGAGTCCAGTCCGGGGAGCCAATGAATTTGGAGATTCTGGGCTCTTTCCCATTTCAGGGGGCACTTCTCCTATGAACACAGTACTCTAACTCGTAATCTATAATTTTCAAAGTTCCGAAAACCATAGGCTCTTCTTTG
>CAZUQP010000011.1:0-73573 GCA_964622455.1 uncultured Coxiellaceae bacterium
CCCTCTAAAAAGCAGAGGGCCGCGGGACGTCGGCAATTCTGGAATGTTTAGAATTCCTCGTGGGTAAATGAAAAACTGCTTTTAGACAAAAAGGGCTAGATCAGCCCAGGCGCTTTTTTGATTCAAGGAAACAAAAAACTTTTGAGAGAATTTTTGCTTGCTTATGGCTATACACCTGAAAAAATCACTCCGTTTTTGAGTCGCCAATTAACTACTTTAATGCTGTTGCATCGCTATAGTAATCTAAACGTACAGATTAGAATAAATCATTGGAAGGATATGGTAAGTAGTATTAATGATATTGAGGAATTAGTTTGGGGTCTTTAAATGCGAATTAAGAGCGCAAATATAATGGAAGGTTGCTTACAGTGTAGGTCTTTACACATTAAGAGGGACTACTTGCCTTGTTTAGGCGAGAGTTTAGCAGAAGTTTTGACTTCTTTTGCGGAAGGTTCACCTTCTTTGCTAGGCTGAAACATTTTATGAGGATTTTTTTCTGATTCAAAACGCTGCTTTAAATGCTCTGCGGCCAGTATAAAAAGAATTTTATCTTGGGCTAATTTCAGAGAAGGCAGAGCTTCTTCTTTTTTTTGGGAAGTAAGATCATCCAAGAATTCGTTGCTAAATAATAGCCCTGCTTTTTTATCTTGGCTGGATAAAAATTCAATGGCTTTTTTTAATAATTCAACAGATTTCGTGACGGGCGCTGATTGCATATCATGAGCAAATATCTCATCGATCAATGCGGTCGGATTACGTGCATCCATAAATCACCTATTGAGTTAGCATCCTTCCATTATACCGCAAGAACAGAGCAAAAAGTGTATGAGGGCCTGTTAAAAAACACTAAATTTCAAAGGCCTTTTCTAATTTTTTTGCAACCGCTACGTTCTTTAATCTGACATATTGCGGCAATCCGTTATGGTAAGGCGGATAATCTTCTCCTTGAATGAGAGGTTGCAAATACTGTCTGCATTTTTCGGTAATTCCAAAACCGTCTGCTGTGATGTAATCGCGCGGCATGCTAACTTCCACATTGGCTACTTTTTCTAAAGGCGCTTCGCCAATACTGAAACGATAAGGTTCATTTGCTTCGCGCACAATGATCGGCATAACAGCATTTTTTCCAGCCAATGCTAATTCAACTGCTTTTTTACCCAATGCATAGGCTTGCTCTACATCGGTTTTGGATGCAATATGTCGTGCTGCACGCTGAAGATAATCTGAAAGTGCCCAATGATATTTATATCCCCATTTATCTTTGATGAGTTTTGCAATGATGGGTGCCACTCCGCCTAATTGTTTATGACCAAATGCATCGACCAATCCAGATTCTGAAATAAATGTACCCTCTTGATTGCGAATACCTTCAGAGACCACAATGGCACAATGCCCAAATTGATTGACACAGTGCCGCACCCGTTCTAAAAACGCTTGAGGCTCAAAGGGAATTTCGGGAAAGAGAATGATATGCGGTGCATCGCCTTCTCGTTCGGCCGCTAAACCGCCGCTGGCTGCAATCCAACCGGTATGGCGTCCCATGACTTCTAAAATGAATATTTTTGTAGACGTGAGCGCCATCGATTCGACATCAAGGCCTGCTTCTCGAATGGAGATTGCAACATATTTTGCAACTGAACCAAAGCCGGGCGAATTATCAGTAAAAGGAAGATCATTATCAACAGTTTTAGGAATGCCAATGCAAGTGATAGGGTAACCCATCGTTTGCGCGAGTTGTGATACTTTATAAGCTGTATCTTGTGAATCCCCGCCGCCATTATAAAAAAAATATCGAATGTTGTGCGCAGAAAAAACTTGGAGCAATCTTTCATATTGGGCTTTGTGTTTTTCAAGCGGTCCCAATTTATGCCGGCATGATCCAAAGGCACCCGCAGGTGTATGCTTTAATGCAGCAATGTCTTCGGCTGATTCTTGGTTGGTATCAATTAAATCTTCAGTGAGTACACCTATGATGCCATTGCGGGCTGCATAGACATGCCCAATTTTATCTTGATGTGCGCGGGCGGTTTCTATGACACCTGCAGCCGTTGCATTAATGACAGCAGTGACACCGCCTGATTGCGCATATAACGCATTATACTGGGTCATGAGGGCCTCAAGAGAAAAATAACTTGCTGAAATATATACTGGTTTTTGAAGTGTAAATCAATAGGGGTGAGTGCAGGCGCGCGTAAAAACGGACTTTCTATTGGGTAGAGAGTCGGTTTTTACGCGTGTTCAATCAGAAGCAGCATTGTTTAGATAGTCACTAAACTGCTAATACTGCGGATAGGCGTTCCGGTCTGTCGGCTTTTCATAAAAAAGAATGATTTATGTAAATCTTGAATGCTGGTGCTGCTCGCCAAGATAAAATGAATATCTAATTTATGTGCCAAACGTAAAACTTCCGTTTTAATTCTGCCTGTAATCAACCATTGATCTTTTTTAAGAACATCCAATGTGTCGCCTATGGCAGTGAGCACTTTGGTGGCCTCTTCATAATAATTTTCTGCTAATAAAACCATAGAGGGGATATTAAAATAACACGTCGGTAAATTGGGAATCACATGGACCAGTGTTAATTTGATATCGAGTCCTTGCGTTTTTGCGGATGCAGAAGCTTCTTTAATTAATAAAATCTCACCTTCTGAAGTGCCGTTTGTAACAAGTAGTACGTTTTTAAGTTCACCCATGATCGCTGCTCCCTTACTGGTATTAGGTTTCCCATCTGTTTATTGCCCTTTACTACTCACTTTTCAACGGGGGAACGATCATGCTCTCACGATTATTTGCTAATTAAAATTGGAGGAAACCAAGAGGGGATTCATTAGAGACCCGAGATAAAATTAGGGTTTTTACTATTTAATTTATTTATAAATAACCCAATATGTTTTTTATAGTTCAATTATTATGCATTTTATAGTTTTTAAGATTAATCTTCATTTAACGGTTCTTGCGCACCATTCGTTAGAACGAGTTTTACTAATTCGGGAACGGACTTAACACTCATTTTTTTCATGACACTTGCGCGATGTGCTTCAACGGTCTTCAATGAAATTTTTAATTCGGCAGAAATCACTTTATTTTGTTTGCCTGCGACAATGCCTTGCAATACTTGCGCTTCGCGCGGCGATAATAAAGCAAATTTTGCCTCAGCTTGCGCATTTTCTTGTTGTTTTTCACGGTGATTTTTATCAATGCGTAACGCTTTATTAATACTTTCCAGTAAAATTTGATCATTGAAAGGTTTTGTTAAAAAATCTGCAGCGCCTGCTTTCATCACACGTACAGCAAGTGGTACATCTCCATGACCGCTAATAAAAATAATGGGCAACGCAGCACCTTGCTCATTTAATTTAAGCTGCAGTTCAGGCCCGCTCATGCCGGGCATGCGTACATCTAATAAGATGCATCCCGGCTGGTGAGGATCATATTCATCCAGAAAATCTTGCGCGCGGATGTAAGTTTTGACGCGCAGGCCGACTGATTCAATAATCCATGAAAGTGACTCAACCATCGCTTGATCATCATCAACAACATATACAATGGGATCGTTAGACATACTGTGCTCCTAAAAGACTGGTAATACAAAACGTATCCAACTATGGTGGCTGGTGTTTGGATTAATCGTAAATTGTCCGCCGTGTGCTTCAATAATCGAACGGCAAATCGCAAGTCCCATGCCGCATCCGTTGGCTTTAGTCGTAAAGAAAGGTTCAAATACTTTATGCACCATATCTTTAGTAAATCCAGGGCCTGTGTCACTGATTGTGACTTCAATGGAATTTGCATTCATTGTTTTAGTTTGAATTTGAATGCGTCTTTGGCGCGGATCTATAATGTGCATTGCTTCTATGCCGTTTTGAATCAGATTTAACATCACTTGTTGTAATTGAATGCGATCAGCGGAAATAATTTGTAATTCTTTATCGAGATTAAATTCAATTTTAGTTTTTGATCGATTCAAATCGTTACGGATTAAACTCACAGTTTCCCGAATTAAACTATTCATTTTGCAGGGAGTCTTGACTAACTGGCCTTTACAAAAGAAATTTTTCAAACGATGGATGACTTCACCCGCGCGTTCTGCTTGTGCAACTGCTTTATTCATGATTTCTGCCAATTGAGTCGGATCATGATTATCTTTTTGTAAATAACGCACACAGCCTTGAGTATAATTCACGACGGCGGCTAGTGGCTGGCTAATTTCATGTGCCATGCCGGATGCCATTTCTTCCATGGTACTTAAACGAAAGACGTGCGCTAGTTGTTGTCCCCGTAAACGGGCTTTTTTATCAAGAATATGATCAGTGACATCGCGGGATGCTGATTGAATTTCACGGATGCTATTGCTTTCTTCATCACGAATTGCACGAATATTACTTTCAAACCAGCGATAATCGCCTTCTTTACGGCGAATACGGTAGGTTAACATGTGATAAGGAGCGGTATCTTTGCGGCGATTAAATGCTCTTTTTAATTTGCCAATATCATCGTAATGTACAAATTTACTCGCATTATTCCCTACTAAATCTTCCGGTAAGTAACCCAATAATGTTTTGCAGGAAGGTGAAACATAAAGATAAGTGCCATCAGGCGCGTGTCTTGAAATAATATCCGTTGCGTTTTCTGCTAATAAGTGAAAACGTAATTCACTTTCACGTAAATTTTTTTCTACTTGTTCACAGGCAGCAATACTTTTAATGAGTAAGGCGTTACTGGTGTAAAACAATTCAAGGCATTCATTTAATTCTTGCGCGATTTTTTGATTGGTTTTATGTAATTCTGTTTCTAATTGTTTATAGACAGAAATATTTTGATGAGTAATGAGCGCTAAGGGCTTATGAGGTTGTGCAGTATTAATTAAGGTAGCAGAAGTTTTACAGGTACCCGCAGTGCCGTTTTTTCGAATAAATTCAGTTTCAGCAATCCATTTTTTTTGTTGGGTCAATGTTTCTTGAATGATTTTAGGGAAAGGATAATTTTGATGATAAATAAGGTTGAGTGATCTCCCAATCACTTCTTTTTTAGGATAGCCAAAAAGAGCAGCGGCCCCTGGGTTCCAGTCGACAATGCGGCCCGCTTTATCGAGCAATACAGCGCTGTCAGTCAAGGCTTCAAATAACGCATGCATATCGTCCATAAGCTTTACGTCCCTTGGATTTCATCCTGAAAACACTACCAATACACGCAAGTATTTTGTCATAATACCACACTCTTTATGTAGCGCGAAAATTGGGAAGCATTATGCGAATTCATATTTTGGGTATTTGCGGAACATTTATGGCTGGGCTTGCTGTATTGGCAAAGCAAGCAGGGCATGAGGTGTCAGGGTCTGATCAAAATGTTTATCCGCCGATGAGTACGCAATTGGCTTCACAGGGGATTACTTTACTAAGCGGCTATGATTCTTCTCATATCGATCAAGATATAGATTGTGTGATTGTCGGTAATGTCATTCGCCGTGGAAATAAAGCGATGGAATATGTGATGGAAGAGAACATCCCGTATATCTCTGGCCCTGAATGGCTGGCACGGTATGTGTTGCCCCATCATTTTGTCTTAGCCGTCGCAGGAACGCATGGAAAAACAACGACAAGCAGCATGCTGACATGGTTATTGGAATGCGCTGGACTTACTCCTGGTTTTTTAATTGGAGGCGTGCCTGAAAATTTTGGTGTGTCTGCGAGAATTGGGGGTGGCCGTTTTTTTGTGATTGAAGCGGATGAATATGACAGTGCATTTTTTGATAAACGGTCTAAATTTATTCATTATCGGCCTACGACACTCATTTTAAATAATCTTGAATTTGATCACGCGGATATTTTTCCTGATTTAGCAGCCATTAAACAACAGTTCCACCATTTGGTGAGAACGGTGCCTGGCAATGGCCAAATTGTTTATTGCGCACAAGATGCGAATTTAAGGGATGTTTTACAGCAAGGCTGTTGGACCCCAAAAGTGACATTTGGTCATAATGGCGATTGGCAGGCAAGCTTGATTAAAGCAGATGGAAGTTCTTTTCAAGTATCGCATCAAGGAATCGTGATAGGGGACGTGCATTGGGATTTACTGGGCAAACATAATGTAGAAAATGCGCTTGCCGCATTGGCCGCAGCCACTTTTGCAGGTGTACCTTCAAAAGAAGGAGTAAGGGCGCTTAATTCTTTCAAAAATGTTAAACGTCGTTTAGAAATCAAGGGACGGGTAGATAACATTGTGTTATATGATGATTTTGCTCATCATCCTACGGCCATTGCGACGACTTTGGCAGGGTTACGCGCTAACGTGGGCAAGGCACGCATTGTTGTGGTATTAGAATTTGGTTCTTATACCATGCGTTCAGGTGTACATAAACATACGATTAAAGATGCTTTGCAGGATGCTGATATTATTATCTGTAAAAAACCCGATACCGATTGGGGGCTTGAGGAAACATTGCATGGACTGAATAAACCTGTCCGATTATTTGATCAGGTAGAATTATTAGTGGAAGGGCTGGTTCCGATGCTGCAATCAGGCGATCATGTGGTGATCATGAGTAATTCTGGTTTTGGCGGTATCCATCAAACATTATTAACAGCCATTGAATTAAGGAAAACGGATGCAGCCTCCACCACATAATGGACCTCAATTTACCAAGCGCGGCGCATTATTGGGTTTGGCTGCCTATATCGTGGTGGTCGTGATTATTGCCGCTATTTTTTTGTGAGGAGTAAAATAAAATGAAAATCTCTATTCAGGCGAATTCAACTTATTTACCAGACCAATCTATACAAGAATCTCATCGTTTTTTATGGACATATGAAATTATGGTTACCAATGAAAGTGGTGATATTGTCCAATTGCTTAATCGCTATTGGCGCATCACTGATATGACAGGGCACGTTGAAGAAGTGCGCGGGCCCGGTGTTGTTGGGTTACAACCGTTGATTAAGCCGGAGAAAAAATTTGTTTATAACAGTTTTTGTCAATTATCTACGCCGCATGGCACAATGGAAGGTGAATACGAAATGCAAACGCTGGAAGAAAAACGTTTTATTGTGCAAATTCCTAAATTTGTTTTAGCAGCACCTCTTGATATTGCTGAGACGTTTCGTTCAAGATTGCATTAATTACAAGGAAAGCAGGCATGCAGATTCACTCAAATAGCATAACAGACGGCCATCTTGGCGATTCATTTGGCCATCGAGGGACTCAGTTTTATAAAAACAAAATGCCTAGTCGCTCATTTCAATTAAGCTGGAAAAACGTACCCAAAGAAACGGTATCACTCGCTTTAGTATTTATTGACTACGATGCGGTTCCGGTTTGTGGTTTTCCTTGGATCCATTGGACAGTTGCTAACATTGATCCTAATTTGGGAGAGTTGCCAGAAAATGCTAGCGTTGAAAAACAATTGTTAGAAGGAGTCAACAGTTGGAATTCAGGCATTATTTCAGAGGATTGGAGACTTGATAAAGAAGGTGCAACAGGTTATGGCGGTTGTGCGCCACCAGATCAGCCTCACCGCTACACCCTTGATGTGTATGCCTTAGATTCAATGCTTAATTTGAAACGAGGTTTTTATCTGAATGAATTATTGAAATCAATGGAAGGGCATGTGTTAGATAAAACAACTCTTCATGCTATTTATAAAACGCGGTAAATTTGACAAGATGTCATCTATCAATTAACAAAAACTTTCGATCTGGCTCCATCATTCTTAGGGCAATCCCAATCAAAAGTTGTTGTTAATTGACGGATGACATCAGGATCTTCCGTAATGATCGATAATTCACGATTTTGATCTAACGAGGGTTCTGTCAAATTGGTTGAACCGAGCATCGCGCGCTTTTGATCAATGATGATTACTTTTGCATGAATAAGATACTGTGTGCTGTGATGAATAATAACGCCAGATTTTTTTAGATAAACCCATTTTTTAGGATGAATGTTTTCATTGGCGGATGTGAGTATTTCTATTTTAATCCCCGCCCGTGATTTTTTTGCAAGTTCGCCAATGATTTGATAATCACTGATATCAGGCGCATAAATTTTTATATTGGATTGGGCTTGTTGAATGAGCGCTGTTATTTTTTCTCTTGCTTGATCAGGGCTCCATACTAAATGAGTATTGCTCACTAAGATTTTTTTATGTGACAAATCTGCTGAAAATACCCGCATCATTTCAGCGATTGTCGCAGGATCGTTAATGGTTAAAGCAAAATTACGTTCTTGGTTAAAAGCACTTTTAGTTAGATTAAAAGTCATAATAATTGCAGATTGATGATCGATTAAAAAAGTTTTTTGATGAGTTAGCTTAAAATCTGGATTGGCGCTTTGTAAAAAAATGTGATGAGCCAGTAATTTTTTAATGGCAGCATTATTTTCTTTAGGATTTTTATAAGGGGCAGGCTCAATTAAAATGCGCACTTCTTTTCCGTGATTTTTTGCATCAATTAAGGAATCCATTAATTTTTTATCCGTTAATCCATATAGGGTAAGATCAATCGATGACTTTGCTTTCTGAATGGCTGATAAAAGAGGCGCACGGCCATTGTCAGGTTCGATGATGAGTTGATCGGCGAAAGAAACACTTGCCAATAACCATAAAAAACAAATAAGGATAATATTTTTCATGAGTTAAATAATTTCTCTGCCGGCAAATGCGTGTGCTAATGTACCGCTGTCAATGTATTCTAGTTCGCCGCCCAAGGGTACGCCGTGCGCAATGCGGGTTACTTTAATGGGATAAGATTTAATTAATTCAGAAATATAATGGGCGGTGGCTTCACCTTCAACAGTTGGGTTTGTTGCAAGAATCAATTCTTTGATATTTCCTTCAGACAATAAATGATTTAATTCTTTGATTCCTAATTCTTCAGGGCCAATGCCATCTAGAGGGGACAAGTGTCCCATTAATACGAAATAACGGCCTCTGTAACTGCCCATTTGTTCAACTGCAACAAGATCGATGGGACTTTCTACAATACATAAAAGAGATTGATCACGATGAGAAGAAGTGCACAATTTACAAAATTCAGTTTCGCTGAACGTTCGGCAACTTTTACAATGATGAATGCTTTGCATGGCAGAAGATAAAATTTTGGAAAGATGCTTACCATTTTCTCTTCCGCGTTCTAGCAATTGAAATGCCATACGCTGCGCAGTTTTGGGACCAACCCCAGGCAGGCAGCGTAATGCTTCAATTAATTCTTCCAATAATGGGCTGAATTTCATCGTTAACCCGCAGGTGGCAGATCAAATCCTTCGGGCAGCTTAATGCCGGTTAAAGCGCTCATTTTATCGCGCGTGCCTTTTTCAATTTTTCCAGTCGCATCATTGATTGCAGCTGCGATCAAGTCTTCAATAATAGATTTCTCTTCTTTTAATAAGCTTGGATCTAAAGTAACGCGTTTAGCAAAGTGTTGGCCGGTCATGACAATTTTGACAAGCCCGCCGCCTGCTTGCCCAATCACTTCCATTTCAGCAATTTGTTTTTGAATTTCTTGCATTTTTTTTTGCATTTCTTGTGCTTTTTTCATTAAATCACCAAAACCAGGCTTTTCATTAAAGGGTTTGTTCATGGGTTCCACTCCAAAGGGGTAATCAATAAATGGGATTAATTCTAACAAAAATATCGCAGTTAGCACACTTTTGTTGAATGGAAAGGGGTTAATTCGTATCCGAAATAATAGATGAATCAACGGCTTTAATTGAGTTTACATCCAATGTCGCATTAAAAAGATCCATTATTTTCCGGACGTCCGTATCGTCTTTAATGGTTTTAGCAGCATTTGCTTGCTGTTCAGTATGTTCTTGTTGCTGTTGTTTCGCAGGAGTTGCTAATTCATGAGAAGCTGTTTTGATATTTAATTGAATAGGTTTATTAAAAAATCGAGTTAAGGCTTGTTCAATGCGTTCAATTAATTTTTTATTGAGTAAAGATTCGTGTTGTAATGAAAGAGCCAATTCGATTTTATTGTCTAATTTTTTTAAAAGAGTGCAATGGGATGCAAGCGCTAGTGCCATTCCAGATAATTCAAGCTTTGGCAAAATATCCACCCAAGCCAAAGTCGATAAAGAAGTATCAGAAGGGGGTGCTGCTTTTTTTTCAGTGGGAGCAGTCTGATCCATTTTTACAGGCTGAAAAGCAAGCATACGCAGCAGTGTCATTTCAAACCCTTGTTCTGAATTGGGTGTCAGCGCTAAATCACGACGGCCAAGCAATGCAATTTGATAATAAAGTTGAATATCTTCAGCAGAAAAAAGTTTGGAAAATTGGTTAATTTCTTCAGAAGATTCATTCCCTACAATTTGTGTCACATTAATTTGATGTAAAATAGACAATAGTTCTTCAAGCACTTGATTAAAGTCAGGCGCACCCTCTGCCAGTTGATGAATTTCATGTAATAATTGTGGGCCGTCTTTTTTGGCGAGCGCATGAAGCAATCCGAAAATGACTTGCTGTTCAGGCGTGCCAAGCATCGATTGTGTATCTTTAACTGTAATATTTTGCTCACAGAATGCAATTGCTTGATCTAACAAGCTTAATGCATCACGCATGCTGCCGTTAGCGGCTTTAGAAA
Source organism: uncultured Coxiellaceae bacterium (assembly GCA_964622455.1). Classification (GTDB taxonomy): domain Bacteria; phylum Pseudomonadota; class Gammaproteobacteria; order DSM-16500; family DSM-16500; genus CAZUQP01. The sequence goes on from CAZUQP010000011.1 coordinate 10,572, forward strand.
GCAAGTGCAGCGCTTCTGATTCAAAAGCAATTTTTTCGGCGGCACAAATCAATTCAAGTTGTCGCGCTATTTTTTCTTCAGGTACTCTTTTTAAATTGAATTGCAAACAACGTGAAAGCACAGTCATCGGTAAACGTTTAGGATCAGTGGTTGCTAATAAAAATTTAACGTGAGCTGGCGGTTCTTCTAATGTTTTAAGCAGCGCATTAAAACTGTGATTGGATAACATATGAACTTCATCGATGAGATAAACTTTATATCGTCCTTGCGTGGGTGCATATTGTACGTTGTCTAATAATTCTCGAGTGTCTTCTACTTTTGTTTTTGATGCGGCATCTATTTCAAATAAATCTAAAAATTTTCCTGTATCAATGGCTTGACACGTTTTGCAAGTACCGCACGGTTTTGAAGTAATGCCTATTTCACAATTTAAGGATTTAGCAAAAATACGCGCGAGTGTTGTTTTACCGACACCGCGTGTGCCAGTAAATAAATAGGCATGATGTAGACGGTTGTTATCCAGCGCATTAATCAACATACGCACAATGGGTTCTTGTCCCACCATTTCTTCAAAAGAGTGCGGCCGCCATTTTCTTGCAAGAACTTGATAGCTCATCTGAATGATCCCTGTCAAATAAATATAAATAAGGGAGGCAGCAGGTAATTAGCCTTGCTTCGGCACCCGAATCAATCGTTACCGTTGCTTCCTTCCGGACCTGGCGGGGTTCACAATCTATCGTCGCGAAGAGACCAATACTCGCTGCCATAACATGAAATCACAATGTGCTGGCGGAGAGAGAGGGATTCGAACCCTCGGTACGCCGTTAGACGTACACACACTTTCCAGGCGTGCGCCTTAAACCGCTCGGCCATCTCTCCTCTGGCAGTGTGGCGTGTAAGATTAAACGAGAATGATTATTTCTGCAAATATTCTTTTGTGGGGAAGAATATTTTCAAGAAGTACAATACGAAACCTGAAACGATAAATCATCAGGATATTGAGTTGATCGCTCAATAATGTCGGGAATGAAAAAACGAATGCTGACAAAATGGCGTCCAATACTGATTTCTGGATAAGTTGCAATATCGGTTGAAAGTATCACGCGTACTAATCTTAAATTAATTTGTGAATCAAGTAATTCTTGGTAAAAACCATTGACCGCTTGTTTTGGCTGGATCTTGCTTTCTTCACGCACCAGTTTTAGAATCAATTCATTAGCAAGCCGGACATGATTGAATTCTGTTAGCCATGATTTAATCGTATTGCCCCGTTCTTTCGTTGGTTGCTGCAGCCAATAATGATATACCGGTATGTCAAAACTGCACCCGCTTCCCGGGGTGGTCAAATGAAGTCTTAACGTATTGAGTAATTCAATATCACGTAATGGCTGCCCGATTTTCCCACTGCTTTCGATAAAGTAATGGCTAAGTTCATCTAGTTGTTTGAGTATCGTATTTAATTTAGCGTGATCGATTTGAGGCGTATTTTCCAAGCGGGCAAGCAGCTGCATTTGATGATTTAATTCTTTGGCAAGTTTAGCTTTTAAGTCAGGCCGGTCTAATAATTGCAGAATATGAATAATCAACACAATCATGTGGCGGGTGCCTAAAACAGACGTATCTGAAATGTGGTGATCTACTTGCAAAAAAAGTTGTTCTAAACGCAGGCAAACCCGAATGAGTTCATTAAGCGGCTGTTCATAAATAATGACGTTATTGGCCATGTCCGGTGAGTATTCAGATTGATTTGCTGAAAATAATAACATGATTTTTAAAGAAATACCTTATTTTTTAGCAGAGGAATCAGGAAGAGATTTTTCTGCCAAGGATAGGTAAAACTCGTGCAGCTTTGCGATTTGAGGCTGCAATTCTTCCATAATACCATCGTTATGAATCACATCATCGGAATGAGAAATTCGATGGGCGCGATCCACTTGCGTTGTTAATATCGCAAAGACATCGGATTCACTCACGTTATCTCTTGCTTTCGTTCGGGTTATTTGTCGTTTTTCAGAGGCATCCACCACAAGAATTCGCTGAATGAAGAAATGGGGGGCTGATGTTTCAAAGAGTAACGGAATAACAACGATGCAGTAAGGAGAGTTCGCGCATTCGATCTGCTTCTTTACTTCAGCTCGAATCAATGGATGCAGCAATTCTTCTAACCAGCGCCGATTTTTTTGATCAGCAAAAATCATTTTTCTTAATTGAGCGCGATCAAGCGTGCCATCAGGCAATAAAATGCTAAGCCCAAACTGAGCGGCAATATGTTCTAAAGCAGGCTGTTTAGGTTGGGTAAGCTCACGTGCCAGTTGATCAGTATCAATGATAGTAACGCCTTTTTCGGCGAATAAGCTCGCGACAGTTGATTTGCCGCTGCCAATTCCGCCTGTTAATCCGATCACTAACATATTATTCACATTAGAAATTGGTGAGTATAAATAGTTAAGATTTCAGGACCCCACATTAAACTAATCCAGCCTGCAACAGCAAGATAGGGCCCAAAAGGTATAGGAACGCTTTTAAAGGAATGTTTTAGCACCATTTGTGTTAATCCAAAAATGAGCCCGATCAGTGAGGCAAGTAAAATAATAATAGGTAATTGCTGCCAGCCTAAAAAAGCACCAAGGCCTGCTAAAAATTTATAATCTCCCTGGCCCATCCCTATTTTGCCTGTGGTAAATTTGAATAATCCTTGCACGACTGCAAAAATAGTATAACCGGCAATAGCGCCTAAAATGGCATCTTGGCTATTCGTAAAAATAGTAAAAATACTTAAAAATAAACCTACCCAGACTAAAGAAAGCGTTAGTGGGTCCGGTAATAAATGGTGATCAAGATCAATGAACGTTAAACTAATCGCAATCCAAGTAAAAATGAGCCCGCCTACAGTTTGGGGGCTAAAACCAAATCGCCAAGCCACATAAACAGAGGTAATACAGCAGATCAGTTCAACAAAGGGGTAACGCATCGAAATTTTTGCGCTGCAAAAAGCGCATTTGCCGCGTAATACGAGATAGCTCAAGACGGGAATATTATGCCAAGGCTTAAGACGTTTTTTGCAATGTGTACAATGAGATAAGGGCAAATATAAATTTAATTTTTCAATATCAGAAGGAAATTCTTTTAATCCCAAATATTCGCGGCATTCTTGGCTCCATTCATTTTTCATCATTTGCGGTAAGCGGTAAATAATCACATTTAAGAAGCTGCCAATGAGTAATGAAAGGGCTGCAACCAAAAAGAGAAAGAAATCCGGATGTTCTGCAATAAAGTGAATAATGTCCATTACACTAACGCCCCTAATTTAAAGATAGGTAAATACATAGCGATCACTAGTCCCCCGATTAAAACACCAAGGATCAGCATAATCAAGGGTTCTAGCAGCCGGCTTAGGTTTCCAATGAGCCGGTTAATGTCCGCTGTATAAAATTCAGCAATTTTCATTAACATGTTTGGAAGTGTCCCTGATTCTTCACCTATCCGAACCATTTGTAACATCATCGGTGGGAATAGTTTACTCGTTTGCATGGCTAAATGCAGTTGCTGGCCTTTGGAAATATCTAGACCAAGTTTTTGAATGGCATTTTGGTATAAAAAATTACGGGTCGTGGGGGCCAGTATTTTTAATGCTTCAGTAATAGGAATGCCTGCTTCAAAAAGTGTTGCTAAATTTCGTGTAAAACAAGAAAGAATATATTTTTGTAATGGAATACCTAAACCAGGAAGCCCGAGAAATAAGTGGTCTAATGTTATTTTGACTTTAGGATGTTTTCGTAGTCCATACAGTAATCCGCCGATTGCTATCAAGAACACCATGATTAAATTAAAATAATGTGTTAAAAAATGAGATAACATAATGATAGCAAGAGTAAATGCAGGTAATCGGCTGTGCATGTTATCAAAAAGTTCAGCAAAACGCGGTACGATAAAAAGTAACATGATGAGCGTAATACAGATTGCAGTAAAAAATGTCATCAGCGGATAAAATAATACTTGTTGAATTTTATTTTTGAGAAATAATAATGTTTCTTTATGTTCAGCAATACGTTCTAATAAAATATCAAGTGTCCCTGTTTTTTCACCCGCATAAATTAAACTGCATGTTATCTCATCCATAGGGGGTGAGAATTTTCGTAAACTATCGGCAAACGTATTTCCTGCGATCATATCATCTTTTAAAGCTGTTAGTATGAAAAATAATTTAGCTTGTTCTTTATTTTGATTTAAAAGAACCATTGCTTGAACGATGGGAATGCCGGCTGTTACCAGAGTGGAAAGTTGTTTAAAAAATACAATCAAATCAAATGAAGAAACATTATTTTTTTTAAGAAAAAGAAATACTGATTTTTTCTGAATCTTCCCGATCTTAATATTTTTTTCTAGTAAGTGCATTTTAGCTATATTGATACTATAAGCGGCTATTTCTCCCGATGCTTTCTGTCCATCTCGCGTGGTTCCGCGCCAAAGATAAATTTTCATGGGTGTTTTCATAAAGACAATACACGATTTATTTCTAGAACACTGGTAATGCCTTTGGCTATTTTTTCAATGCCCGATTTTTTTAAACTGATAAAATTTTCTTGCTCCGCTTTTTTCAGTAAAAGTTCACCTTTTGCTTTCAATCCGATTAATTGAGCGATAGATTCTGTAATGGGCAAAAATTCATAGATTGCTGTCCGTTCGGTATAGCCGTGCGAACACTTTTCGCAACCTTTGGCACAATAAATATTTTCTTCAATTTTCCATTCAGCTGCGAGTGATTTAAAAGTAGCATCAATTTGTCGGCAATGCATACATAATTTTCGAACCAATCGTTGGGCAATGATTAATGTCAATGATCCTGCTAAATGATAAGAAGGTACGCCTATCGTTTCTAAACGCACCAGGGTTTCAATTGCGCTATTTGTATGTAAAGTGGAAAATACCAAGTGTCCGGTTTGTGCAGCTTGTATGGCAATATCAGCGGTTTCTTTATCCCGGATTTCGCCAACCATCAAAATGTCAGGATCTTGGCGTAATAAAGCACGCAGTACTGTTTTGAAATACAAACCAATTTTAGGATTAATGTTCACTTGATTGATTCCGTGTAACCTGATTTCAATAGGGTCTTCAACAGTGGAAATATTTTTTTCAGGGTTATTCAAATAATGAAGTGCTGTGTATAGCGTCATCGTTTTACCGCTGCCCGTTGGGCCTGTTACTAAAATTAAACCCTGCGGCTGTGAAATAGAATGTAGAAATTGCTTTTTTTGAGAAAAACTCAATCCAAGCTCATCTATTTCAAGTGAAATATTCCCGGTATTTAATAAGCGTAACACAATTTTTTCGCCGTAAAATGTCGGGCAGGTATTGATTCTAATATCGATGGAGTTTACTTGAAATCGACCATCTTGCGGTAAACGACGTTCTGCAATGTCTAATTTTGCCATCACTTTTAATCGAGTGGTGATGCGTGCTGCAAGCACCCCCGGGATTTCATGGATTGAATAAAGCATACCATGTTGGCGATAACGGATACGACAATATTGTTCATAGGGTTCAATGTGGATATCAGAGGCGCGTTGTTTAAATGCAAGCAAAATAATATTATCTACAAATTTTATTAATGGTTCATCGAGATGAAAATTATTTTCTTCAATAATCTCGATTTTATTATCTACATCTATCTGTTTCATTAAATTTAATTGTACATCTTTGTTGACTTCTTCTTTGCAATAATTCTGAATAAATTCTGCCATTTGGTTTTCAGCAATAATCGTAATTACTATTCTTAATCTGGTATGAAATGTCACGGCATCAATCGCACCTTGGTCTGTTGGATCAGAAAGGCCGATATAAAAAATAAAATCAATTTTATTAAGAGGGATAATACGATATTGCCGGATAAAATTGATAGAGATGGGTGAGTGTTTCAGCCAGTTTTTATCATACATTGCTAAATCAAATCGAGGTAACTTTAACATTTTTTGAAAATGATTAACCATTTCTTCACTGGAAATTATTTTGTGTTTGATAAGATAACTTATCAATGGAATGCCATCGGTTTTAGCATTTTTTACAGCTTCATGCGCAACGGATTCTTTTAATACGCCCTCGCGTATCAGGTGATTAGCTAAATGAGGCAATGAAAATTTTTCATGATCCATCGTTAAGATTCACATAATCCTGCAGCAATGCAGGTGCCCTCGACAGTCCAGCCGCTGCCATCCGCATTGGGTTTCAGTATGTAGGTTTTTCCACCGGCGGTCGTGTTTGCTGTTGATGTAATAATACTTTTTTCAACCTGAATGCTCGCTAAATTTTTAGTGGGAGTAGGTTCAGTAGGGATGCCGTGTGCGCCATTATTGAGTTCTTCAGGAGGTGTTCCTTGTTGCAGTGCAAGTGTCACCGCGGTTTTGAAAGGAGAAGTCGCAGCAATGACTTCAGCAAACCGTGCTCGCTCGGTGTAATTTTGATAAGAAGGTATCGCAATGACCGCTAAAATACCGATGATGGCGACGACAATCATTAATTCAATTAATGAAAACCCATGTTGAGAAAATAGTTTCATTATTTATTCCTTAATTAAAAAAATAAAAATTGATAGAGAGAAAATATAAATGGATGGTGTGTTTTTTTAGAGAAAAATGAAAGAGGGAGAATAGATAATAGTGGGAAGTATTTATTTATATATCTTTTATTATTTTGATGCAATAGTTAATTAATATAAAAAATAAAAAAATTTAAAATTTTTTTATTAAATAAATATGAGTGGTCATTGTGGGTTTTAGCTCTACAGCCTACGTGCCGCGACTCGTTCGCGGCATCTAGGTTTTATTTTCTGGATACCGCTCATAAAGCGCGGTACGTAGGGGGTGGCGGCGCAGTATGTTATTTACCGATGATACGGATGATTTTGCAAAATACTCATCACGCGATACAGTTGTTCTGCAAGTAAAATTCGAACTAAAGGATGCGGTAATGTTAGCGGCGATAGCGACCAAGTCATATCTGCTTTTTGAAGACATTCAGTGGATAAGCCATCCGGGCCGCCAATCAGTAAATCAATAGAAGTGCCATGCATAGCCCACTGTTTAAATTGTGTTGCTAATTCTTCAGTACTAAAACTTCGCCCTTTCACATGAAGCGCAATGATTTTATGTGCAGGTTTAATCGCAGCTAATAATTTTTTCCCTTCGCGTTCAATGAGACGTGATGTATCGATATTTTTACTGCGTTTTTCCAGGGGGATTTCACATAATTCAAATGTAAAAGCGTGTGTTAAACGTTTTGCATATTCTTGAAAACCTTCATTGACCCACGCGGGCATTTTATTCCCGAGTGCTAAAATGCGCACCATCATTGATTCTGTTCGCGCAGTTGTATGAGGGGCTGCCAGAGATCTTCTAAATTATAAAATGCACGCGCAGAAGGCAGCATGATATGGACGACAATGTCCGCTAAATCGACAATGACCCATTCACCTTCGCGTTCACCTTCTATTTTTATATAACTCACTTTCGATTCTTTTGCTTTTTTCACCACATTTTCTGCAATGGATTTGACATGCTGCGTGGAGCGCCCGCTGCAAATAATCATGCTGTCAGTAATGGTGGTAAATTCGCGAACATCAAGGGTGATTAAATCGATTGCTTTTAAGTCATTCAGTGCTTCAAGAGCCAGGTGGTGCAGTTCGTCAGTATTCATTAAACCTCACATAACTAAGTGATTCACTTATATTATATCTGACTAATACTATAGACACCATGCTTCTTAATATATTCATAAACAAGATCGGGCAATAAATAACGGGGGTTTCTGCCGGCAGCGATTTGTCTTCTAATATCTGTCGCAGAAATATCTAGGGAAGTCACTGGATGCAACAGAATATTGCCGGCAATACATTCATGTAAACTGGAAACGGAATGTTTTAAGCGGGCTTTTAATAATTGCGCGACCACTCCCGTTTGCGGCAATTGATATTGAGGGCGGTGCGCGATTACCAAGTGGGCGAGTGTCAGAATATCTTCCCATCGATGCCAGCTGGGAAAACCCAGTAATGCATCAATGCCCATAATTAAACATAAGGGCGTATTGGGAAATTGTTGGTGTAAAATTTCTAAAGTATCGATGGTGTAGGAGGGCCCTTTGCGTTGAATTTCACAATCATCTACCGTGAGGGCCGTTTCATCTTGAATAGCAGCACGCACCATGGCTAAACGATGTTCGGGCGATGCAGCCGGCAATTTGCGATGGACGGGTTGATAACAGGGGACAAGCCGCACTTCAGTCAATTCCAGTGCTTGAGATAATTCTAAGGCTGTGCGCAGATGTCCAAAATGAATCGGATCAAAGGTGCCGCCCAGTATGCCAATGGCTTGTTGTAAATGGTACATGCGCCTTATCTCTCGTTTCTGCTACTCAGTTTATTATACCATTTCCTGCGATGGATAAGACGAACCGTTCAAATGCATTTTGCACATGATCTGTTTCAATCCCTTTAATAATACGGTCTATTTTTGCAGCGGCTAATAAAAATTCAGAGATATCTTCATAAGAATAACGTTTTAAAAAAGTACGGACACCCGCTTGTCGTTTTTCCCAAATGTGAAATTGATTAAAGAGAGTAGAGAGCATTGTTCCCGTAGCCATTTGCCGGGTCATTTCAGCCAGTGTACGTAATTCACGGGTAATCGCCCATAACATTAAGGTCGGTTCAATGCCTTCTGCAAATAAATTTTGAGTAATTTGCAACGCACGTTTTCCGTTTAACGTTAATATGCCATCTACTAAATGGAAAACATCAAAACGCGCATCTTCGCTAATGATTTTTTCAAGAATTTTTTCATCTAAAATATGAGGACTGTTGAATAAGCATAGTTTTTCTATTTCTTGGGCGGCTGCAAATAAATTACCTTCTGCATGTTTTGCTAATAAAAGGGCAGCGCCTTCCGTGAAAGAAAGATTCATTTTTTTTGCCCGCTTTATAATCCACGCGGGCATTTGTTCTTGCGGGATAGGCCAAATCGGTGTTGCCACACCATTTTTTTCGATTGTCTTGTACCAAGAACTTTGCTCATTTTTTTTATCGAGCTTATGAATTTCGATTAACAAAAGCGTATTCGGATCAGGATGATTCGCATAGGCCTGCAAAAGATGGCTACTGGCTTGATTGAATTTTACATTTCTTAAATCTAACTCAAAAATACGGCGCTCGTTAAATAATGAAAGGCTGTGTGCCTCCGTATAAAGCATTTCTCCCCATTCAGGATTTGCATCTGCTGTTAACTTGACTCGTTCAGAAAACCCTGCTTTTTGTGCGCTAGAACGAATGAGGTCTAGTGTTTCCTGTACCAGCAATAATTCATCACCGCTGATGAGATAAATAGGCGCGAGTATTTTATTAATTTGTTTTTCAAGTTGTAAGTAAGATAATTTCATTGTGCGCCCGCTAATCGGTGAGTCACATCACGTGATGCTAAACGATCCATAATGTCATAGACGATGGCTTCTCGCATTTGCTGAATCAATAAACTTTGCTCATTAGTTCCACCTAAGATTTGATCAGATAATGTAGTGAAAGCGCGTGTTTCACTGAGTGATTCAGGGTGGAGAATTATTTTTCCTGAAGAAGCTAACACTTGGAACGTCACTGTTAAAATCAAATTATATTGCCGCGTTTGTTGGGTACTGCTGACATTGATGAGTTGTTCCGTTTTATCTTCTCTTAAAATTTGCAAAGTAGCGCTTGCTTCACTTTCTGAATCAACAAAAGGCGTTCCTGACATGGCGAGATAATCGCGCAAGTTGCGCGCGAGTTGTCCGTAAGGATCTGCCGTTTTAAGATAAAGTCTATCTAAAGGAGGATCAAGCGAGATAGGGCCCCGCAAATGAAAACCGCAGCTTGTTAACGAAAAAAATAACCATAATAAAATTAACCAGCGGTACATTAGGCATCTCCTGTGACAATGTTGACTAATCTACCAGGCACCGTGATGATTTTTTTGATGACTTTATGCGTTAGCGCATTTTGTACTTTGGTATCTCTTGTGGCGATAGATTCAATCGTTTCTTTATTTGCATCGATGGGCACAGTAATTCGCGTGCGCAATTTTCCATTGATTTGGACAACCAATTCAATGTGATCTACTTTGAAAGCAGTTACATTCTTTTTTGGCCAAGGTGCATTGATGAGTACACCCGGGTAGTGCAGCGCCTGCCATAGATGATGCGTGATATGAGGCGCAATGGGTGCAAGCAAGCGCAACAAAATACTCAATCCTTTATGCAGAATAGAAACTTTAATATCAGTTTTGGCGGCAAGAGCATCTGGAATTTTGACCAGCAAATTAAATAATTTCATGCAGCTTGAAACAACTGTATTTAATTGTAAACGTGCATAATCAAATTGAACTTGTTCTAAAATCTCATATATTTGCCGAAAAATTTCTTGTTGTTTTGGATCTGTTTTTTCAAAATCGATTGTGAATGTATCCAGTGGAGTTGTACGGTTTTCTTGAATAATAGCTTCACGATTTTCATAAGAAAATGTCCACACTCTTTTTAAAAAACGATAAGCACCTTCAACACCGCTATCTGACCATTCTAAACTTTGTTCCGGAGGCGATGCAAAAATAATAAATAAACGCGCAGTGTCTGCACCATAGCGTTCAATTAAGGGCGCAGGATCGACCGTATTTCCTTTCGATTTAGACATTTTGATGCCTTGATTCAGCACCATGCCCTGTGTCAGTAAGCGTTTAAATGGTTCATGAGAATTTAACAAGTGCAGATCACGCAATGTTTTATGAATGAAACGTGCATACAATAAATGCATGACAGCATGCTCAATGCCGCCAATGTATTGATCGACAGGCAGCCAATAATTTACACGATCATCTAACATAGATTTTTTAGGGTTTTTAGAAGCGAAACGCGTGTAATACCACGATGATTCCAGAAACGTATCGAAGGTATCCGTTTCACGTGTTGCAGGTTTGTGGCAAGTGGGACATTCTGTTTCATAAAATTCCGGAATAGATTTAAGCGGAGATGTCACACCTTGAAAGTGCACTTTTTCAGGTAAAATAACGGGCAAATCAGTTTCAGGTACTGGAACGGGACCGCAGTCTTTGCAATTAATCATGGGAATGGGCGTGCCCCAATAACGCTGCCTGGAAATACTCCAATCCCGCAAACGAAAATGGATTTTGCGTGTGCCCAAATGATTTTTTTCAAGATAATCGATGATGCGGGGAATTGCCTCACTCGATTCTAATCCGGTAAATAAATCAGAATCTATTAATTTACCGTATTGTGTCAATGCAGCTTTTGTCAAATCCCATGCGGGTACATCAATCACTTGTTTAATAGGCAATTGATAATATTTTGCAAATTCAAAATCACGCTGGTCATGCGCAGGTACGGCCATCACAGCGCCTTGTCCATATTCCATCACCACAAAATTAGCGACCCAAACCGGTAATAATTTTTTGGTCACGGGATGAATGGCTTTGATGTTAAGCGGCAAACCGCGTTTTGGAAGAGTGGCAAGTTCAGCTTCAGCCACTTTAATATTACGGCATTCATTTAAAAAAGTTTGTAAGGCGGGATTATTTTTAGCAGCCTCTATGGCAAGCGGGTGTTCAGGCGCGATTGCAATATAAGTCACGCCAAATAATGTATCGGGCCGTGTTGTAAAAATAGTGATAGGTTTTTCATGATCTACGATAGGAAAATGGACTTCAACACCTTCTGAACGGCCAATCCAATTGCGCTGCATGGTTTTGACTTGTTCAGGCCATTCTCGTAATTGATCAAGATCATCTAAAAGCTCGTTGGCATAAGCGGTAATTTTTAAAAACCATTGCGGCACTTCGCGTCGTTCAACCAGTGCACCTGAGCGCCAGCCGCGCCCATCGACAACTTGTTCATTGGCTAAAATCGTTTGATCAACAGGGTCCCAGTTGACTGAAGCATTTTTTTTATAAACCAATCCTTTTTTGTAAAGCTGTAAAAAAAACCATTGCTCCCATCGATAATAGTCAGGATGACAAGTTGCTAATTCACGGCTCCAATCAATCGCTAAACCTAAGCTCATCAATTGAGCGCGCATGTGTTCGATATTTTTGTAAGTCCACTCAGCCGGCGGAATATTATTTTTGATAGCTGCATTTTCAGCGGGTAAACCAAACGCATCCCAACCCATGGGCTGCAGTACATTTTTACCTAACATGCGTTGATAGCGGGAAATCACATCGCCAATCGTATAGTTGCGCACGTGTCCCATATGCAGTGAACCACTTGGATAAGGGAACATGCACAAACAATAGAATTTTTCTTTTTCAGGATCTTCTTTTGTTTCAAAGTAGTGATGCTCACTCCAAAATTGTTGAGCGGCGCTTTCAATTTTTTGTGGATTGTATTGTTCTTCCATAAAGATGCTCAATATTGTTTTTAGAATGACAGAATACCGTTATTTAAGAAGTTTTGAAACAGGGGTTGATGTTGATATGATGTGACATTGACTGTCAGATTGAGCAAGCCAAGTGTTCGGGTTTTTCGGGGCCCCACGCCTTAAAAAACACGAACACTTGGCTTAACATGCAACAAGCACTAGATGTGTGGGAGTTAGAGCGGAAAAATGCCCGAATTTATGAGCAGATAGAAAAAGTGGCTTAATTATCCCGACGTTTTCTCATTGCAATCAAAATAAATATGACTATCGTTAATAATACAGGATCCATGCCCCACAATTGCCAGGGCGTTTTGCCTGCCGTCGGTTGTACTTTATCGGTTAACACATAAGTTTGAAAGGGGGGTGCTGCGGATTGTATTTTTCCATCGGCTTTGATGATTGCCGTAATCCCATTGTTTGAAACAAATAATACGGGTCTTCCCATTTCAATCGCACGCATTCGTGCCATTTCCAAATGTTGTACTTGAGCAATGGAATGTCCAAACCAGGCATCATTGCTAACAGTGAGTAATAGATTGATGGTCGGATCAGATGATATAACCAATTCTGGAAAAGCAATTTCATAGCAAATAAACGCGGATATTTTAAGATTACCAACTTCTAATGGTTTTGCGCGCGCAACAGAGGGTACAAAATCAGACATCGGTACATGCAATAGATCAAGTGCTGTATGTAAAAAATCGCGCAGTGGAATATATTCACCAAATGGTACGAGACGATGTTTTAGATAAAATCCATGGCCGTTTCCAAGCACAATCACGGCATTATAATAACTCTCGCTCGTGGGCAATTGCACAGGAATACCGGTAATAAATGCAGCACCTTGTTTTTTGGCGGTTGTATCAAGGGCTTCTAGAAAATTTTCAGCTTCCTGCAGGGGCAAGGGAATTGCAGATTCAGGCCAAATGACAATACGGCTGTCCCAATGATTAGCAGAAAGTTTGCTGTATTGATTCAGTGTAAATTGCAAATGCTCAGGCGACCATTTCATTTCCTGGGGGATATTTCCCTGGACTAAACTCACTTTAATAGGCGGACCAAAGGGTTTGGTCCAAGTAATTTGAGTGAGACAGCCGCCCACAATCCAAATCATGAAACCAACCGCAAGTGTAAAAATACTGTCGCGATAATTTTTTTGACGAAGGTAAATGATAAATTGAACTAACAATGCACTGCTAAGCAATACAGCAAGCGATACACCAAAGACACCAAATAATGCAGCATAGCCTGAAAGCGGTGAATTAATTTGACTATATCCCAGCATAAACCAAGGGAAACCCGTGAAAACCCAAGTGCGTATCCATTCAAGTGCAACCCAAATCGCGGGAAAAGCAAAAAGAAGATTGCAGGGAGTCACGCGAAAAAAGTAGCGGTTAAAGAGATATCCGCCTATCCCAGGAAATAGCGCTAAAATGGCAATTAATCCACCTGTAATAATAATTGAAACAAAACTCGAGATATCACCAAATGTGTGAATGCTAATAAATATCCAATAAACACCCGCGCCAAATAAACCTAAGCCAAATAACCATCCGCGAAAGAATGCACGTTTTTTTGAAATGTTTAGCCATAGCGCGAGTAATATCGCCGGGCAAATGATTGCAAGTGGATAAAATTGATAAGGCGCAAAGGAAAGTGTTAACGCAGCACCTGTGATCAGAGCAAGACCATCATTTAATTTAAAAATCGAATGAATTTTCATGGGGATATACTTATATCAGCTAGGGGGAGTTTGTCTATTACAATAAACAACGCATTCATATAAAAAACTATGATTCCCCCCGCAGCCGAGTGAACTCATTCCACCGCTTAGGAAGGAATGAAGTTGATATCGGCTAGGATCGCTCCAATCGCTGACAAATAGTTGGCCGAGCGGATCATCAATAGCATTCACAGCGCAGCTATTTCCTGGATTACGGGTTTGGCGTACCGCGCAAGACGGAGCTCCATCAAGCTGGTATCCAGGAAGACATCTATTGGGCAGCCATATCCAACTATTGCTCCAGAGGAGCCCGTGCCAAAGTACATAGGTATGCCGCAAGGTGGTGGCGGTAGGAACATTTATGGTAGAGGCGGGTGCGGTAGTGCTGTCACGCGCAAAAGATAACTCCGTGTTTAACAAAGATAAACACGCGAGTGATAATAAACTTAACATTTTTAATCGATTCATACTTTAAGTGTATATGATGTTTTGTGTTTTTGCCATGGATAGACTGAAAGCCCAGATAGTCTGAGGTTGGGTTTTCTGTACTGTAACACGTTTTGTGCTTTCAGGCCGTAGGCCTTGAAACCCATTTAGCCCAGGGTTAGGCGCGCTTTTTGCGTCGTAACCCTGGGTATTTAATTCACAACCTATCAAAGCGCTGTAGGCGCGCAACCATTTAATCCCATACATACTCTTCAGAATATGAAACGTCATGCCGAATTAAAAATTTTCTAAACTCATCTTGAAAGCTTTGTTGTTGGTGATGAATGTGTTGATTTTGAATATAGATTTTTATTGCACTCAAAGCCGATTGGCTCACGCTAAATGCACCATAGCCGCGTTGCCAATAAAATTGACTTAAGGTTTCATCTATTGGAGATAGCGTTTTAATCCATTTAGAAGATGATTTTTTGATTTCTTCTACTATCTCTGAAATTGAAATATTTTTGGATAAAGACGTTAGAATATGCACGTGATCATCAATGCCACCTACCATCATTGCTTGACAGTTTTGCTTGTAACGCGAATTCCGGATAAGCTTTCGCGTTATTAGTTGATGGCGCGCTTACAGCGCTTGGTGGTGAGTGAAATGAATACCCAGGGTTACGGCGCAAAAAGCACGCCTAACCCTGGGCTAAATGGGTTTCAGGGCCTACGGCCCTGAAAAGACAAAGCGTGTGGTAGTACAGAAAATCTAATTTCAGACTATGTGGGTTTCAAGTCATTGGCCTGAAAGCACCGAAACGTGTCAGAATCAATCTGACAGTCAGTATCAAGTTTAGATTTTTACACATAATCGCCCATAACTCTGAGCTGCAAATACTTCTACAATGAATGACCTATTCTATGTTACCCACTATATAATTTCTTAATTAATTCTCAGCAATGAAAGTCATATGATCGCTGTTATTCAAAAATCTGGTTTGATAATGAATATTTTTAAAACCAAATTTCTCTAAAATAAGTTCCATTTCATAGCGGTAATACCAAGCGATATGCATTTGCTCTTCTTCTTGGCAAACAACATTCCCATGAACCAATTCACTATATTTAGTTTTACTTAAAATAAACTGTTCATACTTATTTGCTGTACTATGACTATCAATCTTTATAATGGAACCATCGTTCGTTTCCACTTCGCGCTCACTTTGTTCTTCTTCGTTATTTTCATAAAGAGCATCCCAAGGAACAAATAAATCCAACATTAGTTTGCCATTAGGCTTTAAATGTTCTTTAAGCACTTCGAGAGCGTGAAAAGCGTTCGCACGGGGATAAAAAAGTTGAAATGATCCAAATGGAATAACAATCCCATCATATTTTTGAGGCAGTTTCATCCTTTCCACTTCATCTTCAAACAAAGTTGGCTGCAATCCTAATTCTGACGCTCTATTTCTACAACTGTGAAGCATATCGGAAGAGTTATCTAACCCATGTACAGTATATCCGGCTTGTAATAGCGGGATTAATAAACGGCCTGAACCACACATAGGCTCCAAGATAAGATCACTCTTGTTAAAGATGCTTTCACAAAAATTGATTTCTTCCGGCGAAGCAAATTTCTTATCTGCATCATAAAACTTAGTACATAATTTTCCGTACATCATAATTACTTGCTCTCTCAAACATGTTAGCTTATATTTTTTAAAATAACCTCTACCTCCGGCATTTTTCCTGCACTTGTTGCGTGGCAGGTTAGTTACGCCGTTTTATTCGCCATAAAAAACACCATGCTTAATAAGCCGAGTGCGCAAATGAGTAAAAAGAAAGTTTGTATCCGCCGATAAATTTTAAAACGGGCGGGTGTTTGTACGGAAATGGTTGCTTGTTGAGACAATAATAAAAAATACATAAATCCTAACCAACTCACAATGACTACAATAAAACTCGCAATACTTCCGCTGATCCAAAATTCAGAAACGGGATAATGTTTAAGACTAATCATTGTAAAGCCAGTTGCTAACTGGAAAATAGCAAATGGAATAATAACGAATAGCGTTTGTGTTTGAATGCGTTCAAAGACGGTTGAAAGAGTACTGGGCTGGATCGATCGCCAGATATGATAACTGTAAACGATGCTGGTTAGCACACAGGTCGCGCTAATAATATGTATGATTTTTAATGAGTCATATAACAAAGGTTAATTCTCTATTCAAAATAAAAAAGTGGTTTTTGTGACTGCATCATGAATGATTATAATTAATAGCAATAGGAGTACAACATATAAATATCGTTGTCCTTTTGCAGGAGTTCCTTTTTTTGTATTTCGCATCATGAAAGAAACAGCGGTAGCGAAGAGAAAGACCAAAAGATAAGCCGCTTTAATCCACGGCGTATGAAAGCTATAGTGTTTTGGGTAAATCAATAATGTACCTGTCAAAATAGCAAATACAGCTAACCATAAAAGTGTTTTATGGAGCTTGACCAATAAATAAGACTTAGGTTGAGTGCTTAAACCAGCACAAACAAAAAGGGTTCCCAGTAAACTTAGTGTGAGTAGTAAGTGAATACATTTGAGGATGCTTATGAACATGTCACAACCAGTAAATAAATACAAATAGCAATAACCAAACCACATCGACAAAATGCCAGTACCACGATATCGCTTCAAAGGCAAAGTGATTATGCGGATTAAAATCGCGTTTTAACATACGATATAAAATAACGCAGAGACCAATCGTACCAATAGTCACATGTAATCCATGAAAACCGGTTAACATAAAAAAAGTCGTTCCATAAATACCAGAACCTAAGGTCAATCCTTTTTCAAGATAAGCGATGGTGTATTCATGGGCTTGTAATAAAAGAAAGCTCATGCCTAATAAAATAGTGGCCAATTGTCCTATTAGCATCAGCGTACGGCGATTTTTTAAAAGTGCCCAGTGGGCGACGGTAACAGTTGCACCGCTTGTTAAAAGAATTAACGTGTTGATCGCGGGAATTCCCCAAGCTTCCATTACCGATTGAGGCGCTACGTAAGCACCTGGATTGGGATTAGCAATCAACGGCCAACCTGCTTTAAAGCTTGGCCATAGCACTATATGACTGACGAGGCTTCCGCTTGCTCCACTTAATACAGGTACTGAGATAACGCGTACAAAAAAAAGTGCGCCAAAGAAAGCACCAAAAAACATGACTTCTGAAAAAATAAACCAACACATGGCCCAGCGAAATGAGCGGTCAACTTGATCGTTTTGTAATAGACCCGCTCTATTTTCCTGAATGACTGTGCCAAACCAGCCGTACACAATATAAAGCAAGATCAACATTCCAACGCCCCAGAGATAAGGGCCAAACCACATTTCATGAAGCCAATTAGCCAATCCCACAAAAATACAAATTAATGCAACGCATCCTTTGACCGGCCAACTGCTGGGTGCAGGTAAATAATATCCTTTGGTTTTCTGAAGCATTCTATGACCTCTGTTAAGTTTTAATTACCACAAACTATAATCTTTTCCTGGCGCACTTTCTTGCATCATGTATTTTACAGCTGCTTTTAATTCAGCATCAGAACAGTTAGAACATGCGCCGCGCAGAGGATGTCCTTTGCGACCTGTCACTACATTCACATAAGTATTTAAGAAACCAGCTTCTACCATGGGTTTCCATGCATCAATATCGCCCGGCTTTGGTGCATTTTTGTAGTGATTGTTATGGCAGACGCTGCAATGTTCGTCATAAATATGCTTACCATCAGCAAGTGTTAATTTTTTCACGGGTGCTGCGCTAATAATTTTTCCGCCAGGGCCCATGATGCTCTTGACCATGTAATCAACCGCTTGCTTAATATCTTGGTCGCTGCAAGAAAGACAAGTGCCTTTTGCAGGCATGCCGCCAATACCGTGGATAGCATTCGCATAGACTTTATCGATACCATTTTTCAAAATAGGTGTCCAAGTGGTGCCGTCCCCATACTTAGGCGCACCGCCTGCACCTGTGGCATGGCAGCCGGCACAATAATTTTCATATAAAGCTTTGCCTGCCGCGGCACCTGTGGGTCGAGGGGGCGTTGCACTTTGAACGGATTTCAAATAGGTCGCGATGGCGAATAAATCGGATTCGGATAAATGGCGCAAGCTGTTATGGTTCACTTCTAACATGGGGCCTTGCACTTTTCCGCCGCCGATTAACTTATCTTGAGTAAATACATCTACAATTTCTTGTAAAGACACCGTTTCAAGATTGGATTTAGTAATATTAGGCGCGAGATAACCTTGTATTTTGCTTCCGGTTAAATCGTATTTTTGAATAGGAGCGCCTAGTGACAAATTATCACTAAAAATGTGGTAAGAGGGTGAGTGGCACATGGCGCAATGACCAAGGCCTTCTACCAAATAAGCGCCCCGCTGCCATTCTGCAGATTCTTGCGGCACCGCGTGTATATCCGATGGATGGAAGAACAACCAGCGCCAAGGCAGTTGTAACAACCGTTGGTTGAATGGCCACACCATTTCATTCGGCCGATTTTTTTGGTGAATAGCTGGAACACTATCTAAATAGGCTTTAATTGCTTTGATATCTTCGGAAGACACTTTACTAAAATAAAGATAAGGGAACGCCGGATAATAATAGTGCCCTTTAGGTGAAATACCTTCATGCATAGCTTTTAAAAATTGTTCGTCAGTCCAATGACCGATGCCTGTTTCTTTATCAGGGGTGATGTTAGGTGAATAAATGACACCAAACGGTGTTTGCATCGGTAAACCGCCTGCAAACGGTTTGCCTTTTTCCGGAGAATTAGTGTGGCAGGCAATGCAATCGCCTGCTTTAGCAAGGTATTCACCGCGTTTAATGAGTGCCGGGTCTTTGCCTTTCGTATCGGTGGGGGGGTAAGGTGGATAGTAAGGCGTTGAATCATCATCGCTTGGCACACCCATTAACTGAACATTTTTGCTGATGCCGACTAAGGTATAGATGCCTGTAGTGACAATAGCGGCTAGAAAAAAGGCGATAATGACAACATTTCGCTTCTTCGATAAGATTTTTTGAATAATTTTTTTCACAAAGCAATCCTTGGAATAATTTTTCTTTTTAAGCCTAAACAAAATTTTTTAATTGTGGCACATTTTATAGCGATTTTGGCGGAAAGCAAAATTTTATCTTTATGCTTGTGTTATTTAGAAAATATGTTTTAATTATGTCCCATTTGGCAAAGGTTTATCTATGCAGTATGGCATTAAGCAATGTATTCTAATTTTAGCGGGTTATTTTTTAACCATGTCCGCATGTCTCGCGTCAGCGCTTAACATGCCCTATGGTGTGACCCCCATCAGTCACGAAATCTATATGTTACACATGGTTGCATTTTATGTGTGCTGTGTCATTGGTGTGATTGTGTTTGGGGTGTTGGTTTATTCCTTAATTAAATTTCGCAAATCAAAAGGCGCGAAAGCCGCGCATTTTCACGAACATTTGGGAATAGAAATTTTATGGACGACTATTCCATTTTTGATTTTGGTGGCTTTGGCAGTTCCTGCAACGATTGTGCTGCAGCATATTCACAATACGGATAAAGCGGGGCTTACCATTAAAATTACAGGCTATCAGTGGAAGTGGAAATATGAATACCTTGATCAGGGGGTGAGCTTTTTCAGTAATCTTGCAACGACCCAAGAGCAAATTAATAATCGAGCACCTAAAGATCCATGGTTTTTACTCGAAGTTGATAATTCAATGGTGGTGCCGGTCAACACTAAAGTAAGATTATTAGTGACAGCAGATGATGTGATCCATGCATGGTGGGTTCCCGATTTAGGGGTTAAGCAAGATGCAATTCCAGGTTATATCAATGAAAATTGGTTTTATATTACTAAACCCGGCACTTATCGTGGCCAATGCGGTGAACTTTGCGGAATTAATCATGCCTTCATGCCGATTGTAGTCAAAGCGGTTTCACAAACTGAATTTGATCAGTGGGTAAAAACACATACGCTGCGGGCAATGGCAGCAGCTCAGGAAGATGTAAAACCCATGACGGAAACAGAATTATTAAAAATGGGCAAAGCACAATATGAAAAAAGTTGTATCATGTGTCATCAAGCGAATGGCGAAGGTTTGCCGCCCAGCTTCCCGCCTTTGAAAAAAAGCCGTGTTGTGACGGGACCATTGGAGGCAAACATTGCTTTTGTGTTAACCGGTGTTCCAGCGACCGCAATGCAAGCATTTGGTAGTCAACTGGATAATAGAACGCTTGCTTCCATTATTACTTATACACGTCAAGCGTGGGGCAATGATGTGACGAATAAAAAGCACCATTATGCGACGGTCGCTCAGCCGGCAGATATTCAAAAAGCCCGGCATGCACAGTGAAAATAACAGTGGAGTTCAATTCTCATGAGTGAAGCAATATTACATGATGAGGCAACACACAGCGATGACCATCACGGGCCCGAACGGGGTTTGAAGCGTTGGCTTTTTACCACTAACCATAAAGATATCGGTACACTTTATTTGACGTTTAGTTTGATTATGTTGTTTGTGGGCGGGTTCATGGCACTTTTAGTTCGGGTTGAATTATTTGAGCCGGGCAAAGTGTTAATGAACCCAGAATATTTTAATCAAATGACGACGATGCATGGCCTCATTATGGTTTTTGGTGTCATCATGCCTGCGATGGCCGGACTTGCGAATTGGTTAATCCCTATGATGATTGGTGCACCAGATATGGCGTTGCCGCGCTTAAATAACTGGAGTTTTTGGTTGCTGCCGTTTGCTTTTAGTATGCTCATGAGCACACTTATCATGAGTGGTCCAGCACCTGACTTTGGTTGGACGTTTTACGCGCCTTTATCAACTTTGTATGCGCCAAAAAGTACGGATTTTTTTATTTTTTCTATTCACTTAATGGGTGCTTCATCAATTCTTGCGTCTTTAAATATTGTTGTTACTATTTTTAATATGCGCGCACCCGGCATGACTTGGTTTAAATTACCGTTGTTTGTGTGGAGCTGGCTTGTGACGGCATTTCTTTTGCTTGCGGTCATGCCTGTATTAGCGGGTTGCGTCACCATGATGTTGATGGATAGACATTTTCACACGAGTTTTTTTAATGCGGCAGGCGGTGGCGATCCCTTGCTGTTTCAACACGTTTTTTGGTTTTTTGGCCATCCGGAAGTTTATATTTTAATTTTGCCGGGATTTGGTGTGATTTCAGAAATTATCCCAACTTTTTCTCGTAAACGGTTATTTGGTTATCATGCCATGGTTTATGCAACCGTGATGATTGCCATTGTCGGGTTTGTAGTGTGGATGCATCATATGTTTACGACAGGCGCGCCATTGGCAGCACAACTTTATTTTATGTACGCGACCATGTTAGTTGCGGTGCCAACAGGCATTAAAGTATTTAATTGGTTAGCTACTTTATTTAAAGGATCTATTTCGTTTGAGACGCCGATGTTATTTGCACTAGGTTTCTTGGTGATGTTTACGATTGGCGGTTTTTCGGGTTTGATGTTGGCACTTGTTCCAAGCGACTATCAATATCGCGATAGTTATTTTGTGGTGGCGCATTTTCATTATGTTTTAGTGTCAGGATCATTATTTACGATTATTGCTGCCATTTATTTTTGGCTGCCAAAATGGACAGGACAAATGTATAGCGAGCGATTGGGTCAAATTCATTTTTGGTTATCGACTATTGGCATGAATCTTACTTTTTTACCGATGCATTTTTTAGGATTGGCAGGCATGCCGCGACGAATCCCTGATTATGCATTACAGTTTACCGATTTCAATCAAATGTGTACGATCGGCGCATTTATTTTTGGTTTTGCGCAGCTCATCTTTTTGTACATCATTTTGAAAGCGTGCTTTGGCAAAAGAATAGCCCATGTAAGTGATCAAGTATGGGAAGGGGCGCATGGGTTAGAATGGACATTGCCATCGCCTGTTCCTTATCACACTTTCGAAACACCACCGCTTGTGAAATAACATGCAAGCGCCCACCCAAAAAAGTCATCGACGACTCGTTATTATTTTGGTTTTAGGCGTGCTGTTTATGTTTGGTTTTTGTTACATGTTGGTTCCTCTATATGAATTAGTTTGTAAAGAAGAAGGCATCAATGGTAAATCAGCAAAAACTGCTTCTCTTTATGACTCAAAGATGCAGGTCGATCAATCAAGAACGATTAAGGTTTATTTTTCAACGACACTGCATGGTGCACTTTCATTTAAATTTATTCCCTTGCAGCGTTCTATTGACATACATCCGGGCGAACGAAAATTAATTTATTTTTTTGCGGAAAATAAAACCGGCCATGAAATGACTGTGCAGGCGATTCCAAGTATTACACCCACTGATGGCGCGCGATTTTTAAAGAAAACCGAGTGTTTTTGCTTTACTCAGCAATATTTTTTTAAAGGAGAGAAAGCAGATATGCCGGTTTATTTTTTTATTGACCCGGCTATTTCTAAAGATATCAAAGAGATGACTTTATCATATACGTTGTTTGATGCAGCAGGATATGTCAAAAAAGAAGAGCATTTTACAAAAGGTAGAATTGATCTCTCATGAAAAAAACGTTGCAATTTCGATTTCGTCAGCACGATTATTTATTCCAATTCAAAGTGGGATTTTTTGTATTATGCTTATTTTTATTTATTCTTTGTTGTCTATTGGGCGTGTGGCAGCTGCATCGTTATACGTATAAAAAAAGCGTGCTAACTTCTTATCAAGAACGTTTGCAGGGTGTGCCTTTGCCTTTTGCAAGGGTCGCGAACAAAAAAGGTTTGCAATTTCAATCAGTTGAAGTGAAGGGCGAATATCTTAATTCTTTAACCATGTTTATTCAAAATAGTTTTTATCACGATCAATTGGGTTTTGAAGTATTAACACCCCTAAAAATGCAAAACGATAAAAAATTAGTATTAGTTGATCGAGGGTGGGTTGTAAAACCAGATGATGCTTCTTTACCTCACATACAAAATGCAAACGGTTATCAAACTATCAAAGGGTACATCAAATTGCTGAATGAGTACCAATTTATTTTGGGTGAAAATATTTTGCAGCCAAACGCATCACCGTTGGTCATGCAAAAAATGGATGTTGATGAAATCAGTCGCATCACGCATCAACTATTTTATCCTTTTATTTTGCGGTTAAATGCAAAAGAGCCGCATGGTTTTATCCGCGACTGGGAGATTACAACAATATTGCCAGAGCGTCATCGAATGTATGCCATACAATGGTTTGCCTTTGCATTAATACTTTTGATTGCATACAGCTGTTTTTGTTGCGAGCGTAAAAAAGATGAATAAAAGAAACGGTGTGTTATTTTTGCTGATTTTAGTGTTTGCGCTGCCTTTAGTTGGGGGTGCGTTTTTGTATCATTATCATACCTATTTTCACTTTAAAACGTTGAATCATGGCGTTTTACTGGAAACACCGTTAAATGGCCGCTATTTATATTCAGAGCGCGCGCCAAAAAATTGGCATGTTATTTATATTGTTAACAATTGTGCGAGCCGTTGCACCGAAACATATCATGAATTACAACAAGTAAAAAAAGCACTCGGTAAAGAGAGTGCACGCGTGGATATCCTTTTGTTAACAAACGATGATTATGCGGCTAAGATCAGGCGATTAAGCAAAACATTAAACACATCTTCTGTGCAGGACAAAATTTATTTAGCTGATCCACTGGGAAATATATTTATGTACTATAGAAGCAGCACAGATCCTATGAATATTCTAAAAGATTTAAAAAGAGTATTAGAGGTATCGCAAATTGGGTAGCGAACGATTCATAGAAAGACTGGCGTTTATCGCTAGTTTTTTTGCGTTAGGCGTGATTGCATTGGGCGCATTCACGCGCTTGATGGACGCGGGCCTTGGGTGCCCTGATTGGCCTTTTTGTTATGGGCGGATGATTTTACCGCTGACAGATGCAGCGCACTTGCACATGATGCATGAAGTAAATCATTGGGTTGCCTATAAAGCATGGGTGGAGATGATTCACCGTTATTTTGTGGGCGGATTAAGTCTATTGATTGTTGCAATGGTTACAATTATTTTTAGCCAAAAAATTCTGCGTGTTCGAAGTAATATTATGTTGTCTTTTTTTCTCATTGCATTGTTAATCTGTCAAATTATATTAGGGCAGTTAACCGTGACATTAAAATTAATACCGACGATTGTAACCCAGCATTTATTGGGCGGTTTTTTAATTGTATCGGCATTATGGCTTATTTATTTAAATAATAATCAAAAAAAAATCATTATTTTTTCTGAAAAAAAGAGCATTCAAAAAACAATCCCGTTGGCTTTTGTGGCTTTATTTTTAATGCTGATCCAAATTTTTTTAGGCGCTTGGACAAGCACTCATTATGCTTCTTTGAGTTGCCCTGATTTTCCTTTTTGCAATAATTATCAAAATATGACTCTACATATTAAAGAAGCATTTGCCTTTTTCACACCGCTTGGCCTTAATTATGAGGGTGGATTATTGCCTGATGCTATTCGGCAAACCATTCATATGGCACATCGTTTGGGTGCGTTAGTGGTGACGCTTTATTTATTTTTATTGATCATAATGGCTTTGCCGAGATTAAAGCAAGATAACATTTTTGTGTACCCACTTTATGCTTTGTTAGGTTTTTTATGCATTCAGCTTTGTCTTGGAATTAGTAATGTTATTTTTAAATTGCCTTTAGTGACGGCAATCAGTCACACAGTCGTGGCGGCATTATTATTATTGTCGTTAATAACATTTCTTTTTCAATTAATTCGATCAAATCGCAGGGTCTCTTCATGAAAGCGCATCTCCATGACTATCTTGAATTGTGCAAACCCAAAGTGGTGCTACTCATGATTTTAACCTCCTTAGTTGGCATGTGTTTAGCGCCCAAATCAGTTTCTCTGCTGTTTTTGTTGTTTGCTAATTTAGGCATTGCGCTGGTAGCGGCTTCTGCGGCTGCATTAAATCATGTTGCGGATCAACACATTGATAAATTAATGCGTCGTACTGAAATGCGGCCGATTGTTCAAGGTAAAATAAGCACGATTCACAGCATTATTTTTGCGGGAATACTTTGTATCTGTGGAACGATAATCTTAATTTTATTTACGAATGTATTAACTGCTCTATTAACTTTTTTATCTTTAATTGGTTATGCAGTTTGTTACACACTTTATTTAAAACATGCGACCCCGCAAAATATTGTCATTGGCGGCATTGCAGGCGCTGTACCGCCTTTGTTAGGTTGGACAGCTGTCACAGGTTCAATCAGTCCCAATGCATTATTGTTGGTGTTGATTATTTATGTGTGGACGCCGCCGCATTTTTGGGCGCTTGCAATCCATCGATTGGATGATTATGCAAAAGCGAATGTTCCTATGCTGCCGAATACTCATGGCGTTGCATTTACTAAATTAAATATTGTGCTCTATACTGTTTTGCTGATCTTAGCGACGTCACTTCCTTATCTGATCAGAATGTCTGGGCTGATTTATTTTATAGGTGTCTCGTTAGCGAACGCTGGTTTTTTATTTCAAGTGATACGTTTATTTTGGAGCGAGGATAAAAAACATGCCATGGCCACTTTTAAATATTCTATTTATTATTTAGGTATTTTATTTTTGTTGATTTTAGTGGATCACTATTTTTATTTTAGAGGAAATTTGTCATGAACCATGCAGAACAAGGTTATACCAAATGGATAGTTATTATGCTGCTGATGGTTGCGATGCTTGTAGGAATGGAAATTTATTTTGATATGATGCAGAGAAAAGAGCATGCAAATACCATTAAAATTAGCGGGACTTACTTAGAAGAAGCAAAAGATGTCCCTCATTTTAAACTAAGCGCGAGTGTGGGTAAAACATTTAGTGAAAAAAACCTGCAAGGCCATTGGACGATGATGTTTTTTGGGTTTACCAATTGTGGCATGGTATGTCCAACGACGATGTCTGCATTAAGCGGTATGTATAAAACATTAGAAAAAACTTTGCCTGCTAATCAACTGCCGGAAGTCGTGATGGTTTCTGTGGATCCAGATCGTGATTCCATTGGGCGCATGAAAGAATATGTCACTTCTTTTGATTCGCATTTTATAGGCCTTAGGGCGGATATCCAAAAAACCATCGCGCTTGAAAAAGCATTGCATATTGCTGCGGCTAAAATAGAAGCGGGTCCAGGAAAAAACCAATATACCATCAATCATAGTGCAGAAATTTTATTATTTAATCCGAAAGGACAGTTGCAGGCGTATTTAGATTATCCGCCGACTGCCAAACAATTGGCGGAAGATTATCAACTTATTTTAAAAGCAACGGAATTAAAGGGAAAATGGATCATTTTAAATTATTGGGCGGCTTGGTGTGAAAGTTGTATGAAAGAAATTCCAGAACTGAATCGCTTTTATCAACATCATCAGACTCAAAATGTCGTTTTATATGGTGTTAATTACGATCAGCTGCCGAAAAAAGAATTAACAGAGGCAATACAGAAAACGCATATTATTTTTCCTGTTTTATTACAAAACCCGGAAGGAATATTTGCGCTGAAAAATATTGAAGCATTGCCTGTCACAGTGGTTATTAATCCAAATGGCAAAATGGTAAAAAAAATCATGGGAGGCAATACAGAAAAATCTCTCGACAGTCTATTGGCTGATTTAGGCGGTGAGTAAACTAAAGAAAAAAATCATGATTATTTTATTATTCATTCTGAGCGGAGCATTGGGGTTTGTTTTTTCTCTTTATCGATATGAAAGTCATCATGAGGAAGTTGTACAGCAGATTGAGACGTTTCATTACCCTGTGCTATTTGTTAAGCAATTAACAGGTGATCCGCATGCGGGGAAAAAAATATTTAAGCAATTTTGCGCATCTTGTCATGGTAATCCAGCTTTAATTGATATCAATGCGCCGCATATCGGAGATCGTGAAGCTTGGAAGTTAAGGCGTAAAATGGGCATGAAATCATTAATGGAAATGACGATCAATGGGGCAGGTGCAATGCCTGCGAGAGGGGGTTGTTTTGAATGCAGCGATGCACAATTGCGCGAAGCAGTTCATTATATGTTGAACCAGAGTATGTTAGTGCACGGAGAATAATATGCAGAATCGTAAGGAAATTCAGGAGAAAATGAAACATTTTTCCTTTGAAGAATTACTAGAAGAAGAGGGCGTCAATTATCAAGCTCTTTTGCAGGGCGCTATTTTTTTAAACCGATTGGATATGGTGCGGCGTTTATTAGAAGAAGAATCCATTGATTTGAGCAAGATTGATAGGCAAATAGGTTTAACCCCATTGGGGGAAGCACTTTATTATTTTAATGAAGAAAATAAAGAGGAAAATAAGGTTTATCCGAACCAATATTTTGATCCTGATATTATTATTGACTTGATTGATGCTCATCAGGATTTTCAAAATATTTCAGCAGAATTAGAGCTTTTTATAGGAAACCCATCTTTTCGAGAAAAATTAATAGAATTATTTCGTAACAAATTAAATGAGGGGGATTTTTTTAACAAACGGCATCAGGGGCTCTATTTTTATCTTTATTATTTTTGTAAAAAATTACCATGTGATTTTCTTTCTGGTATTGAGTGGCTGTTTGGATTGTATCGTAATATCGATGATCCCTTTCTTGCTTTAGAATATCTTGATAGGTTAGGAAAAAACGATATACAAGACGTATATCCTATTAAAATTCTCGCTTATTTTTTTGCAGCAAAAAAAGTAAAGTTTTCTGCAATGAAAGATTGGTATATCAATTCAGCGATTCTTGCTTATCAAGAATTACAAAAAGCTGGCGTTGATAATCATGACATCAAATTATTTTTCGGTTTATTGGCACTTTCCAAAAAACCGCAACAAAAAAGATCATTTATTGCTATATTACTTAACTCTCCTCATCTGAAACAAAAAATGATGGATGAGGAATGCTATCAGGAGGTTATGGATCAGGCGAATAGGTTTCCTCAGTTATTTCCTGATTTTTGCAGGGCGATAGTTTTGTGTGATCCAAAAAAAATGGATGTGATTTATGGGCAATTAATTGATTATGTCTATAACCAAAATGATGAGATTGAGTTATCGCAAAGAATCGATTCTTTTTTTGCGGCAGCAGAGATCATTGAACAAAGAGAATCAATTATTGATGCTGCAGATTTATATAAAGACATTATGTATTTTGGAGTGTTAGAAAAAAATATTTTTTGTGTTAAAAAAAGTATGGATAGATTAATATCCCTAAGAGAACAATATGATTTATCAGCATCAGTCAATGTATCACGAAGAGTAGAGCGCGTTCTTCACTTTGGAGATGATTGCATGAATCATTTAAAAGATAGATTTTCACCGCTGCTCATAGAAGCAGATTATCTGCCTGCAGTAGTTAACCGTATTAACCAATTAAATAGATCAGCTTTTTTCTGTTCTGTTCGCGCATTTTTATATTTATATACCAAGATTTTGTTAATAACTGCTGATTTTGATCGAGTGACTAAAGATAAGGTTTCAAAAATACGGAAAGAAGCAAAGAAATATATTGAAAAATGGGCTGAGAATACGGACGATCTTTATGGTTATCGAACACTTGCCCGATGGTTCAAGAACATTATTAAGTCTCGGCGAACAATGGAGGATCGAGAAGGGGTGCTGCGTAAACCTGACCTTTTTATCATAACCAGTGCAAAAACAGTAGATCAACCCGAACTGCGAAGAAATATTAATGAAGCCATAAGACGCTCGTTAATGTTAATGGATATCACGACATGGATAAAGGAACAGGAAGAAGATTTGAAACCTATAGACCCTATTGATTTACGTAGAAAACCTAAAAAAGCAGTGGTTATAGAATTAAAAGCAGAGCTAAGCCATGAAGAAAAAAGACCTGAACGCCCTATCTCTCCTATTGCGCAGATGAATCGATTTTATCAGAAACCCAATCAAGAAGTGCGTGATCAACAGGGCAAAGAAGAAAAAGGATTGATTAAAAAAAGTAATAATTTTAGATATTAAATTTTATTTTTAACGAGGAGTCATCATGCAACATTATGATGTGATTATTGCAGGCGGCGGGCCAGTGGGCGCTGCTTTAGGAATAGAATTGGGTCTTCATCAAATTAATACGTTACTTCTTGAGAAATATGCAACACCGCTTTTATCGCCGCGTGCACAATCACTCAATGCAAGATCCATGGAATTTTTTATCCGTTGGAAATTAGCGGAAGAATTAAAAGCTAAGCAGCTGCTGCCACCTGATTATCCTATTCAAGGTGTTTGGTGTTCGGGATTGAATGGTAAAACTTATGCAGTTAGCAGTTCTAATTCAAAATTAAATGATGAAATATCACCTGAGCGCGGTTCGCGTATTCCTTTGTGGTTGACGGAAGAAGTGTTGCGTCAACGATTAAATGATTTTCCTTGTGTCACTTTTTTAAAACAGCATGCTGTGATGGATGTGTCTCTTGATAAAGAGACTGTAATGATTGATGCGCAAAATCATTTAAATGAACGAATTCAGTTTTCTGCACCCTATGTTGTTGCCTGCGATGGCGCCAATAGCATTGTTCGTAAAAAAGTGGGCATTGATTTTGAAGCACTTGCAAAACCTGCGCGTGTTATTAATATCATATTTGAATCGCTTGAATTAGCAAAACATATTACAGTTGAAAAAGGAATTTTATATTATCTTCTTGAGAGTGAAAGACCCGGTGCGCTTGGGGCGATCGATCTTGCGCGGGGATTATGGTATGCCCAAATCAGAGATGATGGAATTGCTCAATCCATTGAAGAAATGAATATCAATTCTTTAATTGAAGAACTGACTGGAATTGTTTTCGCAAAAAAAATTATTCAAGCGCATTTTTGGAATATGCATATTCAACTCGCTAATTCTTTTTCTAAAAACAATCGTGTTTTTTTAATGGGGGATAGTGCGCATGCATTTGTACCCACGGGCGGTTTTGGATTAAATACCGGCCTTGGAGATGTTGTGAATTTTGGTTGGAAATTAGCAGCTGTTATTCAGCAAAAAGCAAAACCAGAATTGCTTAAGACTTACGAACAAGAAAGACGCCCCGTGTGTTTGAATAATCTTAAAGCGGCACAGAAAAATGCGGATGATATGATGATTCTTCGAAAAGAACATGATCCTCTGAAAGATCCTGAAGGATTTGCTAAAGGCAATGCGATTCTTGCAAAACAACACGCTCATTCTTTGGGTGCGACCATGGGCTATGCTTATTTTGATTCGCCGTTAACGTTATTACAAAAAGATCAATCTACTGTTCCGATGGAAAATTCTATTTATCAACCAACCGTTGCTCCGGGATATTTTTTGCCGCACGTCTCGCTCCCTCATCATTCATCTATTTATAAAATATTATCAGCAACTGCCTGGACACTGATTGTTTCTGGCGAAGAAGATTTAAAATTAATTGAAGCATGGCAAGAAAAATTTAATCAACATCATATGAGATTAGATATTTTAAATTTACCGAAAAACACCTATGCTATTCAATATATTCTCATCAGACCTGATTGGCAGATTGCATATGCAGAAAAAGATTTGAGGCGAGATTATGTTTTCGATTGTTTTAAATAATATTTTTTATTTAAAAAATAACACCGATAAGAAGTCGGTCATGAGCAATGACTTCTGCATAAATGAGCAGTGCAAGTGATATCAGAAATCGCACATGCACATCAATGTCATAAATGAATGGCACTTTTACGCCGCCGAAAGCGACCCCTGTGAAGACTGTCAGAATGAGCAAAGGCAGCCAGGCAAATAAACAAATGGCTAAGATTCGTCGCTTGAATAGTAGAAGTGGTTTTTTTGCTAACCCAGTCCACAAATAAAACCGATAGAGTAATCCACCTGATACTAGCGAGAAATCGACAGGGTCGTCCTGTTTGCTTGACTTATCCATAGTCATTTTTATCTCCGTTGGGCGGCATTTTTTTCCATGATTTAAATTATCTTTGCATAGCCATTGAAAACGATCAATATATTAGTTTTTGACGTTAAAGATCTAGGGAATAGGGGAAGTATTATGCTGGGATGGATTGTGAGGGTACTTCTGGTTTTAGCGGGTTTTATTACGAGTTTATTCGTTTCGCGCGATGCGCTTAAATTTGATGTTATCCAGATGGTCGTTGCAGTTTTGCTATTTACGCTTTTAGTGGCGATCGTTGCTTTTTGGCCTATGTTAAAGGCTTGGTTTATGCGTGTAACGAGAAAAGAGAAAAAATTCTAATTTGAGTGGCTATGGGTGGACTCGAACCACCAACCTCAGCATTATGAGTGCTAAATTTGAATGTGTCTCAGTGAATTCCTATGAGTGATGGGCGGTGGCGAAGTTGGTAGAGGCGGCTTGATTTTTGCCTAGATTACCTGTCATTTCCTATGAAAATATCAAGATACTCTTTATAAACATAAGACTGACCATATTTTTTATCTTTATCTTTTGGCGTAAGAATTCCTATTTTAATAAATCGTTCAATGACAGTTTGTGCCCCAGCTCTTGTAAAGCCAGTCCATTTCTGGAGGAGAGCATTGTTCACAATAGGTTGTTTATATAGTTCGCGCAGTACGGGCACAGCACTTTCAGCAGCTCGTTTGCCAAACATTTGTATTTTTTGCATGTCTTTCTCCCTGAGCTTTGTGATTTTATCGACAATCTCAATTGCTTCGTTGGCTATTTCAATAACACCATCAAGGAAGAATTCTACCCATTCAAAAATTTTCCCATTATGGTAGCTGAAGAGTTTCTCATAATAGGTATTTTGATGTTTTTTGAAATAGGACGATAAAAACAAAACAGGGTATTCTAAAAAATTTTCTTTCCATAAGTAAAAAGTAATTAACATTCTTCCTGTTCTGCCATTGCCATCTAGAAAGGGATGGATAGTTTCAAATTGCGCATGGATTAACCCGGATTTTATCACAGTGGGTATAGGGCTATCTGCATGCAAAAAATTCTCTAGATCATTAAGAGATGTTTGCATGTCAGCAACAGGTGGTGGAACGAATCTTGCGTTATCAGGCCGGGTGCCGCCTATCCAATTTTGGCTTTTCCTAAACTCCCCTGGATCACTGAAATGGGTTGCTCGTGCTTCGTGCATAAGTTTCTTATGGAGTTCTCGTATAAACCGCAAGGTGATTGGAAAATCATCTTCTTTTACACGCTTTATTCCATAGTTAACCGCTTTAATATAATGCAAAATATCATCTACGTCCGATGGAATGTTCGCATTTGTGTTTACTTCTGCCTCAATAGCATCAACCATGGTTGCCATGGTTCCTTCAATTTGGCTTGAAGATGCAGCATCTTTTCTTAAATACATAAGAAGGAAAAAATCTATGTCAGGAAGACGTTTTGTAACCCCATCAAGTTTTCCAATGAGTCGTGTGGCTTTTTCATTTTTTACCAATATGTTATGTGCAAAATCAAAGCCGCTT
The DNA here is from genome assembly GCA_964622455.1 of uncultured Coxiellaceae bacterium. Classification (GTDB taxonomy): domain Bacteria; phylum Pseudomonadota; class Gammaproteobacteria; order DSM-16500; family DSM-16500; genus CAZUQP01. The sequence continues at coordinate 43,655 of CAZUQP010000011.1, forward strand.
TTAGGAGGAAATGGGTGGGGAATGAAGGCCTTGAAGCCTTGTGGTTGCTTTCTAAGGACGCCTATTTCAATTAATTTCATAAGTTTATTTTCATCTTTTATTGAATAGATACAAAGTATGCATGTTTGTATCTATTTGGTCAAGAGATGGATACAACTTTTTTAGTTTAAATTGAGGTGAGGTAATGGGGCAATCATCCGGGTGCTTATTGGCGATTCTCTACGATCGTCATTATCGACACATAGTATAGGGCATAGCTTCAAGAGTGGAATTGCATGATGTGCATATTCTGTTTGTGATGGGATAACACCCTTGAGAGTATCTTCCAGATTATCTTTATTGCAGGAGATAAGTTTTAGGATAGGCGATAATGTTGCTGCGTCGAAATTAGGGATAATATCTTTAAAAAAATTAGTCAAAGTTGTCAGGCGCCGAAAGTGAGGGAATAGAGAATTTTTATAGAAGCCATAAAAGAAGCTAGTTGTTCATTTCTTTATGTTTTATTATATTTAAAGTGTGTTTAATATCATTTTGAGATATTAATTGCATTTTAGATATATTTCTTGTTATAGTAATAGTGTAAATAATAGCTTATTTAGATATTGTATGAACTTAAAATATAATGATGCTCAGGCAGGCATAGGCCAAGCGGAAAGGCATGTTTTAGATGCCATGAGCCGTGTTGGGAAGCCTGTAATGCGTGCGAGTGACTTAGAAAATGAACTAGGTTTTACTAGAGCAATATCAAACCTAATGCTCTCTCGACTCTGCAAAAAAGGCTGGATACAGCGTCTACGATCAGGAATTTATCGTATTGTTCCTCTCGGATCTGAAAGCGTGAATCCTATACCAGAAGATGCTTGGGCTATTGCTGTAGAGTTATTTTCTCCATGTTATATTTCTGGTTGGACGGCAGCCGAGCATTGGGAGTTAACAGAGCAGATTTTTAATTCAACTGTTGTATTCACAACGAAGAAGCAAAGAAAAAACGAGCTTCTGATTTCTGGCTTGAAATATAGAACTAAATCAATTGCACCGGAGGATATTTTTGGCATAAAAAAAAATATGGTCTAGCAATACACAAATACAGATTGCAGATCTTCACCGAACCATCATCGATGTTTTGGATGATCCTGAAATTGGGGGTGGTGGGCGACACACAATAGATATTGTCAGAGAATACTTTCAGCACAAAGAAGCAAATCCCGAGATGTTATGCCAATATGCGGAAAAATTGGGACATGGAGCTGTTTTTAAACGATTAGGGTTTATCGTGGAAAACCTCAAACAGTTTCCGCTATCACTACTAGAAAAGCTACACACAAATATTAAGACGGGAATCATCAATCTCGATCCGCATGGATCAAGTACCGGACCAATTATTACTAAATGGGGAATTCGCGTTAATATCCCTTTAGGCGATCTTACATGATTTTAAAACAAGAAATATCATCGCTCGCTAGCACTTTGCAATTGCCACCAACAACAGTGGAAAAAGATTATGTTTTGAGCTGCAGTGGATCTTATACTCTCTCAGCTTGATTTATCACAATTAAAAGCAGGCTGGGATGATCAGCTTGGTCATCAATTAGAGGTGTTACCTCCTGCGGAAAGTTTTTATAACGATTTAAGGCCAGCTTTATCATGGTGGATAGATGAGCATTCTGCTGAGCCAGTTCTTGCTACAATTTCCCAAAAAGAAGGGGAAATACTATTACCGCGAGTACATTTCCCAGAACTTGCAATCATGCAAGCAAAAAGAATTGGTATTGGGCAGGATACTAATATTACATTCTCAAGATACATTGATCAAATTAGATATGCGGCGCGAAATAGATTGTGCATTGAAGTTGGATATCATGGCGCAAGGCGATTGGTTCAGCCATATTCATTGAGACAGCCTAGAACAGGAAATCAACTATTATACGTTTATGAATTGACAAGAGGTGCTGCCAGAACTAATCAGATTAAAGCGTATAAAACTAACGAAATTGTAAGTGCTGAAGTAAAACAACAGTCTTTTTCGCCAAGATATGTGATCGAGCTGTGATTGTTTGGAAAAAGAAAATTTTTTATAGGAACATTATCACACTTGGTGGCTATGGGTGGACTCGAACCACCGACCTCAGCATTATGAGTGCCGCGCTCTAACCAGCTGAGCTACATAGCCATAGCAGGCGCTTATTCTCAAAGTTTTAGGGTCGATTTGTCAAGGCGAATTCCTTGATTAACAGATAAAAAATTTGCGTCTTTAGGCTCTTTTGCGTACAATCACCAGCTTTTCGAAGGTCATTTATTAAAAAGTGATTTTCTCCTTGCCTTCCCTTGCGAAATTGCGAGTAAGGCTTTACCCATGAGGAGCGTTAAGTACATGAAACATTACGAAATTGTTTTTTTAGTCCATCCTGATCAAAGTGAGCAAGTGCCGCAGATGGTCGAGCGGTATAGCAACATTGTTACCCAGAGAAAGGGTAAAATTCACCGCTTGGAAGATTGGGGCCGTCGTCAATTAGCCTATCCTATTAACAAAATTTTAAAAGCCCATTACATTTTAATGAACATTGAGTGCGATAAAGAAACGCTCGATGAATTAAATAATGCGTTTCGTTATAACGATGCCGTCATTCGTAACCTGGTGTTAAATGTCAAACAGGCAGTTAAAGAGCCTTCCCCCTTATTGAAAGAAAAAGATAATCGCGGTGAAACAACCAGCGGCGGACATTATGACTCTGAAGGCGGTCATGGCTATAAAGGTCGAGGCAGAAAAATCCCTATGGGTGAGAATGAACCAGGCCATTTAATTGAATCAGGTGCAGAGGCAGATAAATAAATAATTGGAGTTGTTATGTCTACGTATTTTCGTCGTAAAAAGTTTTGTTATTTTACTACCAATAAAATTGATAGTGTTAACTATCAAGAAGTTTATCTTCTCCGAAAATTTATTACAGAGAATGGTAAAATAGTTCCGAGCCGAATTACAGGAACAAAAGCAAAGTATCAACGGCAATTGGCTAAGGCAATTAAAATAGCACGTTTTTTAGCTTTGCTGCCGTATTGCGATAAGCATTAAAGCTTCTGGGTACAAGGATGCTATAAGCAGTCTATGTTACTACGCCGATTGACGGATTTTGTTTTGCAAAGCCGCTTGAAAGCAATGGGAGTGGCGTTTTTATTTTCATTTATTCCATTGATTGGCGGCAGTATCAGTATTTTGATTGCAGCACTCGTGACATTACGCAAGGGTGCATTCGAGGGTACGTTTGTTTTGGGTGCTGCGATTTTGCCTTACCTATTCAGTTATGCTGCGTACGGAGCATCAGAAGAAGCAGAACTGGTTTTTATCGCAACGAGCGTGATCGTTGCAATTAATGTGTTAACTTGGCTTTATGCGCTGGTGTTGCGGCGTTATAGCAATTGGAGTTTGGTGATTGAGGGCGCAGCGTTATCAGGAATCATGATTGTTGCGGTGATTTATTTAGCGTATCCCAATATTCAAAATTGGTGGGTGGCGGAATTGACACATTATTTGAATAAAATGGTGGAACAAGCAACTGTTCAAGGTGATACGGTTGTTTCAGAAGGTATGCAAGCAAAACTCGCAGCCAGCGTGCAAGAATTTAAACGGTACGCAACAGGGATTATGGTAGTGTCCGCGGTATTTAATGCAGTTTTGCAATTGTTATTGGCAAGATGGTGGCAGGCGATTTTATTTAATCCAGGTGGATTACGCAAAGAATTGTATCAGATTCGGTTGAGTTATCTATCTGCAATTATTTTTGTGGGAGTAGTGGGTTTAGCTTATCTTGGCCAATCGTTTAGTTTGGAGCTTTTACCGATTGCAGTCACTGCATTTTGTGCGGCTGGATTAAGTTTGATTCATCACTTACTTGCCACAAATAAAACGGCTTGGCTTTGGTTGATGTTAGTGTATTTAGGCATTTTATTTTTGTCTTACATAGGTGTTTTTATCGTTGCCTTTGTAGGTTTATTAGATAGTCTATTTGATTTTCGTGAGCGAAGATTAATTTAAAAATGAGGTGTTAACGTGGAAGTGATATTACTTGAAAAAGTTCGTAATTTAGGGGCGCTCGGCGATAAAGTCAATGTGAAGCCAGGCTATGGGCGTAATTTTCTAGTGCCTGAAGGCAAAGCCGTTTATGCAACACCTGCTAACATTGCTAAATTTGAAGCGCGTCGTGCGGAGCTTGAAAAAGTGGCAGCAGAAAAAGTGAAAGCGGCAGAAGTGAGAAAGCAAGCGCTCGAAGCATTAAAAGTGATTACGATTGTTGCAAAAGCGGGCGAAGAAGGAAAATTATTTGGTTCAATCGGCACACGCGATATTGCGATTGCTGTGAATAAAGCAGGCGTTGAAATCAGCAAGAGTGAAATTCATTTGCCAGCGGGTGTATTGCGCCAAACGGGTGATTATGAAATTGAAGTGGATTTGCATAGTGATGTCAGTGTGATATTGAAATTAAGCGTGGTTTCTGAAGGTTAGTTTTTTTATCATTCCTCAACTATACAACAACTTATTCCTTAACTTAATACAGGACTCTCATTAGAGGGCCCTGCTCTATTAACTGTTCATTTTTTATATCAATCTTAATAAAGTGTTAAGAAAAGGTATTTATTATTGCACAGAGCGAAGAAAAACGAGGTGCATCTATGTCGGATACTAGGTTAGGAGCACCATCACAAGAATATTTAATTCCTTTTGATGGATTGCCTAATAATATAAAAAACTATCTTGATACGAAGAGTATTAGTCAAGATGTGTGGGACAGATCAGCAGGAGAAGTACAGAAGCTTATCATGGATAATTACGCAAAAGAGCAAACAAAGAATTACTCTGCAGATGCAGAACAAAAACAACCTCAACGGACCATAGGCTCACAAACTAAGGGTGTGCTACAAGAAAAAACGAAGAAGATTTTATATGGATTTGGACTACCGGACAAAGATTTCGTAATTACTATGGACAAAGATGAGCTGGGTATTCAAGTTACCGATTCTAAAAATATATCACTCCTTCTAAATGTTTTTAATCATTTCTCATCATTGAATCCTGGTATTGAAATTTTTCTGCGTGTTAAAGAGAAGAAGATTTCTATTAACGGAAATGACAATTTGTTAAACAGAGCGTTAGAATCATACTTAAAGAATCTAGACGAAAATAAGCAGAAAATTCGTCTTCAATTGCATTGGATAGATAATGCGATCAAAAAAAGCAATGGACCAACCGCAGGCGACTTGATAGCTCAATGCAGGAAGGAATTATTACCATTAAGTGATATTGCGCATGATGAAAGACAAACATTCCATGATAGGATTTCTGCGCGTGACAAAGGACAAGCATTTCATGATAGGATTGCTGACATCACTGGGCGCTATTGCACTGAAGATGAACGTATTCAATTGGCCACTGTGCTTCTGGGTGATATACGCCGTGCGATGAAACAAGAGCGTGAGGAAGACACGCCGACCACTATTACCCTCTGTGCCAGTTATCCCGAAAGAGGAAGAGCTCCCTTTTTTGACAAGGGGAAAGAAGCAGTAATAGTAGTAAAAACAGATGAAAGTCACAGTGAAAAAAAAGGAAGAGTAGCCGACTTAAGAAAGTGAATTGAAAAAATGGAATAACAAAATAGATCTCTATACTTCTTCTAAAATGATATCATCTCATCATGACACCTAAGATTTTTATCGCAGTATTATTGTTTGTTACGTTGGGGCAAATTACTGCAGATATGTATTTGCCTTCGCTTCCTGCCATTACTGAAGCTTTATCCAGTACCCCTGCAATGATTAAGTTAACGTTGTCTGTTTATTTGTTGGGATTTAGTGTGTCTCATTTATTTTATGGGCCCATTTCTGATCGTATTGGGCGGCGTAAACCGATATTGTTTGGCATGGGTTTGAGTATATTGGGATCTCTCATTTGTTTTAGCGCATCATCAGCTATCGTATTAATTGCAGGACGTTTTTTACAAGGAATTGGTACAGGCGCTTGCACCTCCATTGGTCGTTCCATTAGCCGTGATTTATTGAGCGGGAGTCATTTAGCGAGAACGTCATCACAGTTGGGGATGGCAGGTGCTTTTGTGCTTGCTTCATCTCCGATGATTGGCGGATATATTCAACATTATTTATCTTGGCGAATGAATTTTTTCATCTTATTTTTATATACGAGCTGCATATTTATTTTTGTCTATCATGTTCTCCCAGAAACCAATCAGCATTTGGATCCTATGGCAACACGTTTAAAAGTAGCATGCCGAAATTATACTGTATTGCTTTTCAATAGAACATTTATCAGTTACACCTTTTGTGCGGCCATGGCTTATGCAGGATTAGCGGCTTATCTGACAATAGCACCTTTTTTATTCCAAACGGTGATCGGCTTAAACCCCGTGCAATTTGGCTGGCTGTCATTTTTTATTGGCGCAGGTATATTGACTAGTGGTTTTATTAACAGCCGTTATGTGGTTCACAAAGGAATTCCGTTTATGCTTCGCTTAGGAACTTTTTGCATGATGACAAGCGGTGTTTTAATGTTGTTGTTGGGATTAGGAGGACTGCTCAATGTAGCGGTCATTGTCTTGCCCCTTATGCTTTTTTGTGTTGGGACCAGTTTATCATTTGCAAATGCCTCGGCTGGCGCTTTTCATGCCTTTCCCGAAATGGCAGGGACTGCGGCAGCATTATACGGCTGTTTTCAAGTGCTTGGCGGAGCAACAGCAAGCGGATTGGCAGCAAAACTGCATGCCCATAATCAGATTCCTCTCGCTATTCTTTTTGTAGTATTGGGTAGTTTGTCATTTTTGTCTTTGACATATGGTGTTGGGAAAGAAAGTCCATAACCTTTGGACAACTTTTCTTAATAATGCGAAAATTCCTATTATTTAGATAGTGGATGCCTATGGATACTTCTACCCTAAAACGTCCCAAGTCAAACGCGGGCGATGCGCATTTTGTCAAAGTCCCGCCGCATTCCATTGAAGCCGAGCAATCGGTGTTGGGTGGTTTGATGCTGGATAACCGGTCTTGGGATCAAATTGCCGATCGAGTGCGTGAAAGTGATTTTTATCGCCATGACCATCGTTTGATTTATCGCGTCATGAATAAATTGGTTGAACAAAATAAACCGCTGGATGTTTTAACTGTTTCTGAGGCATTACGAGAACTTCATGAATTAGATAATGCGGGCGGTGAAGTTTATCTTTTTGAATTAGCTAATAACACCCCAAGTGTTGCGAATATTAAAGCATACGCTGACATTGTGCGTGAACGTTCCGTTTTACGTCAATTGATCGCAGCAGCAAATGATATTGCAAGTCATGCTTTTAATCCAGAAGGACGCAGCAGCACCGAATTATTGGATGAAGCTGAGCGGCAAGTATTTTCCATCAGTGAACAAGGTGCGAGAAGCGGCGGTCCTGTGACCATCACCGAATTTTTAGCAAAAACGATGGAGCGGATTGATACGCTCGCTAATTTAGATGATCCTATCACTGGTATTTCATCGGGTTATCATGATTTAGATGACATGACATCGGGATTGCAGCGCGCAGATTTGATTATTGTGGCAGGGCGTCCATCGATGGGTAAAACCACATTTGCGATGAACATTGCAGAACACGTGGTCATGAGTAAATTACCGGTGGCTATTTTTAGCATGGAAATGCCAGGGGAAGCGATCGTCATGCGTTTATTATCTTCGTTATCGCGCATTGATCAATTAAAAATTCGTACCGGAAAAATTGAAGAACAAGATTGGCCGCGTGTGATGTCGACTGTGAGTATTTTATCAGAAGTGCCGATGTTTATTGACGATACGCCTGCGCTAAATCCTGTTGAATTACGCGCGCGTGCAAGACGGTTAGCGAAAGAACATGGACCGCTTGGACTCATCGTGATTGATTATTTGCAATTAATGCAAATCCCTGGGTTTAATGAAAATCGCACGGCAGAAATTTCAGAAATTTCGCGTTCACTGAAATCATTAGCAAAAGAATTAAATGTCCCTGTGATTGCTTTATCACAATTAAATCGCGGACTTGAACAGCGTTCAGATAAACGACCGGTGATGTCTGATTTACGTGAATCAGGTGCGATCGAACAAGATGCCGATTTGATTCTCTTTATTTATCGCGATGAAGTGTATAACGAAAATAGTCCTGATAAGGGAAGTGCTGAAATTATTATTGCAAAGCAGCGTAATGGTCCGATTGGCCGATTGCGATTAACGTTCTTAGGTCAATACACGCGCTTTGAAAACTTTACTCGAAATATGTATTAAAAAACTATGAGCCGTCCAGCAAAAATTACCATTGATCTTGCAGCATTAAAACATAACTTAAAAGAAGTACGGCGTTTTGCGCCTAAAAGTTCAGTGATTGCGATGGTGAAATCAGATGCCTATGGCCATGGATTAGTTCGTATTGCGAGTGCATTGGAAGATGCAGAAGCTTTAGGCGTGGCTTGTTCTGAAGAAGGATCCATGTTGCGGCAAGCGGGTGTCAAAAATAAAATTATTTTAATGGAAGGATTATTTTCAGCGGATGAATTACCGCGCGCAGTTCTAAATGATTTCATCCTCATCGTGCATCATGTGTCTCAAATTGAAATGCTGGAAAAAGCAGGAAATATTGCGCCGCTTTCAGTCTGGTTGAAAATCGATACAGGCATGCATCGTTTAGGATTTGATCCTACCTATCTTAAAACTGCTTATTCTCGTTTAATGAATTGTGAGGCTGTTAAAAAACCGATTGGCCTCATGACGCATTTTGCAGAATCAGATTCATCTGATTTCTCTAAAACGCTGCAGCAGATTGAAATTTTTAATGAAGCAACTGCTTTATTAAAAGGCCCAAAAAGCCTTGCGAATTCTGCGGGCATTATTGCTTTCGAAAAAACACATGCTGATTGGGTGCGTCCGGGGATTATGTTATATGGCGCATCTCCTTTCCCGGGGCGCACTGGATGCGAGCATGCATTAAAACCAGTGATGACGTTAAGTTCTGAGTTAATCGCGATTCATGATGTGAAAAAAAACGCGCGTGTTGGTTATGGCGGAACATGGATGTGCCCTGAAGATATGCGGATTGGTGTCGTTGGAATTGGTTATGGCGATGGTTATCCGCGTCATGCGCGCAATGGCACACCACTTTTAGTGAATGGCCAACCCTCCCTGTTAGTGGGACGTGTTTCTATGGATATGATAACGGTTGATTTACGCACTCAACCGAATGCTAAAGTGGGCGACCCTGTATTATTGTGGGGAGAAGGGATGCCGGTTGAAACGGTTGCTGAACATAGTGATACAAACGGCTATGAATTATTGACCCGCATCACACAGCGGGTGCATGTGAAAGTAAAATCGTAGGGTCTGTTGAGAATTGAAATTTTTTAATCATTTTAGCGTCAAACACGCTCTCCTTGATCGGGTTTGACTCTCAAAAACATCCTGTTTTTTCGTAAAATGATTAAAAAATTTCAATTCTCAACAGACCCTAGAATTAAACCACAGGGTTCTTGGCGCCCAGCAATCTGTATAATTGACCCAACAAATAAAATGGTAATGAAATTAATTCATAATCATTCAGTTCACCTGTTGTTGTTTTTGATTTGATGTGGTCGCGTTGAACGGGCCCCGCATAAAAACGAATTGCAAGTTTCCACGGTTTTTCACTCATAAATTGATGCAATGATCTTAATTTTCCTTCAACGCCAGCCTTCACTTCAATCGGAATCAATCGTTGATTGTCTTGAATTAAATAATCAATTTCAGCACTCGAACTTGTTAATTCACGGCTCCAATAATGTAATGTTGGTTCAAGATAACATGGCGATAATAAGCGTAATAATTGTCCCACGACTTGTTCTGCCAGGGCTCCTTTATTGATAAGTAAAATATCCTCTATGCTACTAAATTGATGTAGCTTTAAGCCTAGCATCGTTGAAACTAAACCTACATCGATCAAGATAATTTTGAATACTTTTGAATTGACTTCAGCGCCAAGAGGAATGCCATTTGCGCTTGTACTTTGCACTTTATGACATAAGCGCGATTTTAATAACAAGCTCAGTGCTCGTTTAATACTCTCATGCCGCGCGGCGGGATCCACGTGACTATAAATAAATTTTTTCGTTAATAATTTTGGAACCGCGTGTAACACTTCCTCCAAATAAGTAATCGATAATTTTCCCGCATATTTCATAAAGTCATCTTGATAAGTATAAATTAAATTATTATGCACTTCTGCAAGTGTTTCCAACGAAGATGTTTTAATCCAAGTAGAAACCGCTTCTGGCATACCGCCTACCGTGACAAATTCTTTGAATAATTGATTAGCTTTATCATGCAGTGGTGTATTAAGTGATTTTTCAAAAGAAACTTTTTCTATGGCTGATAGTAAATGCGTTTCATTTTTTGCTAATAAAAACTCTTCAAATCCTAAGGGTTCAATAAAGAAATATTGGATACGTCCAACGGGCATACTAAATGTATGATTTTCTAATACAAACTCCAGCAATGATCCTGCAGCAATTACAGGAAGCTCGGCCAAGTCTTCATAAAACCATCGCAATTTTGCGAATAGATCGGGTACAGCCTGAATTTCATCTAAAAACAAAATAGAGTCTGCTGGATGAATAGGTTGATTTAACGCGCTTTCCAAATTTAATAGAATCGTCGATGGATTGTTACTTTCAAAATGAATGGCAAGGGAACGCTGTTTTTCAAAATTAAGCTCAATCAGCTGCTTGCCTGTTTGCTTCGCAAGTTCTCTGACAATCCATGTTTTGCCCACTTGCCGCGCGCCTCGGAGCACAGCGGGTTTGCGAGCAGGTGACAGAAGCCAATCTTTTAATTTATCAATAAGATAGCGTTTCATCTTGGTATTTATCCGTGAAAATATACAGGTATATTATAACAGTTTCATTGGGAATATAGGTGTATATTTTACATTGGTATCACAAATTTTTAAAATACTCCACCGCTTCTGGTAATGACTGGGCGGCGAAAATTTTCATGTGATCAATCGAATTTTTAGGGGCATTGGCATGCGGGACGATGGCCTGTTTAAATCCGTGTTTTGCCGCTTCTTTCAACCGTTCTTGTCCGCCTTGCACGGGGCGAATTTCGCCAGCCAGACCCACTTCGCCAAAAATAATGGTATCTTGCGGCACAGGCCGGTTGCGTAAACTGGATAATACGGCGAGTAATACAGCTAAATCACCGCCGGTTTCAGTGATCCGTACGCCGCCGACGGCATTAACAAATACATCTTGATCAAATGTCGGAATTCCACTGTGGCGGTGTAACACGGCAAGCAACATCGATAACCGTTGTGGATCAAGCCCCACACACACTCTTCGCGGATTTGCCAGATGACTTTCATCAACCAATGCTTGTACTTCAACGAGTAATGGGCGACTACCTTCTTTGGTTGCCATAATGACACTGCCAGAAACAGGTTTTTCATAACGCGATAAAAAAATGGCTGAAGGATTATTCACTTCACGCAATCCTTTTTCAGTCATTGCGAAAATCCCTAATTCATTCACTGCGCCAAAACGATTTTTGATGCCGCGGATTAATCGGTAACGGCTGTCTTGTTCACCTTCAAAATACAACACAGTATCAACCATATGTTCAAGCACACGCGGGCCGGCTAGCGTGCCTTCTTTAGTCACATGGCCGACTAAAAACAATGCTGTTTCTGTTTGTTTTGCAAATTTTACCAATTGCGCAGCGCTTTCCCGCACTTGGCCAACACTACCGGGCGCTGATTGCAGTAAATCAGTATGCATCGTTTGGATAGAATCAATGACAATGACGCGCGGTTTTTCATCTTGTGCGAGTTTTAAAATACGTTCAACCTGAGTGTCAGCTAATAACGGTAAATTTTTTTCAGGGAGACCAAGACGCCTCGCGCGAAGCGTCACTTGTTGGAGGGATTCTTCGCCGGTGACATATAAAACTTTTACATCTTGACTTAAGTGACAGAGTGTTTGCAGTAATAAAGTGGATTTACCAATCCCGGGATCACCGCCAAGTAACACCGCAGATCCTATGACCAAACCGCCGCCTAAGACGCGGTCTAATTCTTGCAAGCCGGTAGATAAACGGGATTCTTTTTCTTGCAGTGTGATGTCTGTCATCGGGATGATAATCGGTTCACTTAACGCATATCCTTGATAACGCGGATTAGAAACCGCTTGCATGACTTCTTCCATAATACTGTTCCAAGCGCCACACCCTAAACATTGTCCAGACCATTTAGGAAATTGCGCGCCGCATGATTGACAAGTGTGAGTGATTTTTACTTTTGCCATTGATTATTCCTCAATCAATAAATGCATCGCCGATGAATCAAGTTCTCCATGACCTTTTAATACGAGACGATCTAAATGATGCATGGCATGTTCAGCGCCTGTTAAACTGACATCTGCCTCCCGTGCTTGTTCTAACGCTAAATGCATATCTTTTCGATGTAAAACCGATTTGAATCCCGGTTTATAATTACCATCCAACATGCGTTGACCATGAATATCAAGAACACGGCTGGCAGCAAAGCCGCCCATTAATGCTTCGCGCACTTTAGCAGGATCTACGCCTGAGGCTTTCGCTAAAGCAAATGCTTCACTGACTGCAATAATCGTTTCCGCAATAATAATTTGATTGCATGCTTTAGCAACTTGTCCTGCACCATGATCACCCACATGAGTAATTTGTTTGCCTAATTTTTTTAAAAGGGGACGCACTTTTTCAAGAGTGCTCGCTTTTCCGCCCACCATAATAGTCAAGGTTGCATCCATCGCGCCTTGTTCACCGCCGGAGACAGGCGCATCGAGCATATTAATTTCTTTTTTTTGAAGTTTAGCCGCCATGCGTACCGTGGCTGCCGCTGAAATGGTGCTCATATCAATCACAATGCAACCCGGTTTTGCCGTGTGAATGATGCCGTTTTTACCGAGCAATACTTCTTCAACATCAGCAGTTGCTGGTACCATGGTGATGATAACATCGACCAATGGTGCTAATTCTTTGGGAGATGAATAAATTTTTGCGCCAGCTTTGGTAAGAGGGCTTGCAACTTCTGGCCGCCTTGCATATACAGATAAGGGGTATCCCGCATTCAGTAAGTTAAGTGCCATGGGTTTTCCCATGATCCCTAAACCGATAAAGCCGATCGATTGCATAGCGATGTTCCCCAGAATAATTTCCTGAAATACTATAGAATAGAGTGCAGTTCAGCAAGCGGATGAAAGCGATGCGTAAGAGTTCTATCATGAGTTGCAGCATAGGAAATATTTTAGAATGGTATGATTTTGGATTATTTTCCATTTTTTCCGCGCTTTTCAGCCAATTATTTTTTCCAAAATCAGATCCTCATTCTGCATTGCTTGCAACGTTTAGTGTCTTTGCAATTGGATTTTTTTCCCGGCCCTTAGGCGCCTTATTATTTGGTTATTTGGGCGATAAGCGGGGAAGATCAAAAACATTGCGTTTGTCAGTACTCATGATTTCATTTCCCACGCTATTGATCGGCTGTCTTCCGGTATATGACACCATTGGGATTTGGTCGCCTATTTTGCTGGTTGTAATACGTCTTTGGCAAGGGCTCAGTATAGGCGGAGAGTTTAGCGGAAATATTATTTATCTTAGCGAAAGCGCTCCTGCCCATCGCCGATCTTTTTATGCTTCTTTTGCGGCAAGCGGTGCAAATGCAGGAATTTTTTTAGCGATGGTGATGGGAGTTTTAGTCAGTACTTTTATGGATGATGCAACATTAAAAAGCTGGGGGTGGCGCATCCCCTATCTAATCAGTGGAATACTTTGTTTGATCATATACGCTACCCGTTTAAATTTGGATGAGACATCTATTTTTAATGAAATGCAAAAGAATGATACTATCGCGGAAAATCCCATTATATTCGTTTTTAAAAATAATGCGCGTGATTTATTGCGCACTTTTGGATTGGTTTGCATGGGGAGCACTTTTTATTATTTTATATCTGCCTATATTCCAATCGTATTGAATCAAACGCTTCATCTGTCATTTGCGCGTGTAGCACATTTAGAATCTTTTCTCATGATTACCATGATTTTTTTGGTTCCTTTAGCGGGTTTCATTAGCGACAAAACGGGACGCTATAAAATGTTATTGTTTAATGCTGGATTAATATTGTTGATTATCATTCCAAGTTATTATTTTTTATATCAACATAATATTGTGATTGTTTTATTATTTTTAGGTGTATTGACTATTGCAAGTTCGTTAGAGCAAGGAACAACGCCTGTGGTATTGGTAGAAAATTTTCCGGTAAAAGCACGTTATACGGGAATATCATTTTCCTACAATATTGCAAATGGATTTTTAGGTGGGAGTGTACCATTCGTTTGTGTATGGCTAGTGAATAAGATCCATTTTTTTTTAATGCCGGCTTTTTATATTGCTTTTTATGCGTTAATTACGTTGCTATTTGCTTTAAAATTAAATATCAATCGTATCCACAAAAAAGAACCAACCCAACAGATCAAAAGATCTGCTGAGTTGATCGCCATAGATTAGCTGACGGCTTTCCATGAGCCATCCGGTTGCCTGCATGCAGTGCCATAGACTTGTTGTTTTTTGCCAGCAATGTTTGCAGTGGAACGGTATTCACGGCAATATTGATTACCATCGACCGTAACATTTTGGGTAGGAACAACAGTGTAGCTATTGCCTGTGTTTTGGTTTTTCCAATAAGCAGGTTGGCCTAGTGAATTATTATCTAAGGCTTGGTTCATCTTTAATCGGTCAGTGTCATCCATATTTTTTCCAATCGCACCGCCAATTAAAGCACCAGCTACAGCGCCTGCGCCAATTGCTAAAATATTACCGCCGCCTTTACCAAATTGGCTGCCAACTAAGCCGCCGATTACGCTGCCTGAGACAACTCCCACGTCTTGTTTTGTCATGTTATCGCATCCGACTAAGCTTGCATAAGCAATCAGTGTCATGAGCGTTGTGACTATTTTTTTCATAAATATACTGTGCTCCAAAGAAGATAGATGAGTAAATCGACCCCTATGATATACTGAGATCCAGCGGTTGCCAACCTAATTTTGATCAAAAAAAGATCATTCAAAATAAGAGGGGTTTGATCTATGACCTATCGTAAACCTTATCCTGAGCTGCAGGTAGGCGAATATGTATTAACGGCTGATAAGAAGAAAGTCGATCTTCAATATTTATATAATTTGCTTTGCATCCCATCGAGATATTCAACTGGTTTACCGCCTGAGCGGTTTGCATTAGTCGTTGAAAATTCTGTTTGTTTTAGTGTGCATTACCAAAATAAACAAGTGGGTTTTGCGCGGGTGATCACTGATTTTTCTGAATTTGCCTCGATATGGGATGTGTTTATTGATGATACTCATCGCGGAAAAGGGGTGGGCAAAGCGTTGATGAAATATGTGTTAGAGCACCCTCGTTTACGGGGTGTTTTCCGCTGGTTTTTGATGACAGAAGATGCGCATGGGCTTTATCAAAAATATGGGTTTAAAACAGAAAGTTACAATCCTTATGTGATGATGAAGGTAATGGCAACTACTTGATAAATAAAAAAATTATTCTTATCTACGGAAATGACTGGCCTAAAATCCCATTGTTGTTTATTATATAATCTAATTCAAGATTAATGGGTATTTTATGATAAATAAAATTGTTCTGATTGCGGCGATAAATCTTGTTACTCCTGCATTTGCGGCGGTTCATTTTAGCCCTTATGCTGATTTAACCATTAATGCCCACTGGGATTCTCATTATCAGGACATGGAGCCCATGGATATTACGGTCAGCGGTGCTCACAGTTATCATCTTGCTTTTATTACCGATGCGGGTGCTTGCCTTCCCGCTTGGGGCGGCCAATCCAGTTATGCTGCGAATAAAGAAATTGCATGGGGATCGCACTTAACAGATAAAATGCGTACTAATAACATTAAATACATTATTTCGCTCGGCGGTGCTACCGGTAATGATTTATCAAAGGCATGCAGCGAAACTCAATTAATGAATGTTTATGAGCAAATCATTCAAACCTATCAACCGGAAGGATTAGATTTTGATATTGAAAACGGCACAGCGGATGTCAAAAAAGTAATGGTTGTTTTACAAAAAATTCAAAGCACTCATCCGACGCTTTCATTCAGTTTTACATTGCCTGTATTGCCAGAAGGATTAACTGCTGCTGGACAAGATATTGTAAATCAAGCGACTGCTGCTCATCTCAATTATTCGGTGAATATCATGGCGATGGATTATGGTCCTGCTTATACTAATGATATGGGACAATACGCTATTCAAGCCGCAACAAATTTATTTGAATTTCTAAAAACACTTTACCCAGAAAAAACCGATGCTAATTTATGGCAAATGGTTGAAGTGACCCCTATGATTGGTGTGAACGATGTCAATGTAGAACAATTTACATTAACCAATGTGGATACTTTGCGAAACTTTGCCAACCAAAATAATATAGGTGGTTTGTCAATGTGGTCGGTTGCGCGCGATAATCCGTGTGCAGATAAATGGGCCAGCCCAATTTGCAGCGGTAACAATCTGCAGTCAAAACCTTACGAATTTTCAGAGCGGTTTATGCAATAAATTTTGTTTATTATGCCGGCGAAAGCCGGCATTTAGCTGGAGCTTACGTCTTAAACGCCCATCTTCAATTGTTCCCAATATTTCTCATACAACGCAAATGTTGCATCACCAATATCGGTTTCAAATTGTCCATGACGCAGCAGTGCAGCAGAGGGATAAAGTACGGAATTATTTTTGATGCTAGGCGGCATCAAATTTTTTGCAGCGAGATTTGCTGTTGCGTAATTGATATTAATGCTCACACTTTTGGCAATATCTGGGCGCAGCATAAAGTTTAAAAATTGATACGCATTTTCTTTGTGGGGCGCACTTTTTAAGATAGCAAAATTATCGACCCAAATTTCAAAACCATCTTTTGGATACACAAACATTAATTGACTATTTTCCAAATTTGCTTTAAATAAATCGCCATTCCAGGCAATCCCAATGGTTGCATCTTCATCAATCAAAATAGAAGTGACTGCATCGGTGTTGAATAAACGGATGTTTGGCATGAGTTCGCGGAGTTTGATATAGGCCTGCTTAATGTGTGCTGGGTTTGTATCGTTAATCGAATAGCCAAGCATTAATAAAGCCATAGAAAAAGCTTCCCGCGGGTCATCTAAGATCATCAGCTGGTTTGCGTATTTCTTTTTCAATAAATCTGACCATTGCAATACTTCATTTTCGCTAAAATAATTTTTATTCATGAAGATGCCTGTGGTGCCCCAAATAAAAGGCACGCTATAAAGGCTGCGCGGATCGTAGGGTAAATTTAAAAATTCGGGATCCAAATTTTTAAATTGACTTAATTTACTCCTATCCAATTTTTCCAGCATATTTTGCCGGCGCATGCGATCGATATAATAACTGGAAGGCTCAATGACATCGTAGGCAGAATTTTTGACGGCGCGCAGTTTGGCATACATAATTTCGTTACTATCGAAGGAAGTGTAATTGACACGAATGCCAGTTTCTTTTTCAAATTCAGTAATGACAGCGTTTGGGATTTCTTGGGACCAGGTGTAAACATTAACCACATTGGAAGATGCTGCAAAAACAGCAGGGGCAAACAATAGGAAAGAGGCTGCTAGTATTGTGCGCAAAAAACGAGGCATGATCTTTCCTTTAACGTGTGCGCGTTATCAGTAGGTCGCTGGCTGTAAAGCAAGAGTTTTCGGTTAAAAATAAGCTGAATGACCGTACTTTGTTGCAAGATCTTGGTATTCATAATCCTCAAGCGGTTATCGATTTCATTTTCACATTATGGTGTTAATAGTCAGGAATGTCTATATGGCGTTTCAGAAAAATATCAGGGTATTTTGTTTGAAGGTCTGTAGGATTAGCCACCCATTTTCAATTTTTCCCAATATTTTTCATAGAGCTCAAGTGCAGAATCATTGACATCCCGTTCTATTTCGCCGCGGCGGAGTGTCTCTTTAGAAGGATAAATAATGGGGTTTGCGCGGATATCTTCGGGTAATGATTTTTGTGCAGCTAAATTGGGGGTGGGGAAGTTATTGCTTAAGCTGACCGCTTTCGCTACATCTGCTCGCAGCATGAAATTTAAGAATTTATACGCGTTTTCCCGATGCGGGGCATTTTTAGGAATTGCAAAATTGTCTATCCAGAGGACAAAACCATCTTTGGGCAGAATGAATGCCAGGTTGTCATTTTCTTTCTTTGCTTTGTAAAGATCGCCATTCCACGCCATGCCCACATTTGCATCTTCATCAATCAAGATGGTAATGACCCCATCGCTTTTAAATAATTTTATGTTAGGCAGTAATTCTCTTAATTTTAAATAAGCTTTCTTAATATGTTCAGGATCGCTATCGTTAATTGAATAGCCCAAACTTTTTAAAGCGATCGAAAAAACTTCGCGGGAATCATCTAACAGCATCAACTGGTTTTCATATTTTTTATCCCATAAATCAGACCATTTAGTGATGCTATTAGGAGCATAATAATTTTTATTAACAAAAATACCCGTCGCTCCCCAAATAAACGGTATGCTGTAGTGATTATGCGGATCATAATCTGCATTTAAAAATAACGGATTTAAATTTTTAAAATTCGAAAGCTTGGTTTTATCAATTTTTTCAAGAAGATCTTGCTTACGCATGCGGTCGATGTAATAACTGGAAGGTTCAATGATGTCATATCCCGCATCTTTGCTTGCTTTTAACTTAGCATACATAATTTCATTGCTATCATACGTTGAAAAGTTAACTTTGATGCCTGTTTCTTTTTCAAATTGTTGAATAGCAAAATCAGGAACAACACCTGACCACGTATAAACATTCAGAACGTTATCCGCAAAAGTCGCGGATGCAAGAAAAAAAATAACGACTAAACTGACAAAACCTCTCATAGCTTTTTCCTTAGTGAGAGCTCTGAGATAACGATTAATATGAGTGTCAACATAAAGGTAACGCTGCAAAGTGCGTTAATCTCGGGTTTTACGCCCAATCTTACCATAGAATAGATTTTGAGTGGTAGAATTTCAAAATCAGGCCCTGCGACAAAATAACTGATAATGACATCATCGAGTGATAACGTAAAACTCAATAACCATCCAGCCAGTAATGCCGGCCATAATAAGGGTAAGATGACTCGAGTTAAAATTAATGTGTCCGTTGCACCCAAATCTTTTGCTGCTTCAAAAATATAATGATCGAAACTCACAATACGGCTATAAACAGTGACCACTACAAAAGGAATACAGAAAGTAATATGCGCTAACAGTAAACTTAAAAATCCCAACGGAATTTTAATTAAACTAAATAAAATCAAGAGAGAAATTCCCATGACAATATCAGGGGATAAAATTAAAATAAAAATCAGTCCGTAAAGTACATTACGTCCTAAAAATAAGTAGCGATATAAACTGATTGCAGCGAGCGAACCAATACACATGGCAATGGTTGCTGCTAAAACGCCTAATAGCACTGAGTGCCAGACTGCAATCCATAAATCTGTATCAGCAAATAATTCATGATACCAACGAAATGAAAAACCATGCCATAACAACGAATATTGAGCATTATTAAACGAATATACAATTAGTACGATGATAGGGATATAAAAAAATAAATAAATAGCGGTTAAGTAGGATCCTGCAGGTAAATGCTTCATAATAAATCTCGAACTTGAGCGTTACGCCGCATACTGTGCCAATAAATTAATAGCAACACGGCGAGCAATAAGGTGAGCACAATGCTAATTGCAGATCCTAAAGGCCAATTTTGTGCAATCAAAAATTGATTTTGAATTAAATTACCCAGCAAAATAGATTTTGAACCGCCGAGTAAATCAGGAATATAAAAAATTGTCATCGCAGGAAGAAAAACCAAAATGCAGCCTGATAAGATGCCAGGAAGTGTTAAGGGCAAAATAATTTTTCTGAATGTAGTCACCCGGTTTGCGCCTAAATCGCGTGCGGCATCAATTAACCGGCCGTCTAAACGTTCAATGTTAGTCAGTAACGGCAGCACCATAAAAGGCAGTAAATTATAAACGAGACCTATCATGACTGCGGTATCAGTAAAAAGTAAGGACAAGGGTTTATCAATAATGCCAGACCACATCAAAATAGAATTAATGACGCCCTTCGGTTTTAAAATGGTAATCATCGAATAGCAACGGATTAATGAACTTGTCCAAAAGGGAATGATAATTAACAGAATGAGCAATCCCTTAAATCGACTTTGTGTGCGAGCAATGAGATAAGCGAAAGGATAGCCTAAGAGTAAACAAATAAGGCTGCAAAAAGTGGCGACATAAAAAGATTCTTTAAAGATGCGTAAATAAATGGAATTATTCAGTTGTAAATAGTTGATCCACGTCAGGGGTGATTCAATGAGATGACTCTCACTGTGGTTCATGAAGCTCGCAATGGTTACCAGACCAAAAGGCAGCAGGGCAAAAATGAGGAGCCAAACCCAAATAATAGATAAAGAAAATTGTTTAAATAAATTGTTATGCTTCATGTGGCAAGATCACCTCCCACCCAGAAAGCCATGTTGTCCAGACTTGTTCACCAATCGCATATTCCAACCGATCATCGTCTTCATCAAAAAATTCAGTGGCGGCGACTAATTGATTGTTAGCAAGGCGTACCATCAAATCAACGGTTGTTCCTTTATAGATAACTTCTTCAACCGTCCCGCTGAACATATCATTGGTATCATCGACTTCAGAATTGTCCCAAACGCGTAAATCTTCTGGACGCACTAAAATATGGGCTTTTTGGCCGAGTTGAAAAGGCATTGCACTTTTGACGATGCGTTGTTTACCTTGAATCATGACAGTAATTTTATTGTCATTGATGGCAATCACTTCACTTTCAAAAATATTCACTTCACCGATGAATTTTGCGACGGTCAAATTTTGCGGTTTTTCATACACTTGGCGCGGCGTGCCGACTTGTTCAATACCGCCTTCATTCATGACGACAACGCGGTCAGACATGGATAAGGCTTCTTCTTGGTCGTGTGTCACAAAAATGAAGGTAATGCCTAATTTGCGCTGCAGCTGCTTCAATTCAATTTGCATGGTCTTACGTAAACGGTAATCCAGCGAGCTTAAGGGTTCGTCAAGTAATAAAACTAAGGGACGGTTGACGACTGCCCGTGCGATGGCAACTCGTTGCTGCTGTCCGCCGCTTAATTGCTCTGGCTTACGCTGCGTATATTTTTCCAGCTTGACGATTTTTAAGACTTCAGCCACGCGTTCATGGATTTCTTTTTTCGGTAATTTTTGGCAGCGTAAACCAAAGGCAATGTTTTCATACACGGTCATATGGGGAAAAAGCGCATAGCTCTGGAAAACCGTATGCACATGGCGTAAATGCGGCGGCAAGCCATCGACATTTTTACCATTAATAAAAATAGTGCCGGTCGTGGGTTCTTCAAATCCTGAAATTAAACGTAATAACGTTGTTTTGCCGCAACCGGAAGGTCCAAGCAAGGTAAGGAATTCACCATTACGTACTTTAAGGTCAATATCATACAAAATTTGATGATCGTGGATCGACTTCGACACGCCTTGAAGTTCAATTACATGATTGGTCATCTGACTCTCTGCTCTCCTAACCCAAGCACGAAGAAAAGTTGCAAATTATGTAGCCTATCTTAAATGAAGTCTACCTCTTTTTACCATTGCCATTTCATGTTATCTTAGCGCCCTGAAATTGGAGAGTTGTTTTGTGATACTCGCTCATTCTAAGACCCTCGATTTTGCCGACTTATCTCGCGATGCTGTTTTGGCATTATTGCGAGAATACCGCTTGGTTTTAACAGTTGATGAAGTGTTAACGATTCAAAACACCATTCTAAAACGCCCGCCTACTTTAGCTGAACTTGTGTTATGGTCAATTCAAGGCTCAGAACATTGCTCCTATAAATCAAGTCGTCAACATTTAAAGACATTAGTGACGGATGGCCCCAATGTTATTTTGGGTGCCAAAGAAGATGCGGGCATTGTCGAAGTTGCTCGTGATTTAGCGGGCAAACGTTATGGTATTGTGATGAGTCATGAGTCTCACAATCATCCTTCCCAAATTGTTCCTTATGAAGGGGCAGCAACGGGTGTTGGCGGTAATGTGCGCGATGTATGCTGCATGGGTGCTGAAGTGATTGCGATTGCAGATGGTTTGCGTTTTGGAGATATCAACCGGCAAAAAACCCATTGGATCCATCATGAAGTGGTGGCAGGTATTGCAGGCTATGGCAACCCCATTGGGGTGCCGACACTGGCTGGCGATGTCTATTATGATCCAAGTTACAATGAAAATTGCTTAGTGACGGTTGTCACGTTGGGCATCGTGCGTGATGATCAAGTCATCCACTCCTATGCGCCAAAAGAGGCGCAGGGCCATGTTTTTATTTTAGTGGGTAAACCGACGGACAATAGTGGTTTTGGGGGTGCGAGTTTTGCATCAACGGATCTTCAGACTGAAAATAAAGAACAAAATAAAGGTGCCGTGCAAGAACCGAATGCTTTTTTAAAACGGCATCTGCTCAAAGCCAATGATGCTTTATTTAAATTGTTACAAGAAAAAAATTGGATTGAAAAAGTGGGCTTTAAAGATTTAGGCGCAGGTGGAATTGCGTGTGCGTCAGTTGAATTAGCAGATGCGGGTGGATATGGTGCCGAAATTGATTTAGAAAAAGTGCCGACCAGCATGCCGCATTTGCATCCCTCTGTCATTCTTTGCTCGGAAACCCAAGAGCGTTTTATGTGGGTGGTGCCGCCCGAATGCGTTGATTTGATACTCACGCATTATAACGACACTTTTGCATTACCGAATATTTCTTTAGGGGCGGAAGCCGCTGTTATCGGTAAAATCCGTACTGATGGAATCTATAGCGTGAAATATCAAGGGGAAGAAATTGTTCACGCACGGGCGGAAGATGTGACGAAAGGCATTCTCTATGATCGCCTTTATGAGGCGCATCCTAAACTATTTTCTGAACCAAAACTTCCAGCACCTTCTGATTTTAATGCGGTATTACTCCGTTTACTCAGTCATGAAAATATTGCATCACGCGCACCTATTTTTGAAAAATACGATAAGCAAGTGCAAGGCAGAACGTTGCTTGAAGCGGGTCTTGCCGATGCGGGTGTGATGCAGCCATTTAACGATGAAAGTTATCCCGCTGAAATTCGAAAAGTGGGTATTGCTTTATCGGTTGATCAATGTCCGCGTTACAATAAAATTGATCCTTATTGGGGAGCTGTGAATGCCGTGGTTGAGGCGGTGCGGAATGTCACCGCGGTGGGCGCAACGCCTCAGGCTATCACTGATTGTTTATGTTTTGGAAATCCAGAAAAACCAGAACATATGTGGGATTTCAAAGAATCAGTGCGCGGTATTAAAGATGCCTGTAAAGCCATTGGTTTAAAAGATCATGAGGGTGCCTCTCTTCCAGTGATTTCAGGAAATGTTTCTTTTTATAATGAATCGGGAGGCAACCCCATTCCGGCAAGCCCTATGATCAGTTGCTTGGGGCGAATACCGGATGTTTCAAAAGTCGTTACTAAAAATTTGCAGTCTAAAAATTCACTCTTAATTTTAATTGGCGAACGCAAAGATGAATTGGGCGGCAGTGTGTATTATGACTTACACAATGAATTGGGAGCGAATGTTCCTAAACCCGATTTAGATCAGATAGCGAAAGAAATTCATGCAGTGCATGATGCGATGCAGCAACAATTAATTTTATCTGCTCATGATATTTCAGAAGGTGGATTGGCGATAGCACTTTCCGAAATGTGTTTTCAAAATAACATCGGTGTGCAAATCGATGTGCCAGGAAATTTACCGACTGAGAAAAAATTATTTAGCGAAACGGGCGGATTTATTTTAGAAGTTTCAGAAAATAATTTTGGCGCTTTACAGAAAGTATTGAATTACTATCACGTTCCTTTTTTAAAAATAGGAAAAACGCAAGAAGAACCTGTGCTTAGCATGGAAGATTGTATTCATTTAGCGGTATTAACGGCAAAAGAACATTTTGAAAAAGGGTTAAGAGAAAAATTAACATGACGACAGCAATCAATTATAAATCAGCAGGCGTTGATATTTCAGCGGGCAACGAAGCGGTTAAGCGCATCAAAAAAAGTGTAGAGAGCACTTTTTCAAAAGCCGTATTAACGGAGCTCGGCAGTTTTGGCGCGCTTTATGATTTGCAAGCGATGATGCGCGATTATAAAAAGCCTGTGTTAGTCCAAAGCATTGATGGTGTCGGCACCAAAATGATGATTGCTCGGATGATGCAAAAATTCGATACCATCGGCATGGATTTGGTGAGTGCGACTGCGAATGACATCATTGTGTTAGGTGCTACGCCCTTAACATTATTAGATTATATTGCGAATGATCAATTGAATCCTGACATTGTCGAGCAGATTGTTTTAGGGATGGTGAACGCGTGTCGTGCAAATGATATTGCATTGGTGGGTGGCGAAACCGCTGAAATGCCTGGCATTTATTTACCGGGCGAACATGATTTAGTCGGCGTTATTACCGGTGTTGTTGAAAAAGATCATGTTATTTTAGGCAAAAATATTTGCTCAGGCGATGTCGTGCTTGCGTTTGCTTCAAGCGGTTTGCATACCAATGGATATTCCCTGGCGCGAAAATTATTTTTTGATGTTGGCCATTACTCAGTGGATGCAATGTTAGCCGATTTTGATCGAACATTGGGTGAGGTATTACTTCGCCCTCACATTAACTATACGCAGCCCGTATTATATTTATTGCAAAACCAGGTAGCAATTAAAGGCATGGCGCATATTACAGGTGGTGGATTATTAGAAAATATTCCCCGTATTTTACCCTATGGGTGTGCTGTTGAAATTCAAAAAAATACATGGCCTAATCAGCCAGTATTTGAGACGTTACGTCAATTAGGCCAATTAGATGATGAAGAAATGTATCGTACATTTAATATGGGCGTGGGATTAGTGATGGTTCTTGCTGAAGATCAAGCAGACTACACAAAAAAAGTTTTACAAAAGATGCCGATGTATCCTTTATATGAAATTGGCAGGGTTGTGACTGGAGAGCCACGGGTTAGTTTAAGGTAAACAAAAATGCGTATTGCGATTATTCAATTTCCGGGTTCAAACTGCGAGCGTGAAACGATGCTTGCGGTTAAACGCGCGGGTATGGAACCTTACGAATTTTTGTGGAATGCTCCTTACGAAAAATTGGCGGAATGCGCAGGGTTCATTATCGTGGGTGGTTTTTCTTATGAAGACCGCGCGCGGGCAGGCATCATTGCAGCGCTTGATCCCATCATGCGTATCTTGAAAGCGCAAAGTGAATTAGGGAAACCCGTGCTTGGTATTTGTAATGGCGCTCAAATTTTAGTGGAAGCGGGGCTCGTGCCTGGCATTGAGAATGATAAACTTTCCATGGCATTGACAGATAATAAACGTATCCAAAATGGGCACGTCGTCGGTACTGGTTATTATAATGCATGGATCAATATGCGCTTGTCCGATCATTATCAATTAAATGCGTTTACGCGTTATCTGACGCCCAAAGATATTTTAAAAGTGCCGGTGGCCCATGCAGAAGGCCGTTTTGTGATTCCCTCTGCATTATTAATGGAAATGCAAACACAAGGATTAAATCTTTTTCAATATTCCGATGAAAAAGGAAATATTTTTGATGAATTTCCAGTGAATCCGAATGGTTCAATCAATAATATTGCAGCAATCAGTAATAAAGCAGGAAATATCATGGCGATGATGCCGCATCCTGAACGAACAGATGCGGGTGATCCGATTTTTCAATCGATGCGTTCTTATATTGAATCAGGATATGTGCAGCGCGTTTCGCCATTAAATTATTATCCGCGGAGACTTCCCATTCCTTTTTATGTTAAAAAAGAGGGACAGCATGAATGGCTGATTGAAACAATGATAACGGATAATCATGCGATGTCCGTTGAAAATGCATTGCGCCATCGAGGGATTCACGCGACAATTAAACGGTATATACATTGGGAAATGGAATGTGCTTCAGAAAATGTCTACGATCAAATTCGTTCAAGCGGTGTTTTGTATAATAATCGCAAAGAGCATGTTGTATCATTACCAATGACAAAAACGCAACAAACTAGTTTGCTGGTGTGTGCCAAAGAAGATATTTTAGGGCAACAAAAACATCAATTGCTGGAAAATCATTTTGATATCAAAGGAATCAAACAGCTTCGCCATGGTATTGTTTGGCATGTGACATTAAATGATCCTCATACCATGGACGAAATTATTAACTCGCATATTTTATTTAACCCCTACGCCCATGACTGCTACTACTATTAAAGATTGTCTAGCGCCTATCCGCGCTGCTTTGTCCCATTGTTTGACAGAAACGCATTTTACCTTTGGAAAAAAATATCAAGGAAAAGTGCGTGATACGTATGACACGGGGGATACACTTATTTTAATTACGACAGACCGGCAAAGTGCATTTGACCGGGTGTTGGCATCGGTCCCTTTTAAAGGCCAGGTATTAAATCAAACCAGTGCGTGGTGGTTTAAGAAAACAGAAGATATTTTGCCTAACCATGTGTTGTCAGTGCCTGATCCTAATGTGACGATTGCAAAAAAATGTAAAGTGTTTCCGGTTGAATTTGTCGTGCGCGGATTTATTACAGGCACAACCAGCACTTCCCTTTGGACCAATTATCAAAAAGGTGTACGTCACTATTGTGGCCATTTTATTCCGGAAGGGTTGCGAAAAAATGAGCGGCTCGAAAAACCTTTATTAACACCTACCACGAAAGATGCATTGCACGATCGGCCGATCAGTGCTCTGGAAATTATTCAAGAAGGATTGATGAGTGAACAAGATTGGCAAATTGCATCAAACGCTGCTTTACAATTATTTTCTCGCGGTGTTGAAATTGCCAAAAAACATGGGCTTATTTTAGTCGACACAAAATATGAAATGGGCAAAGATCAAGAGGGCAATATTGTGTTGGTTGATGAAATTCACACGCCCGATTCAAGCCGTTATTGGTTAGCGGATAGTTATGAAGAACGATTCAGCAATCAATTAGAGCCTGAAAATATCGATAAAGAATTTTTACGTTTGTGGTTTGCTAAAAATTCAGATCCTTATCACGATAAAGTTTTACCAAAGGCGCCGGATGATTTAATTATTACTTTATCATCACGTTATATTCAATTGTATGAAATGATTACCAGCGAAAAATTTAATTTTCCCCTAACAAACCTGTCTATCGAAGATAGAATTCATCAAAATTTAGGTAAATGCTAAATGTGCGGAATCGTTGGGATATATAGTCATACACCCGTTGCAGCGGAACTGTATGACAGTTTAATTCATCTTCAGCATCGCGGCCAAGATGCGGCAGGACTCTTAACTGGTTCCGAACGATTTTATTTAAAACAGGGTAAAGGGTATGTGCGGGAAATTTTTTCAAGCGCTGATATTGCTTATTTAAAAGGAAATGTCGGCATTGGCCATACGCGTTATCCAACCGCAGGTGGTTATGATGTTGCCGATATTCAACCATTGTGGATTGGTAGTCCGTGTGGCATTGCTCTCGCGCATAATGGAAATCTTGTCAATTATAAAGAATTAGCGTCTGAAATAACGCAGAAACAACACCGGCATTTAAATTCCTCGATTGATTCTGAAGTATTATTGCATTTGTTAGCGGATGGCATTGATGGCAAAAAATATGTTGCAGAGGATAATGAAGATTTTTTTCTGCATATCTGTCAAGCTGTCAACACTATTTTTTCTAGAGTGCACGGTTCTTATTCGGTCGTGAGTACCATCATTGGTAAAGGATTATTAGCTTTTCGTGATCCGCACGGTATTCGCCCGTTGGTGATGGGGGAACGTATTAATGCGGATGGTACTAAAGATACTATTTTTGCATCTGAAACCACGATGTTTTATGCCTTGGGCTTTGAACCTTTAGGTGATGTGCAGCCGGGCGAAGTGGTTTTCGTGAATCGTTCAGGAAAATTATTTCGTGCTTTATTGACGAAAAAATCATTTACGCCATGCATTTTTGAATATGTCTATTTTGCGCGCCCCGATTCTACTTTAAATGCGGTGAGTGTTTATCGCTCGCGTTTGCGTATGGGGCAAAATTTAGCAAAGCGCTGGCAGGAAGTTTTTCCCAGTGTGATACCTGATGTAGTGATTCCAGCGCCTTTTACGTCGAACACTGCAGCACTTTCCTTTGCACATGAATTAGGGGTTCGATATTCTGAAGGGCTTTATAAAAATCCTTTTATTGGGCGCACATTTATCATGCCTGATGGAAAAGAGCGTGCCCGCAGTGTGCGTTATAAATTGACGCCGCAAAAAACAGAAATTAAAGATAAAAAAGTATTAGTGTTAGATGACAGCATCGTGCGCGGTACGACCAGCCACGAAATCGTCAAAATGGTCCGTGAATTTGGTGCAAAAGAAATTTATTTAGTCTCCGCTTGTCCGCCGATTAAAAATCCTTGCTTTTATGGTATTGATATTCCTTCACGCACAGAGTTGATTGCAGCGAATGCGACAGTCGATGAGATTGCTAAATTTTTAGGTGTAGATAAATTACTTTATCAAGAGATAGAAGATTTAGTAGAAGCGGTGACACGCCGCGGCGAACACAACATTGAACGCCCGTGCATGGCGTGCCTAGATGGCTGCTATGTCACAGGAAATATTGATCAAGAAAAAATAAATGCTTTAGAAGTGCAGCGGAAAGAAGAACGAAAGAAATGTTTAGGGGCTGTTGACAATTCAACTTATGTGTAAAAATCTAAATTTGATCTGACAGTCACTGTCAGATTGATTGTGCCACGTTTTGGTGCTTTCAGGCCAATGACTTGAAACCTACATCATCTGAAGTTATGTTTTCTGCACTACCACACGCTTTGTCTTTTCAGGCCAATGACTTGAAACCCACATCGTCTGAAGTTAGGTTTTCTGTACCGCAACACGTTTTTGATTTTCAGGGCCTACGGCCCTGAAACTAATTTAGCCCAGGGTTAGGCGCGCTTTTTGCGCCGTAACCCTGGGTGTTAATTTCACTCACCACCAAGCGCTGTAGGCGCGCAACCATTTAACCCCATACATACTCTTCAGAATATGAAACATCATGCCGAATTAAAAATTTTCTAAACTCATCTTGAAAGCTTTGTTGTTGGTGATGAATGTGTTGATTTTGAATATAGCTTTTTATTGCGGTTAGAGCCGATTGACTCACGCTAAATGCACCATAGCCCCGTTGCCAATAAAATTGACTTAAGGCTTCATCGACTGAGGATAGCGTTTTAATCCATTTGGAAGATGATTTTTTGATTTCTTCTAGCAGCTTTGAAATCGAAATATTTTTTGATAAAGATGTTAGAATATGCACGTGATCATCAATGCCACCTACCATCATTGCTTGACAGTTTTGCTTGTAGCAAATGGATTTTATGTATTGATGCACTTTTTGCTGAACGGTCGGATTTTTTAAAAATGGATATCTATCCTTTGTTGAAAAGATAATATGAACCCAGAGCTTTGCTAATGATTGCGGCATGTCATGTTCTCTTAAAAATTAAGATGGTTGGTATGAGGTTATTAGTTGATGGCGCGCTTACAGCGCTTTGATAGGTTATGAATTAAATCCCCAGGGTTACGGCGCAAAAAGCGCGCCTAACCCTGGGCTAAATGGGTTTTGGGGCCTACGGCCCTGAAAAGACAAAACGTGTTGTAGTGCAGAAAACCTAACCTTAGGCTACG
>CAZUQP010000012.1:0-30789 GCA_964622455.1 uncultured Coxiellaceae bacterium
AATGATCGTAATTTTAAATGCAATGGTTATGACAAAAAAAGCATTTGTAGGTTGACTTGAAAGACGGTAGATACCGCGCATAAAGCGCGGTACGTAGGCTGAGAGAGAAAATCTGCAACAACGCCGCATAAAGCGCGGTACGCAGAAAGAACAAACGCGACACGCCTCAGATTCATAACAACATACGATGAGATTTCAATTGTTCAATGCTATTTTTACTCGCATACACGAAGAAGAGTGTCGGTAAAGAAATTAAAAAGCAAACGACAAAAAAAGTTAGCCAGCCTATAGAACCCACCATATCAGCTGCAATCGGCCCAACAAATACTCTCGCCAAAAAAGCGATAGCGCTTAAAAGTGCGCATTGTGTTGCTGTATATTGCACACTGCATAGCGCCATGATGAACGCAAGCAACGCAATCGTTCCCATGCCGCTACAAAAATTTTCCATGAATGCCGTCAACACCAAAAGAAATAAACTTTTTCCAAAATAAGCGAGCGCAACATAACCTAAATTAGCAGCGCCTTGAATAAACCCAAAAACAAGAAGCGCTCGATAAAGCGATAATTTCGTCATCCATATTCCTGCAACAACTCCACCGAGTAATGCAGCCCCCATGCTCACTGTTTTATTGACTAATCCAACTGTGACAGGATCAAAACCCATTTGTCTTAATAAAAAAGTAGTGTTCAGTGCCAGTGCTAACGCATCACTCGCTTTATAAGTGACAATGACTAACAAAAATAATCCACCGGTTTTAAATCCATAACGCAGAAAAAAATCTTTAAACGGCAGTACGAATGCATATAAAAAAGAAGCGGAAGTCTGTGTGCACACATTCGCTTTAGGCGCAATCATCGTTCCTAAAATGCCAACCCACATGAAAAGTGCCATGCAAAGATAGGTATCTTGCCAACCCCATTTTTTAGAAAGTGCCAAAGCAAATGCACTTGAAATCAACATGCCTATCCGCCAACCTGCGACATAAATAGCAGCACCTAAACCGCGTTCACTTTCAGGTAAAATTTCTATTTGATAAGCATTCACTACAATTTCTTGTGAAGTTGCGAGCATTGCTGTGATAAATCCTAATAACATTAACCAGGGAATCGATCCATAAGATGAAATAAAAAGTTGTTCAGGTGTGAGGTACGCCATGCCAATAATCGTGATCATTAAACCCATTTGAATGAACAACAACCATCCACGCCGACGGTCAAGCCCTGGAAGCTTATAATGATCAAACAAGGGCGCCCATAAAAAACGAAAGCTATAAGGGATCACAAGCAAAGTAACAGCACCTATAGTTTGAAGGGATAGTCCTGCCTCAGTAAACCAAGCTTGTAACGTACTCGCAGTCAAAGCAGCGGGTAGACCTGCTGAAAACCCTAGCAGCAAAATCACTAAATGCCGTTGCTCATTTAAAAGAGTATGGATAATATGTCTCGCAGTTAATGCGGGTTTTAGTGTTGTACTGGCATCTTGCATATCGCTATCATCGTATCGATTGAGATAAGGTAAATTATAATGCAACGGCAATTATCTACAATTCTTTTATGTTTGTTACTACTTCCCTTTGGGAGCACTGCTGCAACACTCAAAGAAAAAATAGGGCAAATGGTGATGGTTGGGTTTAAGGGCGCAGAAATAAGCCCCAATGATCCGATTGCAAAAGCCATTCTCATTGATGAAATTGGCGGCGTCATTTTATTTGATTATGATTTTCAAACTAAAACCTTTGATCACAATATTAAAAGTCCTGCCCAATTAAAAACACTCACTCAAACATTACAAGCGTATGCAAAAAAAGCGGCGCTTATTCATCATCACGCTTTCACTCCCTTATTGATTGGCATTGATTATGAAGGAGGATCTGTCAATCGTTTAAAAGAAAAATATGGTTTTCCTAAAACAGAATCAGCCGGAACATTAGGCCAAGGATCTTTAGAAGATGCAAAACATGATGCAGAGCAAATGGCGAAAACATTATCGTCAGAAGGGATTAACTTAAATTTTGCGCCTGTACTTGATGTGAATATCAATCCTGATAATCCCGTGATTGGAAAATTAAACCGTAGCTTTTCTAATGATCCGAAAAAAGTCACTCAATATGCTGCGATTTTTTCTAAAGCGTATCAAGATCATGGCATCTTGTGCGCTTACAAACATTTTCCGGGACATGGAAGCTCACTCGATGATACACACGCAGGATTTGTGGATGTCACAAAAACTTGGCAAAGCAAAGAATTAGATCCTTATCAAAAACTTCTACAAAAATCGTATCATTGCCCCATCGTCATGACTGCGCATGTAGTAAATAATGCGTTAGATAAAAAAGAATATCCCGCTAGTATTTCATATGCGATGACTCAAAAATTATTGCGTGATAAATTAAATTTCAAAGAAGTTGTAGTAACAGATGACATGCAAATGAAAGCAATTACCGATCATTATGGTTTTGAAGATGCTATTCGGCTTGCGATCAATGCGGGTGCTGATATTTTAGTATTTGGCAACCAACTGAAAACACCGCCTGATGATCCTGGCAAAATAATTGAGATTATTTATCAAGATGTTTTAACAGGAAAGATTTCTAAAAACCGGATTGAGAATGCCTATCAACATATTATGAAATTAAAACAGCGGATCAAGAAAAATGAATATTCATGATCCGCTGATTCATTTATTTTTTAGGTTTTTTAGGTGCGACAGTTTCAGTATTTTCCATAATTTTCTGGATACTTTTAGTGACTTTTTGACCCTGATATCTGCGTAAACTGAAAAAATAACCGCATGCATTTCTCGGGTCGGATAAAACTTTTCCTATTAAATTTTCTTTCTTAAATATTTTCTCACGAAGTTTATTTCTTTTGCTAACATCGCTCATTGAATTAAGCTGATTAATCACTTCCCGTCTTATCTCTTCACGATGCTGATTAATATTAGTAATCGTTTTTTCGGTAAGTAAATTTTCATCATTACTTTCCAGCAAATGGGAAACCAATAAAAACCAGTTTTTTTGTGTAACATAATGATCAATATCTCTGGATCGTAATTTTGGTCTTGCTTTTGGTGCTTCTGCTTTTGCAGGCTCAACTGATTTTGACTCTACATCCATTTCTGTTTGCACTTTTTGAATGTCTCCACTTAATTCTATAATCACGTTTTTATGAGCATCTAAAAACCCGCCCACAAAAGGATAGTCTGGTAATACAAATTTCGATATAAAAGCTAACCCGCGAGAATATCTATTACAACATACATGATCCACTACTTCTTTAATGTGGGATTCCTCCATATTCCCAAAAACAAACTTACCTAAATAAACGGGATTGGTAATTTGAGCACTATCTAATTGATTAATATGCTTTACCAAAAAAGAACGTACTTTTATGTGATTAAATCCATAATTATCAATAAAATCAGATTCAATTTGAGCTAATAATTTTTCATTTTCTACTTTTTCTCTTTCAGCGGCTTCTCGCTCTTTTTTAGCCTCCTCAGAAGAAAGAAAGGTCGCAACTGCCTTTACTCTTTGCTTAATTATTTCCAATCGATCTTCTAAAGAAACACTCTGACTGGGTTGCTCAGGAATAGCCATAATGAAAGACCTCTTTTTGTTAGCTAATATACTTTTATTTATAAAATGAATAAGATCTATTCAGTATAGGGTGGAAACATTAAGAAAAAATGAAGCCTTTCAGAAACAAAAAGTGCGAGCTAATTTGTTATTCATTATCAAAAGGTTAGATGATTTATTCGTCTTTTTTTAAAAATTGATTAAGCATCTGGTTTAATTTCTCAATTTCAGTATAAATTTCTTTTCCTAATTTTTTGATATTATCCCCTTGTAATGTATCGCCCAATTCTATCAAGCTATTGGCTTTTGCTAACACAGAAATCAAAGGAGCGCGCATATCCTGAGAGACACTTTGCAGCAACGCATTGCGCATATAATCTGCCTCTTTACGCAACTCTTTGGCTTTTCGTTTTTCTTGTAATCGATCGACCTCCAATGCTAACGCAATTTGGTTAGCACAGGCCTCAAGCAAACGCATTTGTTCTGGGGTAAATAACCACCCCCCCTTCGAATAAATTCTCAATACCCCAATAGGCCCTTGTGATGCAAGCAATGGTATGTATAGCGCTTCACAAAAAGATAATGTGTCCGTACCAAATCCGGCCATTTGTCCTAAATCATAAACCCATTCAGCAACACTTTGCTCTTTGTCACTTAATTGCAATTCTTCTTTATCTTTTTGTTGTATTTTCAAACGATCTTTTTCCGGCAATAATGCAATGACTTCGCAATTTAAAAGTTTTGCAATGTATTGCACGCCGATTGCAATTAATTTATTTGCGCCTCGTGTGCTTGCTAATTGACGACTCAATGTATATAACGCGGATGTTTGGTTTTCTATTAAACGCGCTGAGTGTGCTTGAGCGCGCGTTAAAACCGTTAAGTGACTAATCACTTGTGTCACAATTAACACAACAATCAATGTAAAAAGATATTCAACATCAGAAATGGCAAAACTATAAAAAGGCGGAATGAAGAAAAAATCACATACAAAAACGCTTAATATAGACGTTAAAACAGAAGGGCCTATTTTACCAAGCAAAGCGACGGTAATGGCTGCTAAGAGATACACCATAATTAAATTGCTGGTACTTAAAAAAGGAAATAAAACAAAATCAATCACCGTTGCCAAGACGACAAACCCAATCGCGAAACCATAAGTACGCCAAGGGATAAGATGAGATCGAACAGCGGGTATTTTTTCAGGTTTGCTCTCATCACCCGTCATCACATACACATCAATTTCGCCGCTATGACGTAACAATTCATCCGCTAAATTACGCCGCCATAAATCATGCCAACGGGTACGGACACTTTTCCAAATCATGATTTGCGTAACATTTTGTTCCCGTGCAAAATTCATCACTTCTTTGACAATATCAAATCCGGTCAGCATCCGTGTTTCTGCGCCCAATTGTTCAGCTAACCTTAAATTTTGCACAGCTTGATTGCGTATTTCTTCAGAGGCTTTTAATTTAGGAGTATCCACATACACAGCAATCCATTCCGCTTGTAAACTGGTTGCCATACGTCTTGCTGCACGAATGAGTTTTAAAGATTCGGACCGCGGGCCCACACACACTAAAATTTTATCTTTTGTCGGCCAAATATGTTTGATCCCTTCACCTTGCCGGTATAATAAAACTTCAGCACCCACACGTTCTGCTGTCGTACGCAAAGCGAGCTCACGCAGCGCAATTAAATTGCCTTTACGAAAAAAATTTCCGACCGCCAATTTTGCCTGCTCTGGAATATAAACTTTTCCTTCTTGCAAACGTTTTAATAATTCATCCGGCGGGATATCAACTAATTCAATCGTATCTGCCATTTCAATCATGGAATCAGGCACTGTTTCTTTGATAGTCGCATGAACAATTTGCGCTACATCATCATTTAAACTTTCAATATGCTGTACATTTAACGTGGTATAAACATCAATGCCGCGATCGAGTAATTCTTGAATATCTTGCCAGCGCTTTTTATGGCGTAAATTGGGCGCGTTGGTATGCGCCATTTCATCCACTAAAATGAGTCCCGGATGTCTTTGAAGTGCTGCATCTAAATCAAATTCTAATAATTGTTTATCGCGATAATGAACTATTTTTCTGGGCAAGATTTCAAAATTCTTAATGAGGTGTTCAATCTCCCGTCTTCCATGCGACTCCACAACACCAATCAAAACATCTAAGCCTTTTTTACGTATTGGAAGTGCATCCTGCAGCATCTCATGTGTCTTCCCAACACCAGGCGCTGCGCCTAAATAAATTTTAAGTTTACCGCGTTTTTCTTTTTGTTCTTCATCTTGGATTTGCTTCAAAAACTTTTCTGGCCTTGGCCGCTTGTCTGACATGGTTATTTCCTTCTAACTGATTATCCAGAGCAAGATTTAATTGGAGAACATTGATTCTAGGCTCACCTAATAAATAAAATGTCCGCGGTATTATTTTATTTTGAATCACTGCGCGTATTTCTGAATCATTGACATGGCGCGCTTTTGCAATACGCGGAACTTGATAATAGGCCGCAAGCGGACTAATTTCCGGATCAAGACCGCTTGCTGATGTTGTTACTAAATCGACAGGTACTCTCGCATTCTTAAGTGATTCAAATTGTTGTAAATAATGAATCCGTTCTTCCGTTATTTTTAAAAAATCTGAATTAAGCGGCCCAAAGTTTGAACCCGATGAATTGGCTGCATTATAAGGAAAAGGAGTGGTCGCAGAAGGCCTGCCCCAAAAATAACGCGGATCTGTAAACGATTGGCCAATCAATAAAGAACCAACAATTCTATCATCTTGCTCAATCAAACTGCCATTCGCCTGCCAAGGAAAAAAAAATTGTGCGATTCCTGTGACTAGCAATGGATAAAATACACCCGTTAATAATGTCATTAAAATTAACAAAATACCGGCTGTTTTTAATTGTGACATCGATTCTCGCAGCATATTATATAAACCCTATTCCTCTTAAGCCCATATCAATCAATTTGATGCCTGCAAAAGGAATCATGAGGCCGCCTAATCCATAAATAAAAACATTGGTACGTAATAAACGAATGGCAGAAACATGCTGATATTTCACACCTCTCAGTGCGAGTGGAATCAAGAAAAAAATAATCAACGCATTAAAAATTAATGCCGACAAAATAGCACTATCAGGTGTTGCAAGATGCATAATGTTTAATGCATTTAAGGCAGGATAAGTAGCGGCAAAGGCGGCCGGCAAAATAGCAAAATATTTAGCGACATCATTAGCAATACTAAATGTCGTCAAAGCACCGCGTGTCATCAACAATTGTTTGCCAATTTCAACGACTTCAATTAATTTCGTCGGGTTTGAATCTAAATCAACTAAATTACCCGCTTCTTTAGCGGCTTGTGTTCCGGTATTCATCGCAACGGCAACGTCTGCTTGCGCAAGCGCAGGTGCATCATTCGTGCCATCTCCTGTCATCGCAACTAAATGGCCTTCACTTTGCAAACGACGAATTAATTTTAATTTATCTTCAGGTCTTGCATTCGCAAGAAAATCATCAACCCCTGCTTCCGCTGCAATGGCCGCTGCTGTCAATGGATTGTCGCCCGTGACCATAATGGTTTTAATGCCCATGCGGCGCAATTCTTGAAATCGTTCACGAATGCCGCCTTTGACAATATCTTTTAAGTGAATCACACCTAAAACATTTTTACCTTCCGTCACAACGAGCGCTGTCCCTCCTTGACGGGAAATACGCTCCACACTTTTTTGAACGGACACAGGAAAAGTTTCTCCGCCCATTTCTTTGACATAAGTTTCAACTGCTTCAGCAGCACCTTTTCGAATTTGTCGATCTCGTAAATTAGCGCCGCTCATTCTCGTTTCTGCCGTGAAAGGAATAAAAGTGGCACCCAGTTCACTGATTTCACGCCCGCGCAAACCATATTTTTCTTTTGCTAAAATCACAATGCTGCGCCCTTCAGGTGTTTCATCTGCTAACGATGCAAGTTGTGCTGCATCAGCTAATGTTTCAATACTCACATTGTCTCTGGGAATAAATTCTGTTGCTTGACGATTACCTAAAGTAATGGTGCCCGTTTTATCAAGCAGTAATACATCCACATCACCGGCTGCTTCAACCGCACGTCCCGATAAAGCAATGACATTCGCTTGAATCATTCGATCCATACCCGCAATGCCAATGGCAGAAAGTAATCCGCCGATAGTTGTAGGTGCAAGACAAACAAACAGCGCGACTAATACCGTAATTGTCACCACTTTTCCTGTACCCGCCGCTGTCACACTGTAAATCGAATAAGGTAAAAGTGTTGCACACACCAACAAAAATATAATAGTCAATGCAGCCAATAAAATAGTAAGTGCCAATTCATTCGGTGTTTTTTGGCGTTTAGCGCCTTCCACTAATGCAATCATGCGATCTAAAAATGTTTCACCCGCACTCGCTGTAATACGCACAATTAACCAATCAGAAATTACTTGCGTACCGCCCGTCACTGCACTTCGGTCCCCTCCGCTTTCTCGAATGACCGGTGCACTTTCGCCGGTAATTGCACTTTCATTTACCGATGCAATCCCTTCAATGACTTCACCATCACTTGGAATAAAATCACCGGCTTCAACTAAGACAATATCACCTGTACGCAAATTCACTGAAAGTACGCGGGTTATTTTGGCCTCTTTATTAGCTGACGCTAATTTTTTTGCTTGGATTTCTTGCCGCGCTTTACGCAACGCCTGTGCTTGCGCCTTACCGCGCCCCTCAGCCATGGCTTCTGCAAAATTAGCAAAAAGCACGGTAAACCAAAGCCAAAAAGCGACACTTAAAATAAAATGCGTGGGCGCTTCCCCCTGCCCGACTAATCCTTGAATAAATAAAAAAGTCGTAAGCCACGAACCCAAATACACGGCAAACATCACCGGATTACGAATTTGATGACGCGGCGATAATTTTAAAAAAGCATCCCGCATACTTCCTTTAATAATATCTTTGTCCCAAATGGAATGTGTTTTAGCGACCATACTGTCCCCATAACATTAATTGTTCCACGATTGGCCCTAAGGAAAGTGCGGGAAGAAATGAAAGAGCGCCCAAAATAATCGTGATACCGACTAATAAAATAATAAAAAGCGGTGTATGTGTAGTGAGTGTTCCTGGATGACTCGGAATTATTTTTTTCTGCGCAAGCGATCCTGCAATGGCAAGCACCGGTATTGCAATCCAATAACGGGAAATCAACATCGCCAAACCGCCCAAAATATTATAAAAAGGCGTATTCGCATTTAATCCCGCAAATGCACTGCCGTTATTATTACCCATCGATGAAAAAGCATATAAAATTTCGCTAAACCCATGCGCACCATTATTTTGTAATGACTGAATAGCAGCAGGTGTGACAGAACCGACCGCCGTAAAAAATAATACGATCAACGGCATCACTAACACAGCAAACGATGCCATTTTAATTTCATAAGGCTCAATTTTTTTACCTAAATATTCAGGCGTTCTGCCGACCATAAGCCCTGAAATAAATACCGTGATAATCACCAACATCAACATGCCGTATAAACCAGAACCGACTCCGCCAAAAACCACTTCGCCCAATTGCATCATCCACAAAGGAACCAATCCGCCAAGCGGCGTATAAGAATCATGCATTGAATTAACAGAACCATTCGATGCGGCTGTGGTCACAGTCGCCCACAAAGCAGAACTCACAATACCAAAACGCGTTTCTTTGCCTTCCATGTTGCCGGCAGGATAACTTGCATATTGAGGGACTGGATCAACGCCTAGCTGTGTTAAAGCAGGATTTCCTTGCTGCTCTGCTATCACAGCAACAATAATAAAAGGAACAAAAATAATAACCATAGCAGCCAATATTGCCCATCCTTGTCTTTTGTCATCCACCATCACGCCAAACGTATAACAGAGTGCGGCAGGAATCAGTAAAACAGCGAGCATTTCAAGAAAATTAGTAAGAGGCGATGGATTTTCAAAAGGATGTGCAGAATTGGCATTAAAAAATCCGCCGCCATTGGTGCCTAACTGCTTAATCGCGATTTGCGATGCAGCAGGGCCCATGGGTATGACTTCTTCCGTCAAGTGAATGGCTGATGTTCTATGCTGGCCTTCCGGATTCTGCAAGCTTTGTTGATATCGAATAGGTTCAATTAAATGGATTGTTTGATAAGGTTTTAAATTTTGGATCACGCCTTGTGATGAAAGTACAGTTGCCAATATCAGTGCAAGCGGCAATAAAATGTAAAGTGTCCCGCGCACAGTATCCACCCAAAAATTACCTAACGCTGTCGTTTCATGTCGTCTAATCCCTCTGACTAATGCAGCAAATATCGACATGCCAGTCGCAGCAGAAAGAAAATTCTGCACGGTCAAACCGAGCATTTGTGTCAAATAACTCATGGTTGTTTCGCCGCCGTACGATTGCCAATTAGTGTTACTAGCAAAACTTGCTGCAGTATTAAAAGCAAGATGAGGAGACACAGTAGAAAAATGCTCTGGATTGAGCGGCAGATAATTTTGCAAACGTTGTATGAGATACACCGCAAAAAATCCGAGGACATTAAAAAAAAGCATCGCTGATAAATATTGCTTCCAATTCATTTCTTGTGTGGGTGCAACACCACATAATCGATATAACAATCGCTCGAGCGGACGAAATATGAAATCTAAACCACACGGTTTATTTTCATAAACGCGCGCCATGTAAGCACCCAACGGTTTTACCAAAATAATTAAAATAAGGAGATAAACAAAAATCTGGAAAATCCCTATTTCTGTTATCATATGGTGATTTCCTAGAATAATTCGGGTTTAAATAACACAATGAATAAATAGATGAGTAACCCAAAGGTAATGAATCCGCACAAAAAATAAAGGCCCATTATTCACTCCTCGATAATTTATCAAAAAATTGAATCAAGCCAAAACAAAAGACAAAGAAAAAAATAGTGATGACAATCAGTAAAAAATCCATCTTGCACCTTCGGAATTTTAAAAACTAAAAACGATAAACAAACCCTACATTAAATTGATTGGTTAACGCTTTACTAAAATTATCTAAAAATCCTGGGCCTAATGTACGAACATATTCTGTGCGCACATCCCAGTTTCGAACCAGATGGACCAATACACCTAAACCCACTTGCGCATCTCCCTGCAGACCGTTGGACGCATGATAACGAGAAGCAGCAGCTCCAATACGGCCATAACCCACAAGTCCCGGATAAACAATGAAGCCAGGGATAAGACTCAAACCCACTCCATACAAACTACGGTTAGCTTGATTATTAGAAACTGGAATAGAGCCAACATTTGCAAAAATTTCCCCGCCTAGATAAAAATCTTTGTTCTTTCCTAACACTTCACCATACCCAGCAAACACGTTACCGACCAATCCATTATAGCCGCCCGTAT
Organism: uncultured Coxiellaceae bacterium; assembly: GCA_964622455.1. Lineage (GTDB taxonomy): Bacteria > Pseudomonadota > Gammaproteobacteria > DSM-16500 > DSM-16500 > CAZUQP01. The sequence continues at coordinate 11,014 of CAZUQP010000012.1, forward strand.
TTTGAAACCCGGGCCCAAGTCCTACATAAGCAATACTATTTCTCGCCGCATGAAGAGTGCCAATGCCTACTGCCAACACCATGCTAGCAATCCCTAATTTCTTAAACATACCGGCACTCTCCTTATCATGAACAATTAACCCATATTTTGATAGTCACAAGATGCCACTATTTTAACAGAAGATGCGTTCAAAATGGCAACTCTACCTTCTGGATCTGCTAGCTCGCCTTGAAAACGAGCATCATCTACCAATGTAATGGGCAGCGTACCCTTATGAATAAAGTCTTTATATACCCAATTGACCTCAGCAGGCATTCCTGAATCTGTTTTACAAACCAATGTTTGAGTGTGCGGATTAAAACTATAATCTGCGATAATTTTGCTGTTAGGATCCATTACAATTTGAAAAGGTACAATATAAGAGTCTTTTGCCTTTGCGATCGTTGAAAAAGAAGCAGAAAAAATCAGCGTGAGCAATATCATTGATAATACATGTTTCATCGACAAAATCCTTTGTTGTTATAAGAGCGGGCTATTCTTTCTTCTTTTCCGCAAAGTGTCAATCTGAGCCTACGCACCAGGATTCGACGCAATATTTGCAATCAATTGCAAGACCCCTAAGCCTTGATAACTTTGCAGTAAATCTTGCCGCTGGACAATGACAGTGACAATTAATGGATTTTGAAATTGAGATTCGGCTGTAAAAGGCGGATACATATAAGTCACGAGCACAGGCATTTCAAATTTCCACGCATAAGCACCTGATAATAAACCTTGCACTAATAATTTCGGGGCCGCGACCACTTTTGCAATAACCACATATTTACGTGTTGTTAAGGCAAGAAAATTATTGGAAGCACTTAATGCTTTCATATAATTTTGCCACCCATAACTCGCAAAATATTTTTGTGCATTTTGCAATTCTGCACGGTAGTTAACAAAATCATATGAATATGCCGTTTGCACAGCGTCGACCGCCCAAGCGGATGCGGCCTCCGTTGACATATTAGGTGCAGTCAAAGGCACCACAGGTAATAAACGGCCTATTTTATCAGCAGGAAAATACAATGGTTCCGTTGGATGCCTAATCAAATAAATAATAATACTCAAAAGAACAACATTAATGATAATACTGATCACATGAACGCCTAATAACAAACGAAATTTACTGCGGTAAAAATCATTACGCAAATGCACCATAATCAATGCATCGTCATTGATATTTTTACCGGAAACCGCCATAAAAAAACTCCTAACTCATGACAAACTGATCAATGCCGATACCTGCTGGATTAACAGAAGTCGGCACGCGCACCATAGTGATAATGACGGTAAATCCTTTACGTGAAGTCCGCTCTGCACTTTGATACGTCACTAAAAAAGGCATTTGGATACGCCACACGTAACCCCTTCCAGGAAGTTCTCCCTGATTAGAAATCACAGGTGCCCCCGATACCACACCATTCACAAAAAGTTGGTTCTGCGCAATCGTTTCAATTAATGAATAAATAGAATTTTGATAATCTTCCCAGCCTGCATCGGTAAAATAGGGACGTGCTAATGCAATTTGCTTATTATAATTGACAAAATCAAACGTGTACGCAGCAACAGCTGCTTTACTCGCCCAGCGAATTAAAGTGCTCGACAATAAGTTAGGCTGGTTGGATGCCATTAAAGGCATCTGTTGGCCGCTTGCTGATCGCGCAGAAAATAACGGCAAGGGACGGTGAAATACTTGGTACAATACCAGAACAACTAACACGAGTAATACAGCTAATGCGATCAACAACGCCATAATAATAGATTTATAACGATCCCGATAAAAATGATTACTGATGTTTAGCTTTTGCTGTCTTGCCCTCGACATATATTTCCTTACGACTGAATTTCTGCAGGCGGCATTGCAATAATTTGCCCCTCTGTTGTTGTCGCATAATAAGTAGGTGGCGCTTTGAATAACACAAAATAAATAATCACGCTGATTAACACAAGCATGATGCCAATTGAAATTAACAATGCTCTAAGCGTCTTATGATATTTTTCTCGATAGAAATCGCTTTGTAAGCGAGCAGATTCTTGTCTATTTGTTATCATACCGGTAATTTCTCTAAAGTAATTTCAACTCGATAATTGTCTCCCCCTGCCCAATCAGACATATCAGGTTTTTCGACAGGGTTTGAACCGCCATAACCTTCCGCATATAAAAGACGTGTATTCATGCGTGTACGCCATAAATATTTGACGACAGCATTCGCTTGTTCTGCTGAGAGTGCGCGGTTAATGCGTTCAGGTCCAATCGGAGTTGTATAAGCTGCCACTTTCACAGACATGTTCGGGTAACTGCTAATTAATTGAGATACTAAATTTAATGTTTGATAAGCGTAAGGACGAAGCACCGCACTTTGGTCGTTGAATAAATTGCGTGAAGGCAGCACAATCAACACTTGGTCGCCCAACACGATGACCTGGTTTCCGCGATTAATAATTTGATCGGCAAGCGTCACATTTTCATCAATATAAGCGCCTAAAGCACCGCCAAAAATAGCACCCCCCGCCATGCCAGGTATAATTCCGGCACCCCCTGAGGTGACACCGCCTGCCAAAGCGCCCGCAGCTCCACCAAACAATACGCCTTTCGTGGTTTGGTTCGTGCCTTGATAAGATTCCGATAAACTTAAACTATCACTATTTAAACTAGAGCCTTGGCTAACCGTCGAATTAAACTGACTCGCCGCCCCACGTGACACATTGGACGATGCGCAGCCTTGTAATAAAAAAATAAATAAAATAAGAAATGATATGCGAGAAATGATTGAGTTGATTTTTATGTCCATTCTTTTCATCATTCCTTAGGCGGCAAACTCGCCACATATTCAGCTAATTGTGATGCAGCCAGTGTGACATCTGCAACAGGCAAAAACAATCCGGTGACTTCAGGCGGATAATCCGTTGCATTTAACATATCTTTAATAATTTCTTGCGTAATAGCATTTGCTTGTGGGCCTGAACGACCTAAGACACGCTCAAGTAATTCGACTTTATCTTTCACCAATGTTTTACTCACTAAAGGTGCTGAAAAACGCTCAAAATTTTCGGCACCCACTAATGCCTTAACAGATTCACCCAAGTGCATCTTATTAAAAATGTTGATACGAGACTCATCAATGACTTCAGGCACAATCGTTTCTTCAACTGCTTCCAGATCTGCCGCATTGCGATTATGAAAAGCGAGCAATGCAGCAACACCTCGTTCGATGGGATTTGGTTCTTCTTTTTTGTTCATGTTCTCGGTAATAATGCGTACTTCTTCTGCTTCATCAGCTCCTTTAAGAATCACACCCTCACCACCTTCAATGATTTGCCCAAATTGGGTTAATCGATTTTCCAAATCCAATAATGTACGCCCAATAGGCGGTTCTACTTTTAAAAATTGATTAATCCGCATCCGCTCGACCGGCTTTGGGTCTGCATAAAATAAATTAGAACGCACAATTTTTGATTTAAAAAAGATATGGGCTTCGCCTTCCCGCTGTTCTTTTAAATCTAATAAATCCACGCGCGCGCGTTTTTCAGATGAAGCGCTGCGGCTATCCATGTAATTATTTAAAATACTTTGTGCATTTGTTTGAAAAGAATCTACTTTGGTCACGTAAGATTCGCCCGCCGTTTTCTGGAAAAATTCCCAGGTTTCCATCGGGTCTTCCAATTTCATACAAATTTTAATGTTGGTGTTTGCACCAATGGATGCCGCTTCTTCTTTTGATACTTTTTGAAAAGCAGGTAAATCTTGTCCGGCAAAAATAACTGAAAACCCCAGAGAGCGCGCCTGTGCTGGCACCACAGCAAATCCTTTCACTGCATAATAACCGTATTCATCCAGAATACACATATAAGGTGTGGATGAGTTAGTCGGTTTTCGAGTAATCATTTCTTTATAAGTTCCCTCAACCGCTTCACCTAAACCCGCTGCCATCATAGCTTTTAAAGAAGCAATAATCACTTTACCCAAATTGGACAATTCATCAGGCGATTTTTCAAGTGCCGGCAGTAATACCACTAAAATACGGCGATTTAATACCACATCTTTTAAGTCAACTTCTGCCAAATTAGTACGAATAATGTGGCCATAAGTATCCGCAAGAGAACCAAATACGCGCGTTAATTGCATCGTAATAAAACCGTGCTGCTCAAACACTTGTGAACCTTGTTTACCTTTTTTTGCTTTATCAAATCCAGGAAGCGTCAAGAGATAATTCATGATCGGTTCTAAAATAACATCAGGCGCGCCCGCAAGACTGACTGGCTCTTGATTATCACGAATAAACATTTTATCAATTGCAATGGCTTCTAAACGAGTTAAATCAAAATAACCACGGATACTATTGGCATCTAATAAAATTTTTCCTTGATCACGCATGTAAACCAATACTTTCATCAACGCTTCGACGAATACAATTGCACGTCCCTTCCACATATCGCCATCCGGTGTTTGAGTGGAAGCATCCATCAAGCTCACTACTAATTGCGATAACATACTAGAAGAACCGGTACAAAATGGGTTCATGGTATTAGAAAGACGTTTCTCTTGAGCGCCGACAACATCACGGGCACCTGTCATAAAATTAATTAATAACAAATCATCTTCACGTCCCATTGAACGCGCCATGGAAAATACTTTAGCAAATAAAGTATTATCGCCTTTACCGTCCACATATAAAAAACCGCTGCCTTGGATTAACGAATTGTAAGCAAACGATATCAGTGCTTCCGTTTTACCGCTACCGGTTGAACCAAAAATCAAAACGTGGGTGCGCATATCTTCATTACTGAACCACAATTCTTCTTGAGTAATTTTTTTATTGCCAAAAAAACAAATGCCGCGTGCTTTACGCGGAGTGGTTCCACCTGGTGCTGGATCATTGTAATCTAAAATATCGGAACGCAAGGGCATACGAAATGGCAATTTAAATTTACGAGTAATGGCGTAAAAAAATAAACCGACAGCAATGATAAATAACACCTCGGTGACCGGTGTAAAAATAAAAATACTGACAGCAAATGCTATTAACACACTCGCACTATTGACAGGGTCTTTAAAAAAATCCACAAACTTCATGCTGAGCGTGCGCGTGTCACGCAACAGCATGCGCGGGGCAAGTTCGTGTTCTTCCTCTAAACCGCGTTGATTCATACTTTATTCTTTCTCATCCGGTTTATACAAAATTTCTTTCAATGCAATTCCCAATGCGTTGGTCGCCTCAGAAACCATCGGCACCAACAACCGCCTGCCAATTTCATTTTCTGCAATCCAATGCGCAAAAGGCCCTGCAACTTCTACAAAAGGTGTTTGCCGTCCGACCGTATTTAACATATACCACAAACGACGGTCTACGGGTTTAAGCCATAAAAAATCAGCGGATGCTTGCACGCCGTCACTGCGCGCAGCGTGCAGCATTTCCGCCATGACAGTCAGTAAATAAGCATGTGATTGGATCACATGCTGGACTAATTTAGTATTTTCATGTTTTTTACATAATTCATCTGCACCGGCGAAATTTAATTTACCTGTCGAAGATAAATTAATTTGAGTAAATAAATCAAAGGCAGCTTTAGTATCCCCATTGATACGCGCAGCAAAAGCGCCAAATAATGCTTTAATGTGCGGAGGTAATCGATCAACCCCGGGCCACATAGGCCCTAACTGAACAGCAAATAATTTGTTTGCCTTGCCGCGTTTTAAGTTCACCTCAATTCGGTTCCATTCTTTATGCGTCATACCTTCTTGCGGTTGACGTTTATATTCTTCTAATAGCTGATGCTTCTTACAAAACTGCATCGGTGTCAGTGCCATCGCCCATGAGCCTTTATCAATATCTTTATGAACTAAATCTAAATGCACGACCGGCGTAATTTGCGGCCAATTCTTTTTTTCTAACTCTGCAAGATCACGCATTGAGTAAATACGTTTAAAAACTCGGGTACCGCTGGTAAAAAATATTAAGAGTGCCAGCATAAAAATAATCACGACTAACGGATAGCGTAAATACTCCCCGACCGCCTGCCCTACTTTGATAACATATTCAAAAGAGACTTGATTCACATCAGGATTATTTAGCGTGTTAAGGATGGTCGTGCGCACATCTTGTAATTGATCGGTGAACAAACTGAGAAAATTAATTTCGAGCAATTTGACATGGAAATAGAAATAAATGACTTGTTTTTTAAATGCTATCCAGAGAACTGCGGAAAATACACAACAAGCAGCAACGACCCAAAGGGTCCCCATAGAATTATCAGATTGATTCGGTTGCGCTGGAGGTGCCATGTGCTTACCTCAATAAAAATTCCTCTCTTTAGGAAAGATAAATCAGCCTCCCTGCTTCTCACGAATCTCATCCAGCATTTTACAATCAATGCAAAGTGTTGCTGTAGGCCTTGCTTCTAAACGCCTTAAGCCAATTTCAACACCGCATACTTCGCAATAACCATATTCTTTATCGGTAAGCAGCTGTAAAGATTCTTCAATTTTTTTGAGTAACTTGCGTTCTCGATCACGCGCTCTTAATTCTAAGCGGAATTCTTCCTCTTGACTGGCGCGGTCATTAGGATCTGCGTAATTCACAATATCATCTTTCATGTGATGAACAGTACGATCCGCTTCTTCCATGATTTGTTGACGTAATAAAGTTAAAATTTTAGTGAAATGTGCCCGCATTTTAACGCCCATGTATTCTTCTTTTTTCTTGGGCTTATAAGGGCTAATACCCAACATTTCTAAGCTGGGTTCTAAAATGTCTTTGATCGTCGCCATACGTGTTCTCCTACTATTCTTACTATTCTATGCCAAAACTAAATACGATACCAAACATCAGCCGCTATTCTTCCCCGCGTCACTCGCTCATGACCCGCCAAATCTCGATAAGAATGGATATCCACATAACCATGATGAGCGAGTAACATCCGCACCGCTTCTGCTTGCAAGAAACCATGTTCAAGCATGATGAAGCCCTCGGTTTTTAAATACGATTTTGCTTCCCTAATAATGCGGCAAAGATCGGATAATCCATTTTCCCCCGCCATTAAAGCAGATGCCGGTTCACAGTGCACATCATTTTGCTGAAAATGTGGGTCCCCTTGTGCAATATAAGGTGGATTGCTAATAATCCCGTCAAATTTAATCTTAGGTAATGCGAAGCACCAATCCCCTTCATAAAAGACCACATTTTGAATATTCAAACGCATGGCATTCTCTTTTGCAATGTTAAGTGCCGCTAAGCTCTTATCTGTCGCATACACTTTAAAATCGGGCCGCTCATGCGCAATCGCTAATGCAATGGCGCCTGAGCCAGTCCCTAAATCCGCAATATTATTTTTTTCACCTCGTGCTTCTTTCAGTGCGTGCTCCACCAACAATTCTGTTTCCGGTCGAGGAATGAGCGTATCAGGTGTTACTTTAAGATTAAGCGACCAAAATTCACGGTACCCGACAATATAGGCAACCGGCATCTTTGATTTGCGCTCTGCCACTAACTTTTCGAAAAAAATATTTTCAGCCGATGTTAATATACGTTCTGGAAATGCGAGTAAATAACTACGATCTACTTGTAAAACATGCGCCAATAAAATTTCTGCATCCAATCTTTCTGTATCACTGATGGATGTAAATTCTGCTGCAGCCAAAGATAGCGCTTTCTGGATAGTCAGCATTAATCACCTAATTGAGACAATAAATCAGTTTGATGTTCATGAATTAATGCCTGGATAATCTCATCTAAATCACCATTCATGATGGCGGGTAATTGATAGAGTGTTAAATTAATACGATGGTCCGTTAAACGGCCTTGAGGAAAATTATAAGTACGAATACGCTCTGAACGATCGCCTGTCCCGACCAAATGACGACGTGTTTCAGCTTGCTGTTGTTGTTGTTTATTGCGCTCTTCTGCTAATAATTTTGCTTTGAGTAATGAAAGCGCCCGCGCACGGTTTTTATGCTGTGAACGTTCATCTTGGCACTCGACAACGGTACCGCTAGGAATATGCGTGATGCGAATGGCAGAATCTGTTTTTTGTACATGCTGGCCGCCGGCACCCGATGCACGAAAAGTATCAATGCGTAAATCTTGAGGATTAATATCAATCGCTTCCACTTCATCTACTTCCGGCATCACAGCAATCGTACAAGTCGATGTGTGGATACGTCCTTGCGCTTCAGTTTCTGGTACACGCTGTACACGATGCACCCCTGATTCAAATTTAAAGCGAGAGTAAGCGCCCTGGCCAATGATCCGCAAAATAATTTCTTTATAACCGCCTTGTTCACTGGCATTTCTGCTAATCAATTCTACTTGCCACCCTTGCGTTTCTGCATAACGCGTATACATACGGCTTAAATCACCCGCAAAAATCGCTGCCTCATCACCTCCCGCTCCTGCACGGATTTCTAAAAAAATATTACTGTCATCATGCGGATCACGCGGTAATAATAAAATTTGTAGCTCATGTTCTAAGGAATTTTGCAATTCTTCCGCATTCTTCAGTTCTTGCTTGGCTAATTCTTGCAATTCTTTATCTTCTTCTTTTAATAATTCTTTGGCACCCGCAATATCTTGCAAACACGTTTGAAAACGCTGAAATACATCAACCACCGGCCTAAGTTCTGCATATTCTTTAGAATAATCACGAAATCGATTTTGCTGCTGAATCACATGAGGATCTGCGAGCAGCGCATTTAATTCTTCAAAACGCTCGGTGAGTGATTGTAATTTTTTTTCAATCGATGGCTTCATGAGAGTTCACTCTCTAACTCAGGAATAGCAAATAATTGCTGGGCCAATTGCAACACTTCAAGACGTCCTTCAAAGCCCGCTTGACGCAATTGCACGGTCGGTGTGTGTAATAATTTTTGGCTGAGCGCTCTTGCAAATAGAGTCAACACTTCTTTAGGCTCATCCCCTCGTTGTAATTGCCGCAATGATTTTAATAATTCTGCATCACACAAGTCTTCAATTTGCTTTCGATAAGCACGAATCGTAGTTGCCACAACATCCAGTGAACGCAGCCAAGCGATAAAATCGTGTGTACGCTGCTCTATCACTTCGCGTGCTTTTTCTGCCGCATGTTCTCGCCCACGTAAATTTTTCTGAATAATCGTTTTTAAATCATCAATTGAATAAAGTTCCACATGCTCTAATTTCGCGACTGAGGTTTCTATGTTGCGCGGCACAGCGATATCCACTATTAAAATAGACTTTTGCCGCGAACAGAGCATGCTCTCTGTCACTAAGGGTGCCGTACTTCCCGCTGCAGAAATAACGACATCTGCTATTTGCAATGCTGAAGATAATTCAGAAAACTGCATGTACTCAGCCGAATATTTTTTAGCGAGTGCCTTTGCATGATCGCTGCTTCGATTAACGATTAATATTCGTTTTGGAAAATGCGTTTGTAAATGCCGCAACACTAAATCAACCGTAGCACCTGCACCAATTAATAATACAGTCATCTCTTTTAAAGACTGCTGTTTTTTTTCTTTAATAAAATTAACCGCAGCAGATGAAACAGAAACAGGACATGCACCAATCGCTGTGTGCGTTCTCACGTCTTTTGCGACCGAAAAAACTTGCTGAAATAAACGATTAAACAAAGTGCCGATAACACCCGCTGCACAACTTTCTGAAAAAGCTTCTTTCATTTGCCCTAAAATTTGCGATTCGCCCAGCACCATAGAATCTAAACCGCACGCAACTTCCATAATATGCAAAACCGCACGCTCATCTTGATAAAAATACATGGCTGGCATTAATTCAGCACGCGATAGCGCATGATGCCGGCAAAACCAATCTACAATTTTATTGATATCATCCGCATTACAATAAAGCTCCGAACGATTGCACGTTGATAAAAGAACGGCTTCTTGTATGTTTTCATTCGTTAATAAATCTTGCAGATAAAGCGGAAGCTTCTCTTCTGAAAAAGTGACTTTCTCCCTGAGCTCTATAGGGGCTGTTTTATGGTTGATTCCGCAAGCAATAATGGGCATAGGAAGGCATGCGCTCGTTTAAAAGTGCGAGTATTTTATGTGAAATCATTTAGAATAGCCAATGGCTCTATCAAAATCTAAACCCCGGGTTTATACTAAAATTCAATATGCGGCATTTTATTTTAGTTTTCATAGCAACGTCTTACGCGCTCTTTCTCACGAGCTGCGCATCTATATCTACGGCGCCGCCTCAAAATCAACCGCTCTCCTGGGAACATCGGGCAGCAGTTCTCTCAAATATTCAACAGTGGAATTTAAAAGGATTGATCGCCTTACGTACTTCTCAAAATGCATGGAGCGCCAATTGGCAATGGCAGCAAACAAAAAATAATTATACGATTCTTCTATTCGGACCCTTGGGCTCAAATTCTTTAAAATTAACTGGCAATTCAGGGGGCGTTTTACTTGAAATGGCAGATGGTAAAAGATTGACTGCAAGAGATCCTGAATCCTTATTGGCCCGACAATTAGGCTGGCGATTACCGGTTTCTTTCTTGCGTTATTGGGTGCGAGGTTTGCCAGTGCCGACACTTCCCGCACAAAAACAATTTGATGATTATCATCACCTCGCTGTATTAATGCAAAATGATTGGACCATTCGCTATTTGCGCTACACTTCAATCAATGGAATGGATGTGCCGAACAAAATTTTTCTGACTAATCCTAACATGAGTGTCAAAATTATTATCTCAGAATGGCAGCTGTAAAAAATATTAAGTTTCCGTTGACACTTATACAATCCCTGAGGAAAATAGGCGCCCTACGCTGGAACACTTGACACCTTACAGCGTTATTAAGTCTCGCTCTATTGTTGGGGTGTAGCCAAGTGGTAAGGCACCGGGTTTTGATCCCGGCATTCCTAGGTTCGAATCCTAGCACCCCAGCCAATTCAGTAATATGATATCCATACCAATGCAATGAGAAGGACGTCAACTGTGTCTGAGATCATGATTTTCAGCGGCAACGCAAGCGAAGCGCTCGCAAAACACATCGTAGAACATTTGAATTTACCGCTGGGCAAAGCTCACGTTGGCCGTTTCAGCGATGGCGAAACCATGGTTGAAATTCAAGAAAATGTTCGTGGCCGTGATATTTTTATTATTCAATCCACCTGCGCTCCCACTAACGACAACTTGATGGAATTAATTATTATGGCGGATGCTTTGCGCCGCGCATCTGCAACCCGTATTACAGCGGTGGTGCCCTATTTTGGTTACGCACGTCAAGATAGACGCGTGCGTTCAGCGCGCGTTCCTATTACCGCAAAAATTGTGGCTGACATGATGGCAAGCGTTGGCATCAGCCGGCTAGTCACTGTTGATTTACATGCAGATCAAATTCAAGGGTTCTTTTACATGCCGGTCGATAACCTTTACAGCACACCTATCATGCTTCAGGATATCACTCAAAAAGATTATCAAAACATCATGATTGTTTCGCCTGATGTCGGCGGCGTTATTCGGGCACGCGCCATTGCCAAACGAGTACCAGGCGCTGATTTAGCTATTATTGATAAACGCAGACCACAGCCGAATGAAGCGCAAGTGATGCACATCATAGGCGATGTTAAAAATCGTGATTGTATTATCGTGGATGATATTGTTGATACTGCAAGCACGCTTTGCAAAGCAGTAGAAGCATTAAAAGAACATGGCGCTGCTAAAGTAGTTTCTTATGTCACCCATCCTGTCCTTTCCGGTCATGCCATTCCTACTATTGAATCCTCCCCTTTAGATGAATTAATCGTGACAGACACGATCCCTTTAAGCAACGAAGCGAAAGCGTGCAAACATATCCGTTCTTTAAGTTTAAGCCACATGATTGCTGAGGCCATTCGACGTATCAGCGGGGCAGGTTCATTAAGCCGGATGTTTTTGGACTAGCATCCCACTCAATTTCAGGTATAATTCGCCCTCCCCCATCCCTGGTCGCGGTGATGGGTATTTATTTAATTTATTTGGAGAAATACTATGGCAACCATTAAATTCGAACTCGAAGCCGACGTTCGTCAAGACATAGGGAAAGGTGCGAGCCGCCGCCTACGTCATACGGATAAGGTCCCTGCCGTCATTTACGGCGCAGGTGAAGCCCCAGAATCACTCACCTTAGATCATAATAAAGCATTAAACGCACTCTCCCATGAAGCCTTTTATTCACATATTCTGACCTTGAAAGTAGGCAAAAAAAATGAAAAAGTGATTTTAAAGGCGGTGCAGCGTCATCCCGCTAAACCTCGAATTGCACATATTGATTTTTTACGCATTCGCGCTGACCAAAAGCTGCATATGCATGTTCCATTTCATTTTCTCGGTGAAGAAAATGCGCCGGGTCTCAAAGAAGGCGGTGCTTTCTCTCACTTGATGAACGATGTAGAAGTCGTCTGCCTCCCCGCTGATCTTCCTGAATTTATTGAGATCGATGCATCAAATCTTCTATTAGACCAATCGATTCATTTAAGCGAACTCAAATTACCTAAAGGCGTTGAGTTAGCCGCATTTGCGCATGGTGTTGAAGGCCATGATCAAGCAATCATTAGCATTCATATTCCACGCATTATTGAGGAAGAAGTCATTGAAACTGCTGTAGAAGCGACTGCGGAAACAGCAGAAGGTGCGGAACAACCGGCGGCTGAAGCGGCCCCCGCTGCTGAAGCAACAGATAAAGAAAAAGATAAGGGTAAAGAATAGCTGAGGTAACACCTTGTCTGGTATAAAACTCATTGTCGGTTTAGGGAATCCGGGTGCCGATTATGCAGAAACTCGGCACAATGCGGGCGCATGGTTTGTGCTTCAATTAGCGCGCACGCTCAAAATAACGTTACGTCATGATAAAACTTATCCAGGGTTTCATTCTGATGCTGAACAAAATGGCCATCGCTTTCACCTTTTTATTCCTGCCACTTTTATGAATGTATCAGGCACATCTGTCAATACGTACGCAAAATATTATAAAATCTTACCAGAAGATATCCTGGTTGCGCATGATGAAATTGATATTCCTGTCGGCGATATCCGCTTAAAGTTTGATGGCGGTCATGGCGGACACAATGGACTGCGCGACATCATTCAGTGTATGGGAACAAACAAATTTCATCGTTTGCGAATTGGCGTGGGTCGTCCTCTGCGCAGTAAAGATGTGGTTGATTATGTATTAAAACCCCCTAAAAAAACTGAGCGTGAAAAAATTGATAGTGCATTACAAAATGCATTTTGCATTTTACCCGATTTATTAAAGGGCGAATTTCAAAAAGCCATGCACACACTCCATACAAAAGAGGCATAATCATGGGTATTAAATGCGGCATTGTTGGTTTGCCTAATGTTGGAAAATCCACATTATTTAATTGTTTAACCAAAGCAGGCGTTGATGCAGCTAACTATCCTTTTTGCACCATTGAACCGAATGTGGGCGTCGTCGCAGTTCCTGATCCACGTTTAGATGAATTAGCAAAAATCGTGCATCCCGAACGAACTCTTCCAACGACGGTTGAATTTGTTGATATTGCAGGTCTTGTCAAAGGGGCTTCGCAGGGAGAAGGTCTTGGCAATAAATTTTTAGCAAATATCCGTGAAACCGATGCTATCGTTCATGTCGTCCGTTGTTTTGAAAATACTGACATTGTCCATGTGGCCGGAAAAATTTCGCCTGAGGATGATATCGCGATCATTAATACTGAATTAGCATTAGCTGATTTAGATACCGTGACTCGCGCAATGATGCGCGTACAAAAACAAGCAAAAAGCGGTGATAAATCAGCGCAAAGTGATCTTCAATTATTGGAACGCGCCAAAGAACATTTAAATCACGGACAACTGATTCGTACTTTGCCGCTCACAAAAGAAGAAAAACTTTATTTAAAACAATTACAGTTACTCACTGCAAAACCGACTCTTTATATCGCAAATGTCGCAGAAGATGGTTTTACTGAAAATCCCTATCTTGAAAAAGTAAAACAAATTGCAGCCGCTGAACAGGCGGGTATCGTTTCAGTGTGCGCCGCGATTGAAGCAGAAATTTCTGAATTAGAAGATACCGAAAAAGCTGAATTTTTAGCAGAATTAAATTTAAATGAACCTGGGCTTGATCGGGTCATTCATGCCAGTTATAAACTGCTCGGCCTTGAAACTTATTTTACTGCGGGTGAAAAAGAAGTGCGCGCTTGGACCATTCCTCTTCACTCAACTGCACCGGAAGCCGCGGGCGTTATCCATTCTGATTTTGCCAAAGGTTTTATTCGCGCTGAAATTGTGAGTTATGATGATTATATCAAATATCAAGGCGAAACCGGCGCAAAAGAAGCCGGAAAATGGCGTTTAGAAGGAAAGGATTATATCGTAAAAGATGGTGATGTCATTTATTTTCGCTTTAATGTTTAAAATAAATAAAAAATAACGAGGTTAATGCAATGACTATTGGAATTACAAAAGAAACAGCCGACGTTTTCGAAAAGATGATAACGGCATGCTCTTACTCTGATGATCCAGGGCAAAAAGCCGCTGAGTGTCTTTCAAATTTGAAGATTCTCATAAAAAAATTGCCCCACAAAAAAAAATCGAAAACAAAAATGCTTCAGGCCGAAGAAGTTTTTTTATTGGCTTCATTGATAACAGCAGACACTCATCTCTCAAAAGATGATTTACTTGAAACAGCTAATGATAACCTAGCTCTTTTACCCAAAAACATAAAGCTCGCAGGAAATCTTCAAGACGCATTTAAAAGGCTGCTTAGGTTCCATTTAATTACTAATCAAAATAACAGAATAGATTTGCCCTATACCTATTTTCAACCCCTGATGGAAGTTCCTCTGAACCTGCCTCCAGCAGAAGAAATTTTCCCCATCGTGGACAATGTAACTAATTTCAGAGATGAAGAAAATACTGATCCGTTACAAGAAATTAAAAAAGAAGAAATGAATGAAGAAAATAAAACACACAAACGAAAATCAGAAAATCCTGCTCCCGATACAAAACAAAAACGGCATCGCTCAGAAAGAACTCAAGAAAAAAAAAGAAAAAATCAAGAAATTGTCAACGAAAATAAAGTCGCTATACCCGAAGAAAAAAAAGAAACACCGGCCCACGCTCCTGCGAGTAAAAATAAAAGAAAACCCGATAAGACCCTTACTCCCAAACAATTAAAACGCCGTGAAATAAATCGTGAATCATCACGCAAATCAAGAGAACTAAAAAAGAATTTTCTGCAGAGCTTAATCGCTGAAAAAAACGAATTGAGTAAAAAAATGGAAGATCTTGAAAGAAAAGACCCCCATGCAGCCGAAAAATTTAAAAATTTTAAATCTACATTTAAATCGACAGTTTTGCCTCAAAAAATCAAACCATGTAACAATAAAAAAACTAATCCTCATCAAACAGAGCAGCAAAAGAAGAATGCCCTCTCTGCCAAAAAATCAAGACAAAATAAATTAAAGGAGATGTATGATCTTCAGTGCCAAGTAGAATTATACAATCGTTTTTTTGAGCCTTCTCCGCCTCTGCCTGCTCAAAACGCTTTAAAGAAACCTGCTGCACAGGAAGGATCTGTTCTCACTCATAGTGTATTTAACAGACCACAAATAATGCCCTCAATAAGCCCCGTTAACCCAAACGACGCTGCCGTAGCGCTTCAAAAAGAAAAACTCCTGCAGCTACCGAAACATTAAGACTTGAAACAGAACCTTGCATGGGAATATTTAACAACATATCGCAGTGTTCGCGCGTTAAACGTCTAAGGCCTGTCCCTTCTGCACCTAAAACGAATGCAGCAGATGAGGTGAAATCAGCTTGATATAAAGTTTTTTTAGCCGCTTCATCTGCACCAAATACCCAAATATTTCTTTCTTTCAACATACGTAGTGTGCGCGCTAAATTCGTCACTTGAATAAAGGGAATGGTTTCTAGCGCGCCAGATGCAACTTTTGCAACGGTAGGCGTTAAACCAACTGATTTATCTTTAGGCGCAATCACTGCATGAACACCCGCAGCATCAGCACTTCTCAAACATGCACCTAAATTATGTGGATCTTGAATATTATCTAAAATGAGCAATAATGCCGGGCTTTCCAAATGATCCAATAAAATTTCTAAATCCGCTTCCGTAAAACGTTTAGCTTTTTGACAATAAGCAAGGATCCCTTGATGATTGGCCTGATGAGCTGCCTCATCAAGCGTTTGACGTGTGACCGATTCTATTTTGATTGAATGAGATGCCGCTAATTCAAGGATATGCTGCATTTTTTGATCTAGCCGTTCTTTCAAAATCATCAAACGAACAACGCGTTCTGGCTGTGTTGTTAACACAGCACGCACAGCATGTATGCCAACAATAACGGACAATTCATTCATAACTGCTGTTTCTTTTTACTTTTCTTTTTTGGTTTATCTTGTATAGCCTGGCCTGCCAGCATAAAGTCCATCTGACGCTGGTCCAAATCAACTCGCACCACTTTAATTTTAATTCCCTCGCCTAAACGAAAATGTGTGCCCGAACGTTCACCAGAAATTTCGTGTTTAATCGGATCAAAATGATAATAATCATTCGGCAAAAGACTGATGTGAATTAATCCTTCAACATAAATCTCCGCCAACTCCACGAATAAACCAAAACTCGTGACACTTGAAATAACGCCCGGAAATTCTTCACCCACTTTATCCAACATAAATTCGCATTTTAACCAATCAACCGCTTCGCGAGTCGCATCATCTGCGCGCCGCTCGGTCATCGAGCAATGTTCAGCATATTTTTCAAAAATAGGTTCTACTTCGCCGGGCACATATTTTTTACGTAGAATACGGCGTATTGCGCGATGCACTAATAAATCCGGATAACGGCGAATGGGGGATGTAAAATGCGTGTACGCATCAAATGCCAATCCAAAATGGCCTTTATTTTCAGGACTATAAATAGCTTGGCTTAATGATCGAAGCAATACGGTTTGAATCACATGTGCATCGGGTCGTTTCGTGACAGATTCTAATAATTTTGCATAATCACTTGGTGTCGGTTCTTCTTTTCCAGGAAGCGTTAAACCATGTGCATTTAAAAATTTTCGCAAATCGAGTAATTTTTCAGGTGAGGGGCCTTCATGCACACGATATAATCCAGGACATTCGTGCTTCAATAAAAAATGCGCGGTCGAAATATTCGCGCATAACATACATTCTTCAATTAAACGGTGCGCATCGTTACGTTCTTCTGCCACAATACGTTCTATTTTTCGATTTTCGCCAAAAATAATTTTGGTTTCCGGCAAATCAAAATCAATTGAACCGCGTTTTTGGCGCGCTTTATGCAAAATATGATAAAGCGTGAATAATTCGTTAAGATGCGGCATTAATGCAGAAAATTTTGTTTGTAACGCTTTATCTTTTTTGACGACCATGTCATACACTTGATTATAAGTCAGACGTGCTGCCGAACAAAAAACCGCTTCATGAAATTGATAATCGGTGATTTTACCGGTTGCATTGATGGTCATTTCACAAACCAATGCTAATCGATTAACGTTGGGATTGAGGGAACATAACCCGTTGGACAAAATCTCGGGCAACATTGGAATAACACGTCCTGGAAAATAAACTGAGTTACCGCGATTCAGTGCTTCTTTATCTAATGCAGAATTGGGACGAACATAATGACTCACATCAGCAATAGCAACATATAAGCTAAAACCGCCTTTGGGTTTCGCCTTGCAATAAACAGCATCATCAAAATCTTTTGCATCTTCGCCATCAATCGTCACAAAAGGCAAATCACGCAAATCTAAACGGCCTTGGATTGCATCATCGGGCACATTACTTGAAAAATATGCTGCTTCTTCTAACACTTCTTTTGGCCATTCATGCGGTAATTCGTGATTACGAATCGCCACATCAATTTCCATGCCAGGTGCCATATGATCGCCAATAATTTCTTTGACGCGCCCGATTGCTTTTGTTTGCAAAGTAGGTTGCGAAATAATTTCTGCCACTACCATTTGGCCTGAAGTCGCACCTGCCGTTCCATCGGGTGGAATTAAAATTTCTTGTGAAATACGTAAATTGGTCGGTTGGAGAAATGCAGCACCTGAAGTAATCATTAAACGCCCAACCAATTCATGGGTATTGCGTTCGATCACTTCAATAATCGCACCTTCTCGCCGCCCGCGATGATCAATGTTTGAAATTCTCGCCAGCACCCGATCATCATGAAACACAAGACGCATTTGTCTTGCATTCACAAATAAATCATCGCTGCCATCATCAGGAATGACAAATCCATACCCATCTTTATGCCCAGAGACCCTGCCTGCGATTAAGTCCATTTTACTGATAACGCCAAATGCACCGCGCCGGTTTTGGATTAATTGCCCATCGCGTGCCATCGCATTCAAACGGCGCCTTAATGCTTCTTTTTCATGCGATTGGCCTAAGCCTAACTCGGTAAGCAGCTGGCGGAAGGTGGCTGGACGGTCTCGTTCGGTCAAAAATTCTAGGATGAATTCACGGCTCGGGATAGGATGTTCGTATTTTTCTGCTTCCCGTTTTGCATAACGGTCTTGTTTATTGACTGATTTTTTCCCCATTCATTTTCCATATTACTGATATACTTTGGCATAAGATACCCTGGATGGCCCTTTTTTTCCATGTAATTTCTAGCCCATCATTCATACAGTCATAGACCATTCACTTAACTTCAGGTAAAGTTCTTTTAAAAGAAGGATATTTCTTATGATGCGTACCCTCTGGATTTTACTCGTGATTTTCCTCTGCTCTTGCGTCAATCAAAAAATGACCCCCGACCAACAAGGTTTTTGCAAAGAAGTCAAACGCCGGATTATATTTAACGGCGCCACCAGTAATAACATCGAAGCCACCCAACAACGGGCAGAATTGAACACATTGAATAAGAATTATAACAGCCACGATTGCAACTAATTGAAATATAAAAGCTTATTTTTATACCCTCGTTAATACAATTTTAACCTTTTCTGTCTACAATGTGCGCATTATAAAGCGAGGATGATAAGAATGATGCAACGCAAACAGAAGACTTTTGCTGAACTTGCTAGTGAGGCACAACAGCGCATAACAACATTAGGCGACGCTAAAATAATCACCGAAGAAGAAGTGTTAGCCGAGTTAGCTCGGCTGCGGGGCATTCGGGATACATTTGAGACTGCTCGCAGAGATGGAGAACTCGAAGCCAAAAGAACGCTATTAAAAGACTTCATCGAAGAGCTGGAAAAGATCATACCTAAGAAGCCAACATCTCAAAAAAAAGTGCCCGAAGCGCCCACTTTATTCGAAAGAATACAACAATTACAAGAACAATTTACAGCAAGCCGAGAAAACGGTAACAAACAAATGATAAGAGGAGAAGCAAATCTTTTAATATTAGCATTCGCTAAGAAAGAGCAACTTGAAATATCAAATCAAAAAATTCAGCATCTGCTTAATGGATTCAAAGAGAAATCCCAAGAGTTAACATCCAGTAAGTTAGATGATGAAACACCTAAACTTATTTTAAAATGCAATAGAAACAACAATGATGTTCGTCTTCATTTGCAATCTAGAGAAAGTATGAGATTATTTCTGAATCCTCCCCCTCGCATGACCACTTCTAATTCTGATACAAAAGCTGATAATAAGGATAGGGGTAGCAAAAAATCTAAAACAACACCTCGTCGTTAATAAAAAAACTTGGGGTGCTAATTAAAATAGCAACCCAAAGTTATAAGGGAAAAACAACAAAATATT
>CAZUQP010000013.1:0-12372 GCA_964622455.1 uncultured Coxiellaceae bacterium
GGAGGGAATATTCTTTTTCAGCAACGAATTACGTAACCTTTACAGCAATGACCTCCGATAAGGCATTATTGCATAAATTAAAATTTACGCATTTGTGTCCGTTCTCACAAAGGATTGATCAACGGCTTTGAAGCGCTGCTAAAGGACTTATCTGGATGCTTCATCCCAATTTTCTCCTGCACCAATATCCACTAACAATGGAACTTTCAGCTGCGCTGCGTTCATCATGTGCGTTCGAATGAGTTCAATCATTTGATCAACGGCACTATCTGCTACTTCAAAGACTAATTCATCATGTACTTGCATAATCATTTTTGCGGGCACTTTATTATTTTCTAACCAGTGGTCGAGTGAAATCATCGATCGCTTGATAATATCAGCAGCACTTCCTTGCAAAGGCGCATTAATTGCGGCACGTTCCGCTGCTTTTTGACGCATGATTTGGCTTGAATTAATATCCGATAAATATAAGCGGCGTCCCCATAATGTTTCGACATAACCTTGTTTGTGAGCGAGTGCTCGAGTGGTATCCATATAGGTTTTAACTTTTGGATAACGTTCAAAATAACGGTCAATGTAATTTTGCGCAGCATTTCGATCAATGCCTAATTGTTTAGCTAACCCAAATGATGACATTCCATAAATTAAACCGAAATTGATGGCTTTAGCCGCACGTCTTTCTTCACTGGTGACTTGATCAATTGAAATGCCAAGCACTTCGGCCGCGGTTGCTTTATGAATATCGAGATTTTCCGCAAATGCATTCAGTAAAGCAGGATCACTTGAAATATGTGCCATAATTCGCAATTCAATTTGTGAATAATCCGCGCTAATTAATTGATGCCCTTTGGGCGCAATAAAAGCTTGCCGAATGCGGCGGCCTTCTTCGGTGCGCACAGGAATGTTTTGTAAATTAGGATCAGACGATGATAAACGTCCCGTCGCCGCACCGTATTGATTGTAAGATGTATGAACGCGCCCTGTGTGCGCATTGATTTGTTCAGGCAAACGCTTGGTGTAAGTCGTCATTAATTTACTGAGTGCGCGGTATTCAATAATAAATTTGGGTAAAGGATAATCGAGCGCAAGTTCTTGCAATACGGCTTCAGCGGTCGAGGGCTGCCCCGTAGGTGTTTTTTGTAAAACAGGTAATTTTAAATGATTGTATAAAATTTCTTGTAATTGTTTGGGAGAATTTAAATTAAATTGACTGCCCGCTAAAGTAAACGTTTCTTTTTCTAATTCTTTTAAACGTAATTCAAGTTCTTTACTTTGTTTATCTAACATGAGAGCGTTAATGAGCACGCCATGTCTTTCAATGTGCGCAATCACAGGAACCAGCGGCATTTCAATTTCTGTTAGTACTTTTTGTAATGAAGGTATTTTTTCTATTTTCGGCCAAAGAATATGATGCAATTGTAAAGTGACATCAGCATCTTCTGCCGAATAAATAGCCGCTTGTTCAATATTCACTTGATCAAAAGTAACTTGTTTAGCACCCGTTCCTGCTACCTCTTTAAATAAAATCGTGCGCCACCCTAAATATTTAAGTGCAAGTGAATCCATATCATGTGCATTACTGCCGCTTTCTAAAATATGGGATTCAAGTAAAGTGTCATAAGCAATGCCTTGTAAATGAATGCCGTGATTCGCTAAAACTTCCATGTCGTATTTAATATTATGGCCAATTTTTTTGATGTTCGGATTTTCTAAGATAGGTTTTAATTTTTTTAATGTTTCTTCACGGTTAAGCTGCTCTGGTACCCCAAGATAATGATGGGCCAGCGGAATATAAACCGCTTTTTTGGGTTCAATGGCAAAAGAGATGCCTACAATTTTTGCATCCATGTAATTTAAACTGGTTGTTTCTGTATCGAGTACAAACAGGGACGCTTCATTTAATTGCTTCAGCCAATGATGAAGTTGTTCTCCCGAAAAAATAGTTTCGTAAGCCGCATATTTGTCTTGGTTTTGTTTGGGATTTTTTTCGAGTAAATCATTCAACCAACTTTTAAATTCAAACTCTCGATACAGTGCAACTAATTTTTCAGTATCAGGCGCTTTCTGTTTTAAATCAGTTAAATTTATTTTTAAAGGAACATCTAATTTAATGGTCGCAAGTGATTTGGCAAGCGGAAGTTGTGTTAAGGAGGCGCGTAAATTCTCGCCTACTTTACTTTTAATTTTGTCGCTATTTTCCATGACATGTGCGAGTGAACCGTATTCCAGCAGCCATTTCACCGCTGTTTTTGGGCCTACTTGCGGCACGCCTGGAATATTATCAACAGTGTCACCGACCAATGCTAAGTAATCTACAATTAAATTGGGCGGAATACCGAATTTTTCAACTACTGTTTCTGGAGTCAAGAGCGTGTCGGTCATTGTATTAATTAAAGTAGTGTGCGGATCAACTAATTGCGCTAAATCTTTATCGCCGGTTGAAATGAGTGTGTCCATGTTATTTTCTTTGGCCTGTTTTGCAAGTGTGCCGATAATATCGTCTGCTTCAACGCCCTCTTCCATTAACAAAGGAATTCCTAATGCGCGGATAATGTCATGAATAGGCGAAATTTGCTGAACCAGTTCATTGGGCATGGGAGGACGATTGGCTTTATATTTTTCATACATCTCTTCACGAAATGTTTTGCCTTTTGCATCGAATACAACCGCAATATATTCTGGTTCGTACTGGGTTAATAATTTACGCAGCATGTTGATGACGCCATAAACAGCACCTGTTGGAAAACCTTTGGAATTAGTGAGCGAAGGCAGCGCATGAAAAGCGCGGTATAAATACGAAGAACCATCTACTAAAATCAAAGGCTTTATTGAATTTTTCATGAGATATATTTTCCACATTTAAAACTGACGTAAATATTGATGATGCATGTTAACATGACTCACAATATGTTACATTGAGTACTCGATTTTGTACGTACGTCAGATTTAAAATCGTTTGGGTTTTGGGAGAAATAAGTGAGTGCAACACTTTGGGAAAAATGTTTAAGTTCTTTGCAGGATGAATTTCCTTCACAGCAATTTAATACCTGGATCAGGCCCTTGCAAGTCGAGCATGCTGATCAAAGACTCACCTTGTTTGCCCCCAACCGCTTTGTGTTAGATTGGATTAATGAGCGTTTTTTGGATCGTATTAAACAATTGGTTCAACAATTTAGCAATGATAAGGCGCCTCATATTTGTCTTGAGATCGGCAGCAAGCGGTCTTTGAAAACCGATTTTACTCCAAATAAACGCGATGAACATGTTCAAACAACAGGCAAAGCGCCCGCTATTTTACCTGTTTCTGCAGAATTACCCAATTACCAAAGTAATGTTAATGCTGCATTTACATTTGAGAATTTTGTGGAGGGCAAGTCAAACCAGTTAGCTAAAGCGGCTTCCTTGCAAGTGGGTGAAAATCCAGGTGTTGCTTATAACCCGCTTTATTTGTATGGCGGTGTTGGGTTAGGTAAAACACATTTATTGCACGCTATTGGTAACCAAATTATGCGCAATAATCCTAATGCCAAGGTGTTGTATTTGCATTCTGAACGCTTTGTCGCTGACATGGTGCGTGCATTACAAACCAATTCAATGAATGACTTTAAGCGCTACTACCGCACAGTAGATGCCTTGTTGATTGACGATATTCAGTTTTTTGCTGGTAAAGACCGTTCCCAAGAAGAATTTTTCCATACGTTTAATGCATTATTAGAAGGTCAGCAGCAAGTTATTTTAACCTGTGATCGCTATCCTAAAGAAATTAATGGGGTAGAAGAACGGTTAAAATCGCGTTTTGGCTGGGGTTTGACGGTGGCTGTTGAGCCGCCGGAACTTGAGACACGAGTGGCTATTTTAATGAGCAAAGCAGAATTAGCCAATATTAGTTTGCCTTATGAAGTGGCTTTTTTTGTAGCTAAACGAATTCGTTCAAATGTGCGTGAATTGGAAGGTGCGTTAAAACGGATCATTGCAAATGCACATTTTACGGGTAAACCGATCACTGTAGATTTTGTTAAAGATGCTTTGCGTGATTTATTGGCACTGCAAGATAAATTAATTACGATTGAAAATATTCAAAAAACAGTTGCAGAATACTATAAAGTTAAAATTGCTGATTTATTATCTAAACGCCGCAGCCGCTCTGTCGCAAGGCCGCGGCAAATGGCGATGGCGTTAGCAAAGGAATTAACGAATCATAGTTTGCCAGAAATTGGCGATGCTTTTGGCGGGCGTGACCATACAACGGTCTTACATGCCTGCCGAGTGATTACGGAATTAAAACAGTCTAATCAGGATGTAGAAGAAGACTACACCAATCTGTTAAGAATTTTAACAACATGAGATGAGAAATATGCAGGTAACTATCGAGCGTGCGGTATTATTGAAACCTTTGCAAATGATTAGCGGTGTTGTTGAGCGAAGACAAACACTGCCGATTTTGGCTAATGTGTTGATTACCGTAAAAGACCAGCATTTATCGCTCACTGCAACTGATCTTGAGATTGAATTGATTGGCAGTGTTCCTCTCGGGGAACCCGGAAAACCAGGTTCTATTACGGTCTCTGCGCGTAAGTTGTTCGATATTTGTCGTGCGTTGCCTGAAGATGCGGTCATCAATCTTACTTTAGAAGGTGATCAAGTTGTTTTACGCTCAGGGAGAAGTCGTTTTTTATTGGCTACTTTGCCTGCAAATCATTTTCCAAGTTTAGAAGAAACCGTATTTACCACTGAATTTGTGATTGAGCAAGCGAGATTAAAAAAATTAATTAGCAAAGTCTATTTTGCGATGGGGCATCAAGATGTCCGTCACTATTTAAATGGCGCATTATTTGATATTAGCCAAGACATGATGAAATGTGTGGCGACAGATGGCCACCGCCTTGCTTTTAGTTCGATTAAAGATATTGCAACAAGCGCTGCGCAAACCAAAGTTATTTTACCGCGTAAAAGTGTCTTGGAATTAATGCGGCTTTTAGATGTGAATCGAGAAGAATCGGTTACGGTATCGATCGGCGAAAATCATTTTCGCTTAAAATCATCGGAATTTACTTTTACTTCTAAATTGATTAATGCGCAATATCCTGATTATGACAAGTTAATTCCGCGTAAAATTGCAAGCACAGCGACGGGAAGCCGAGAAGCGCTTAAACAAGCATTAAGCAGGGCATCTATTCTGTCTAATGAAAAGTTTCGTGGCGTACGATTACAATTAGACCGTGATACATTACGTGTCGTTGCTAATAATCCTGAACAAGAAGAAGCGGAAGAAACAGTGCATTTAGAATATGAAGGAAGCGAAATGGAAATCGGATTTAATGTAGCTTATTTGTTGGATGTCGTTTCAACGATTGCATCAGAGAATATTCGATGGTCATTCAGCGATCCAAATGGCGGTGTATTGATCGAATCATCCGAAAAAGATGATAGTTTGTACGTTGTTATGCCTATGCGGTTGTAAAAACACCCGCGATTTCTGACAGATGAACAGATTAGGTTTTGTACATGTCCTTGATGCGGTTTGATATTGCAGATTTTAGAAATTTTGGCGAAGCTAAATTGCACCCTCATCTTAACGGATTTAATTTTCTTTACGGAGATAATGGCAGCGGGAAAACAAGTTTAATTGAGGCCATGTATTATCTTTGTCGAGGGCGCTCTTTTCGAAGTTCAACGAATAACTCTATCATCCATCATTCAGCGAATAAATTTTCACTTTTTGCAAAAATTGTTACAAAAAATCAACAAGTTATTCCTATTGGTTTGGAGCGGCAACGTCATGGAGAAGCAAAAATTCAAGTAGCAGGAAATAGCGGCGCTTCTCTTGCGGAGCTTGCTCAGCTGATGCCCGCATTATTGATCAATTCTCATTGTTATCATTTATTGGATGCTGGCCCTGTTTTTCGCAGAAAATACCTTGATTGGGGAGCTTTTTATTTGACAGAAGATTTTTTACGTATTTGGAAACGTTATGAACGAGTACTGAAGCAGCGAAATGCTGCGCTGCGGCAACGTGCTTCTAAAAAAGAATTGCTGGTTTGGTCAGAAGAATTAATCACAAGCGGGGTGCAGTTAGATACATTGCGACAACGATTTTTTCAGCAATTATTGCCTTTTTTAAAGGAGACATTGATTGCACTGATTGAGCTTCCCGGATTAACGCTTTCTTATCAGCGCGGCTGGAGCGGGGCTCTTAGTTATGAAAAAGCCATTCAACAATCGATGGATAAAGATATCTATGCTGGCTATACACAATTAGGTCCTCATCGCGCGGATTTTAAGATCATGATGGATGAGCATCCTGCAAAAGATATCTTATCGAGGGGCCAGCAAAAATTATTCGTTTGTGCTATGATGGTGGCCCAGGGAGCGCTGTTGCAACAATGCATTAATAGAAAGCCAATCTACCTAATTGATGACTTGCCGTCTGAGCTTGATAGTGTCAGCAGGTCTCGTTTGATTGCTTTGCTTACAAACCAAAAAGTGCAAGTATTTTTAACCGCTGTTGAGCGAGGCCTTTTGGAGGGATTATTAACAAAGATTCCCGCCAAAATGTTTCACGTGGAACATGGTGAGGTAAAGGAAGTGTCTTGAGAGCGGAAATTACCCAGATCAAGGCCTTGATAATAATTTAGGAGTGATAGAGTGAATAGTGCCGCTAGTTATGATTCATCAAAAATTAAGGTGTTAAAGGGCCTCGATGCTGTACGTAAACGGCCGGGCATGTACATTGGAGATACGGATGATGGTACCGGCTTACACCACATGGTGTTTGAACTAGTTGATAACTCTATCGATGAAGCACTTGCGGGTTTTTGTAATGAAATAAGCGTTACTATTCATGCAGATGAAACGGTATCCGTCAAAGACAATGGCAGAGGTATTCCTGTCGATATTCACCCGGAAGAAGGCCGTTCAGCCGCAGAAGTGATTATGACTGTTCTGCATTCTGGGGGTAAGTTTGACAATGATTCCTATAAAATTTCAGGCGGTTTGCATGGGGTTGGGGTCTCGGTTGTGAATGCCTTATCAGAAGATTTGTATCTGACCATTCGTTTGAATGGCAAAGTGCATGGCCAACATTATAAACATGGGGAACCAGAAGCGCCTTTAGCGATTGTGGGTGAAACATCCGAGCGCGGCACAGAAGTGCGCTTTAAGCCAAGCAAAGAAACTTTTACCAATATTCATTTTTCTTATGACATTCTAGCCAAAAGGTTGCGAGAGTTATCATTTTTAAATTCAGGCATTCGCATTCACCTAGCCGATGAACGTGCGGGAAAAAACGACACATTTGAATATCATGGCGGTATTAAGGCGTTTGTTGAAGATTTAAATCGCAATAAAACTCCAATACATCCAAAGGGTTTCTATTTTAATGTAGAGAAAGACCGTATTACGGTAGAAGTTGCTCTACAGTGGAATGACACATTTATTGAAAAAATATTCTGTTTCACGAATAACATACCCCAAAAAGATGGCGGTACTCACGTAGCAGGATTTCGGAGCGCCTTGACCCGAGTATTAAATAATTATATTGAGCAAGAAGGGTATTTGAAGAAAGATAAAATTGCCATGACGGGCGATGATTTTCGCGAAGGATTAACGGCTGTTTTATCAGTGAAAATGCCTGATCCTAAATTCTCATCCCAAACTAAAGACAAATTAGTTTCTTCTGAAATTAAAGCCATTGTAGAGTCTACCATGGCTGAAAAATTGCAAGAATTTTTACTGGAATTTCCTCAAGATGCGAAATTGATTGTTTCCAAAGTACTGGATGCGGCAAGGGCGCGAGAGGCTGCTAGAAAAGCAAGAGAAATGACTCGCCGTAAGGGCGCGTTAGATATGGCGGGGCTTCCTGGAAAATTAGCAGATTGTCAGGAAGAAGATCCCAGTAAATCTGAAGTATTTATTGTTGAGGGAGAATCTGCCGGCGGTTCTGCTAAACAAGGCCGTGATCGAAAGCATCAAGCCATTTTGCCGTTAAAAGGTAAGATCTTGAATGTAGAAAAAGCGCGATTTGATAAAATGCTTTCATCTGCTGAAGTGGTTGCTTTAATTACGGCACTGGGCTGTGGAATCGGCCGAGAAGAATATAATCCCGATAAATTACGTTACCACAGCATTATCATCATGACTGATGCCGATGTGGACGGTTCCCATATTCGAACATTGTTATTAACTTTCTTTTATCGGCAAATGCCAGAGCTGATTGAGCGCGGCCATATCTATATTGCCCAACCCCCTTTATATAAACTAAAAAAAGGCAAACAAGAGTATTATCTTAAAGATGATGAGGCATTAGAATTATCCTTGATCCAGACTGCGTTGGACAATGCTTCTTTACATTCGGGCCATCAAGGGCTTCCCATTTCAGGTGCTCCTCTTGAAAAATTGTTGCTTGAATATGTTGCTGCAATAACAACCATTCAACGTCTTTCGAGGCTGTATCCCGCTGAAGTTTTGAAAGCATTGATGCATATCCCTGCTTTGACTGAGGCCAAATTGGCAGATCAGCAAGAAGTTGAAGCAATGGTCAAACAATTGGCTGAGCGCTTGGAAACAAAAGAAGATGCACCTACTCGATATGCATTTGAAACAATACATGATAAAGAAAAACAGCTCTGGCTGCCTAAAATCATTATCACCCATCACGGTGCTGCGCATACTATTTTGATTAATAAGGATTTATTTTTATCGGCCGAATATCGGCAGTTGACTGAGTTGGGTGCAAAGTTGGCAGATTTAATTCATCCAGGTGCTTATGCTGAGCGCGGTGAAAGGCGTCACTCGATCAATACATTTGCAGAAGTGTATGAATGGCTCATGGCAGAAGCAAAGAAGGGCCAAGTGATTCAACGCTACAAAGGGTTAGGTGAAATGAATCCCGATCAATTATGGGAAACGACGATGAATCCAGAAACGCGTCGTATGCTTCAAGTGACGATTGAAGACGCAGTGTCTGCTGATCAAATATTCACCACATTGATGGGTGATCAAGTAGAGCCAAGACGTGAGTTTATTGAGGCCAATGCATTGGAAGTCGTGAACCTTGACATATGATGGGCGGAGACCATTGCGAATTTTCTTTCCCACCTAAAGGGTCTTATACTATATAATAAAAATAAGCAGACCTCACTTTTTGCTTGTTTAATCATGGATTAGCTATGAGGATCACATGGCTGAAACAATTACCTCAGCAAGCGATGCGGGTAGTAAGGATGATCAAATGGCTCTTTTAGAGCAATTTGCTGCGGCGACTTTTACTAAAGTCATTACCAGCCAAGCTGATCTTGATACCAAAGACCGAGTGATGGAAGAAATGTTCACTTGGTGCAAAGATCAAGGAAGTATCGTCGTATTAAAAAGTGCAGCTATTCTTTCATCAGATCCGACTTCTCGTACCGTACAAAATTGTAAATCGTTAATGCTAAGTAAAGGCATTCATCCAGGGCAAGTGTATGCAACCACGCCTTCATTCATTAAATTATTATTAGCGAGCGGTCAGGAAAATACTGCAACAAAACAACATAAAGGGGAAACCACTGCTACTTTTAGCGATCAACAAAGACATTTACGTGATTTAGTCATGGAAGCAGTGCAGCAAAATGTCAGTGATATCCATATCCAAGTGAGACAAACCTATACCAAAATCCGCATGCGCCAGCACGGAGAACTTCGTGTTTACGCTGAGTGGTCTGAAAAATTAGGTAGAGAATTAGCATCTGTTGCATTTAACAAAGAAACCGACCATGCAACTTCTCACTTTAACCCGCTTGTTCCGCAAGATGCTTCTATGCCGCTTAAAATTGGCGGCCGAGATATTCGGCTGCGTTTGGCGGGTGTGCCGGCACACGGCGGTTTTGACATGGTCTTGCGTATTCTTGCAACAGGCGTTGATCGTGTTCAAACATTGGAAGAGTTAGGGTACACCGAAAAACAAGTTGAGATCATTAAGATGGCGCTTAAACTTCCTTTTGGCGCGATCATTGTGGCGGGACCAACAGGGTCTGGTAAAACCACTACACTTGCCGCGTGTATGGAAATGGTCGAAACAACACAAAAACTTTATTCGATTGAAGACCCTGTTGAAAAAGTCGTTGAAGATGCCACTCAAGTGCCCGTTAATACAGAAAAAGAAGACCGCAGTTTTGCGAGCATGGGCCGCGCTGCATTGCGTATGGATCCTGATGTTATCATTCTCGGTGAAATGCGAGATGAAGATACTGCACATGTCATGATACGTGCTTCCATTACCGGACATTTAGTGTTAACCACATTGCACACTAACCGTGCCACGGCCATTGTCACTCGGTTAGTTGATATGGGCATTTCACCGGTATTATTAAGTGATAGCAGCGTATTGCGTTGTTTATTGTGTCAACGTTTAGTTCCGATCGTTTGTCCTAAATGTGCAATCCCTTTAAGAAGTTCACCCAAACACCAACCTTTTCTTGCTGACTGGGAAGCGGTATTAGGTAAGGAGGTTCTTGATAACGCGCGCGCAAGAGGCCCGGGTTGTCAAGCATGTTATGGCAGTGCCGTTGGCGGCAGAACTGTAGTTGCAGAAGTGATATGGGTAGATGAAGAAGGCCGGCATTATATTCAAAAATGTGACACACTGAATTGGGAAAAATATTTATTAGAAAATGGATGGTTAAATTTTCAAGGACGCGCTATACAGTTAATTAAGGACGGCATTTGTGATCCATTTGATGCAGAAAAAGTCGTAGGCCCTATTAATCCTACAACGAAAACGTCTATTTACAAATATCATTAACCGATATCTCTAATGGGTAATAAGCATGGAACTTGCTGATATAAGCATGTTATTCAACAAAGCAGTGTACTACATAAGGCGTTTGCAATTTGGGCCTAAAGTACAACTTGCATTTTTAGAAGATTTTTATTTATTAGTAAATGACGGAATTCCCGCAAACCGTGCGATAGAAATGATGGCGCAATCAACGGCAGGCATTACGAAAGAAGTTGCTCTTACGATAGCGCAAAAAATTTCAGAAGGCCAACCGCTGGCAGAAGGTATGCGTGAATGGTTTTCAGCGAATACTGTTGAAATTATTCGTGTGGGTGAAGAAGGCGGTGCTTTAGTTGAAACATTAAAATCTGCTATCAAAACATTGGGCCAACAAAGCGGCGCTATCGGTGCAGTCGTCAGTGCTGTGAGTTATCCCATTATTGTTATCACCATTGCTTGCGGTGTGATAGTTTATTTAAATAATTCTGTTTTTGTCCAATTTGCCAGTATTAAACCAGTGAGTGAATGGCCGGATGCCGGACGTGAATTAGTCAGTATAGCGGGATTCATCCAGAATTGGTGGTGGCTGGCGGGGGTTTTTATCATTGTGCTTGCTTTGACGTTACGCAGAGTGATGACAAATTATGTAGGCGAATTTAGATCGACACTAGATAAATTTCCTCCGTTTAATTTATATCGGCGCTTTGCATCGGCTCGCCTGATGGAAACATTGGGATTATTGGTTGCCAACGGAGTCGTATTTAAAAATGCAATTAAAGTCATGCAATATCAAGCGAATCCCTACATTACTTCTCATTTAGTCACGATGGAACATTTGTTGGCAATGGGCCGCGGCAATGTGGCAGATGTGCTATCGACAGGCCTTATTGAAGATAAAGATATTTTACGTTTAAGAGTAATGGCTGAAGTGAAAGGATTTGAACATGGTTTAATACGCATGGGTGTGCGGGGTGCTGAGGAAAGCACTAAAACCCTCGCGCTGATCGCAAAAATAATAGGCGGCGTGTTACTTGTGCTTGGCGCTTTTTTAATTATTATCATTGTGCGAGGCATTTACATGACAGGCATGGCAATGGGTTCGGCTTAGTGTCGAGAGGTATATATTGATTTTGCAAAAGCAAAAAGGATTAAGTTTGGTGGAGCTTGTGATTGTGTTTGCGATTGCAATCAGTGCGTTTGTGTACGCTTTGAGAATTTATTCTGAATTTCGTTTTCAGGCGAGCGAGAATCAAATTGCCGCTAATGTAGATCAATTATTTCAAGCTATGTCTCTTTACTATGATGCAAATTGTCGTCAGCACTTAGATGCTAACTCGAATCCTTTATCATCAGGAACTCTAGATCCCAGAATAACAGATGCATCAGGTGTTATACAGGCTGTTTTTAATTTAAATATTACAACAGATTTAATTAATGCTGGATTTTTATCGGGGTTTAGGCCTTTAAATCCATTAGTGGATAATGTAGCCGCAGGATCGGGTTATTATGCGCAATTTAACCGTGCCATTGTTGGCGGACGAAATCCTGTCATGGGCGTTTATGCTTGTACAGGAACGGGTAATCCGCCCCCCCCTTTTGCCGGCGGGGGGGGGGGG
>CAZUQP010000014.1:0-32721 GCA_964622455.1 uncultured Coxiellaceae bacterium
CCGCGGGACGTCGGCAATTCTGGAATGTTTAGAATTCCTCGTGGGTAAATGAAAAACTGCTTTTAGACAAAAAGGGCTAAGCAAGACTGACTAAAAATCGGGTTTAGATTAATAACACTACCCCTCACTCGTCATGCCGCGCTTTAACATGATTTCACGCAATGCTTTTAAAGCGCTCATTTGAATTTGCCGGACGCGCTCGCGAGTAAAACCAATAGCCTCACCGACTTCTTCAAGCGTTTGTCTCTCATGGCCTTGTAAACCAAAACGCCGGCATAATACTTCACGCTGTTTTTCATTTAATTCTTTCAAACATTGTTCTAACTGTTCTGATAAATGTTCATCTGCCAACAATTCTGCGGGATCAGTTTTACGTTTATCCGCTAATGCCTCAAGCATCGGCCGGCCCGGCCCGCCTTGAATATCATTACCGCCGATCATTGTATCCAACGATACGACACGCTCATTTAATTCCATCATATCTTTAACATCTTCAACCGGTTTATTTAATGCTTCTGCAATATCTTTATAGGTAGGCTCACGTTCTTGGGTTTTCATTAATTGGCGCGCAGCACGCAAATAGGTATTTAATTCTCTCACAACGTGCACAGGCAAGCGTACCGTACGCGTTTGATTCATAATGGCGCGTTCAATGGTTTGCCGAATCCACCACGTGGCATACGTTGAAAAACGAAACCCGCGCTCAGGATCAAATTTTTCAACTGCGCGTAATAAACCTAAATTACCTTCTTCAATGAGATCTAAAAATTCTAAACCTCGGTTGTAATAGCGACGTGAAATTTTTACAACAAGCCGCAAATTACTTTCAATCATTTTAGCGCGTGCTTTTGCATCACCTTTTTGTACGAGACGCGCATAATAAACTTCTTCTTCTGCAGTTAATAAAGGTGAATAACCAATTTCGCTTAAATAAATTTGAGTAGGATCAGTGGAACTTGATTTTTCCACCGATTTTTGGAGGTGTTCTTCAGCTTCTGTCTCTGCAAGCGCTGCTTCAGCTACTTCTTCTGGATGCTCTTTTGACTCAACAAGCGGCATGTCTTTTTCTTCTTCAGAAAAATCATCGCGCTCTGTTTCTTCTTGAGAAGATTTAGCTTTTAAATCCGCCTGTTTTTTTTTCTTCGGCATTACCTCACCTCTAAAATAGCAGGGACGACAGAGCTCTATTATCCTCAAAATAATGACTTAGCGCGAGAACAAAATAAATACTAACGAAGATAATGCAATGGATTAACTGGCTGACCACTGCGGCGAATTTCAAAATGCAGCATGGTTCGCCCCGCCATCGTGCTGCCCATACTTGCAATTTTTTGGCCCGCTGTGACAAGGTCACCTTCTTTTACAAACACAGCGCTGTTATAGGCATAAGCGGTTAAATAAGTGGCATTGTGCTTAATGATGATGAGATTACCATATCCTCGTAATCCGTTACCGCTGTAGACCACTTGTCCTTTCGCAGTTGCAAAAACAGGATTACCTTTTTGCCCGCCGATATTAATCCCTTTATTGAGTGATGAATAAGCGCCCACGAGCGGGCCTTTTGCCGGCCAATACCAAGAAGTAACGGGCGTATTCAACTCATGGTAAATCTTAATAGGTGCAGATTGACTAACAGGTGCTTTCACTACTTTGGGCAGAGAACGCGATGGCGTGATCACAGGTGATGGGGTTTTAGACGTGTGTTTCACTCTTCCAGTGAGATAAATCAGTTGCCCTGCTTCGACATGATAAGGCGGTGCAATATGATTTCGATAAGCAAGATAACGATAATCAAGACCATATCGCCATGCAATAGAATAAAGTGTTTCATGCGGCAATACACGATAAACACCGCTTTTAGGAATATGCTCAATGGCCGCAATATCCGTCACAGGTGCATAATGTGTACCTGTGCTGCAACTCACCAAGCAACAGAAGAGCACTATTGCAATGATTTGCCTCATATCTCTTTTATCCCATGTGTATTGCTTTAACCCAACCTGCCAATTGTTCAAATACTTTGTAATGTGTTAAATCAAGATGCAAAGGTGTGACTGAGACATAGCCCATATTGACCGCATAAAAATCAGTGCCGGGGCCCGCATCTTCTTCGGGCCCCGGTTGACCAATCCAATAAATTTTTCGGCCGCGCGGATCCGCTGCTTTAATGGTAGGCTCAGCCACATGACGTGTTCCCAAACGAGTGACTTGAATACCGCGAATTTCTGCTAACGGTAAATCAGGCACATTCACATTTAGAATAGTATCTTTAGGCAATGGATCTTTATTCAGATTCAGCACCAGCATTTTAGCGATCTCTGCTGCAGTGGCATAGTACTGACACTTAGGGCCTGCCAAAGAAACTGCGATGGAAGGCAATCCTAAAAATCGTCCTTCTGTCGCCGCTGCAACCGTACCTGAATATAAAACATCATCACTTAAGTTTGAGCCTTCATTGATGCCAGAGACGACCATATCAGGCATTTCATTTAATAATCCTGTCACCGCTAAATGCACACAATCTGTGGGTGTACCATTGACGCTAATAAAACCATTTTCAGATGTCGATGTACGTAGTGGGTTATCTAACGTAAGTGAATTACTCGCCCCACTGCGATTGCGGTCAGGCGCAACCACCGTAATTTCTGCAATCTCTTTTAATGTTTTTGCTAAAAAACCTAACCCAGGTGCTAAAAAACCATCATCGTTACTTAATAAAATTCTCATCTATTTTACCACCTGATAAAATGTTTCACCTTTCTTGATCATACCTAAATCTTCCCGGGCACGCCCTTCAACGGCGCCTTGGCTTTGTTGCAAATGCTCAACTTGCAATAATAATGTTTGATTCCGTTTTTTTAATACATCATTTCGTGCTTGTTCAACCGCTAATTGTTTTTTAAGATGCATCATATCGATGATGCCGCCCGATCCACACCATAATCGATATTGCATAAAAACAAGCAATCCCAGTAATAAAAGTGACACGATGACGTTTGATCGAAAAAATTCCATCAGTTTATCATCTCTAAAAAGCAATCAAATTGTTTGAAAAAAGTTCTGCCTGCATATTTTCCTTGTTCACCCAACTCTCTTTCGATCTGCAGTAATCGATTGTACTTAGCTACCCGGTCTGAGCGGCATAACGATCCTGTTTTAATTTGACCGGTATGTGTGCCGACAGCCAAATCAGCAATGGTAGTATCCTCTGTCTCGCCAGAACGATGGGAGATGATAGTATTGTAGCGCGCCTTCTTTGCCATCAAAATAGCAGCCACTGTCTCAGTCAAAGTGCCGATCTGGTTTGGTTTAATGAGAATAGCATTAGCAACATGCTGATGAATACCCCTGCTCAATAATTCTGTGTTAGTCACAAATATATCATCACCTACCAACTGAATTTTTTTGCCTAATGCTTCAGTCAACACTTCCCAGCCTTCCCAGTCTTCCTCTGCCATGCCGTCTTCAATGCTAATAATGGGATAACGCTCAACTAAATCAGCCAAATAATCTGTCCATTTTTTTGCGGTCAAAATTTTATTTTCCGCTGTGAGTCGATATTTTTTTTCATGATAAAGTTCATTGCTTGCTACATCCAACCCCAAACAAATATCTTTACCCGGCTGATAACCCGCTCGTTTAATTGCTTCAAGAATGACAGTAAGCGCTGCTTCATTAGTAGGTAAATTAGGTGCAAAACCGCCTTCATCGCCTACACTCGTGCTTAATTGACGTTCATGCAGCAATCGTTTTAAATGTTGAAATACTTCAGCACCATACCGCAATGCTTCGGCAAACGTCGGCGCTCCGACTGGCAAAATCATGAATTCTTGAATATCTAAGTTATTATCTGCATGCGCACCCCCATTGATGATATTCATCATAGGAACAGGCAGCATACAAGGTTCATCGCCATTTAAATAACGATAGAAAGGCATGTTTTCTTCAGCTGCGGCCGCTTTTGCACAGGCGAGGGACACAGCAAGTAATGCATTCGCTCCTAACCGTTCTTTATTTTGAGTGCCATCCAACGCAATCAATGTTTCATCAATTTGCGATTGATGAGAAACATCCATGTGATGCAACGCTTTATCAATTTCACCATTAATGGACGCAACTGCTTTTAAAACACCTTTACCTAAATAACGATTTGCATCATGATCGCGTAATTCCAATGCTTCTCTTGAACCCGTCGATGCACCTGAAGGCACTGCTGCATACCCTGATTTTCCTGAGAGCAAAGAAACTTCTGCCTGAATAGTTGGATTACCGCGAGAATCGAGAATTTCCCAGGCGGTGATTTTTTCAATTTGCATTGATGCAAACTCCTTGATTAAATTTCTAGTACTGTTTTCACAAAAGGAATGGTCAACTTACGTTGCGCTGCTAAAGACATTTTATCTAATGCATCCAATGCTGCAAATAATGTCGGCATATGTCTTGGACAATGTGTCAGGATAAATTTACCGACTTCTTCAGATAAGGTCATACCGCGGCGTTCTGCACGCATGATGAGTACATGTAATTTTTCATTGTCCGTTAATGATTGTAAAGGAAACACTATCCCGCATGATAGACGGGAAATCACGTCCGGCAAAGTCAAACCTAATGCTTTTGGTGCTGCATTAGCTGTTACAATCAAATGC
Organism: uncultured Coxiellaceae bacterium; assembly: GCA_964622455.1. GTDB lineage: Bacteria > Pseudomonadota > Gammaproteobacteria > DSM-16500 > DSM-16500 > CAZUQP01. The sequence continues at coordinate 4,647 of CAZUQP010000014.1, forward strand.
CCGCCTTGATCATAAATTCTATTGTAAGCATGGAAAAAAGCTTCTTCCCAAAGCGGTTTACCCGCCATCGCATGAATATCATCAATACAAATCAATGATAATGATTCAAGTCCCTCAAAAATGTCGGGAGAAAAATCAATTAAACTGCTTAAGGGGATATAAACAGATCTTATTTGATGTTCATTGGCTTTATGACAACACGCTTGTAATAAATGCGTGCTCCCTTGTCCGCCTGAACCATAAAAATAAATCACTCGCTCGCCGTGTCCCGATGCTGATTTTTTTAATTCTTCTACCAATAAATTATTTTTGCCAGAAAAATAATTGGCAAATGTCGCATCGTCTTTTAAACCAACGCCTAAAGTTAATTGATTGATGTTCGTTTGTTTAATCATTGGTATAATTGACTAGCATGATAACGTTGATTAATAAATCGCAGCATCACCATGATGACTGACGCAACAGGTAATGCTAACAATACGCCAAAAAATCCAAATAGTGTTGCGCCCGCTAATACAGAAAAAATAACAGCGACGGGATGAAGCCCAATACGATCCCCCACTAATTTGGGCGTAATGAACATACCATCTAATGCTTGACCTATCAAAAATAATACCCAGACAGAAATAACCGAAACAAAAGTACCATCCTGCACAAATGCAGCAATACTCGCGGTAATAATACCAATAATAATACCTAAATAAGGCACAATACTTAATAAACCCACTAAAAGACCGATCACTAAACTAATTTGCAACCCAATCAATGAAAGCCCAATCGAATAAAAAATACCAAGCGTCAGCATCACCATGAATTGTCCGCGAAAAAACGCGCCCAAGACTTCATTGCATTCTGTCACTAATTTAACAATCGTAGGTTCATATTGTCTTGGCAGTAAGCTATGGATCCCATCCACCAACTTACGCCAATCATATAGCAAATAAAAAGCAACGACTGGAATCAAAATTAAATTTAATAACCAGTGTAATAATGCAACACCCGAATACAACACAGCTTGCGCAATAAAGGCAGCCGCTCCGCCCGCTTTTTCTAAATTTTGGGTGAGCTGTGTTTTCAAGAGATCGACATTAATCAATTGTTCAATACCAAAATATTCTTTTAACCACGGTATGATCGTATTTTGCAGCCAAGCAATTCCGTTAGGAATGACTTGCGATAAAGTCACTATTTGCGCTTCAATCAAAGGCACCAATAATAATGTTAACAATAAAATAATTAACAAAACCACTAAAAATACAATAATCACCGCGGTCAATCGCGATAAATGCAATCGCATTAATTGTTTCACCAACGGATTCACTAAATAAGCCAGTAATGTACCAACCAAAAAAGGCGTCAAAATAGGCGCTAAGAGATACAAGAGTGCGAAGAAAATCGCCGCAAGAATAACCACGAATGTTTTATTCATTTAATGATTCCATTGATAAGTTAATAGAGTCCCATCATTCGACACTGGCGTTAATTTTTTTTCTGGAGAAATGCCTTGCATAAAAGCATCTGCTGTACCGCGCAAACTAATATCTAAAATAACATCACTGCCGCTCACCCGCACTAATTGAACATCTGTCACTGCAGTTAAATGCTTAAGGTAATTCATCAGATGCAGAAAATCATCTGCTTCGCTGACATCCGTTATTTTTAAACTCACCCTTGTTTGCGCAGTATCGGTCATGAGAACTGCATAACGGCTTCCTAAGGTATCCGCGAGATGATCAGCAATCGCTGTTAATGTATCATTCATTGACGTTTCTTTGGTATTCCAGCTCCACTGATTATCTCCTATCACTAATTTCCATTCCGCCTTATAACCTTGAGCATCTTGGACAATATGCCCCACTAACATTCCATCGCTTCCATAACGTTTGGCTGCATTGGCCAAAGTAGGAATTGCCATCGTCGCAATATCATTCACTGTCATGACATTTAAGTCCGTCATATCCATTTCAGGAAAAATAACCGGCACTCCTCGACGGTCCATATTTTGTTTAAATAAAAAGGAAACTGGATTCACTGAATCACTTGTGATGATATCAGGTGACTGACCTTGGGCTTCGTTATCAAGCCAAACTAACAGTAGAGGCCTATTTTGTGCCCAAATAGGAATACCTGCACTCCGCAGTAATTGATTCACGCCTTCTGGATCAAAATTTAATTGCAAAATATAAGCTTTAGCATTGTCTTTGAAGGGTGCAGCCGAGTAGCTAAATTCCTGGATGAATGTACCCGCTGAATTAAGCTCCGCTTTAATTTTAGGATTATTAGGCACTTCATTGTTACCACTGACTTTCACTAAAACTTGCGCTAATCCTGCCGGCAGCCAATGGTTCCGCTCAGCAGATGATTGAGATACCACTGGCATTGCTGCTTGATAAAGTCTTGTGACCCGCACAGCGGCTGCCGTGTGCAGCATACAAAGTAGAAAAATACTGACGGCTAATAATTGTTTTTTCATCAATCACCTTAAAGTATGCTGTTCTTCATTCCATTCATGATGAAGAATAGAGCTAATTTTAGCTCAAAACATCAAGATAACCCATATTTTTTCATTTGTTGCTTGCTTTTTTGACGAAATAATGGTCATATACGCACTTAAAGCTATACTTGATGTTACTCCCTTCCAAAATTCTCATCCATTTTAGGCAGGGTCACTGCCTAACTTAGGTTTTTTTAAGTATATTTTGAATACGTTCGCAAGCAAGAGGCCCCACTATTTCCTTGTCAGAAATATAGATGAAGCCCTCTCTGGCTCGCATTTATATTATTTTAACGAGGAAAACACGCTATGACATTTGCAGAATTTAATTTAAATCCACACATTTTTAAAGCGATCGACGCTTGCGGCTACAAAAATCCAACTCCCGTCCAGGCAAAATCGATTCCTGAAATTTTACAAGGAAAAGATGTGGTTGCATCCGCACAAACGGGTACTGGAAAAACCGCTTCATTTGTTTTACCCGCCCTGCATCGTCTCAGTACCAGCAAAGCATCCCACAAACCACGCATTTTAATTTTAACGCCGACGCGTGAACTCGCGACTCAAATAACAACTGCCGTGACTAAATACGGAAAATTTTTGCGGGTCAATATTGCAAGCCTAGTAGGCGGCATGCCCTATCGCCAGCAATTAAGAAGTTTATCAAAACCTGTTGATATTATCGTAGCAACACCTGGACGCTTGCTGGATCATATGAGTAACCGCCGTCTGGATTTATCCGCCATTGAAATGCTGGTTCTTGATGAAGCAGACCGCATGCTAGATATGGGATTTATTGATGATGTGCAAGAAATTGCGAGAGCAACGCCTGCTAGTCGTCAAACATTATTGTTTAGTGCAACCGTTGATAAAAGATTGTCGCATATTATTAATCGATTATTAAAAAATCCCGTACAAATCAATTTTTCGAACGAACAATTAACGCCGGTTAAAATTAGCCAAGAATTATATATGGCAGATAACCCGCAGCATAAAATGCGATTACTCCTGCATTTTGTTCAAGATAAAAAAATGTTTAAAGCGATTATCTTTTCCGCTACCAAAATCAATGCGGATAAACTCGCCGGTGAATTAAGCAATCAAGGTTATGCATCAGCTCCTTTACACGGTGATTTAAAACAAAATGTGCGAAATCGCACACTCGAACAATTACGCCGCAGTAAAATTCAATTTTTAGTCGCAACAGATGTTGCCGCACGCGGTATTGATGTCGAAGATATCACGCATGTGATTAATTATGATTTACCTAAATTTTCGGAAGATTATGTGCACCGTATCGGACGTACAGGACGCGCAGGAAAATCAGGCACAGCTATTTCACTGGCTCTTGCAAGCGACAGACGTCACATAGAACGCATCGAACGATTCATGAATCAACCGTTACCGCGTAAAACCATTCTAGGGCTTGAGCCAAGGAAAGAAACCCATCCTCCGAAAAAAAATCAAGCCTCGGGTCATAAAAAGAAAAAAAATGCAGCAGACAACGCGCGCAAGCGTTTTTATGCAGACAATGGAGAATCTTTTTCTCATAAACCGAAAAAAAAATCTGCTAAACGCTCGTATTCTGCCGCCCCCAAAAACTACTCAAAAAAACCTAAAAAACATGGTGCTAAGAAGACAGGATCAAGCGATCGCAACAATCGTTTCGCTCGCTCACAATAATCACCGTTGTCTATTTGATTGTTCCATCTAAATCATGTTAGCTTTCTATAGAAAGCTACATGCTCTAGAATGGGTTGCATTAAAGATGTGTTGTTGAAAAATAAAACGCATTCATGAATGCCCCAGAATAAATGGAGGAATCAATGAAAATAGAAAATAAAATCTCTATTCTAGGTTGTGGTCATGGAGGCATGGCCTTAGCCGCTGATTTGAAATCAAAAGGAGCTCAAGTTGCACTATGGTCAAACCCTAATCATGCGGATAAATTCAATAAAATCCTTGCTAAAAAAAATGAAATTCTCTTAGAAAGCAATCATACTCAAAAAACTGTAAAATTAGATCTACTTTCCTATCATTTATCGGAAGTTGTCCAATTCGGAAATGTCTTATACAACTGTACGCCTATGATGGCACATGTCGCGCTTTTCAAAGAAGTTGTTAAGAGCTTAAATAAAACAACCCAAAAATTATTTATCAATCTCTCAGGCACCTTTTCCAGCATTGACCAATGGCTGCATACAAAAGATCGAACCGTATTTCATAGACTCAAGGTTTTTGACACCTCTACTTTTCCTTACGCCTGCCGGGCTGGCAATGATAATAACATCTCTATTTTAGGCAGAAAATCCTCATTAACGATCGCGCCGCTTTTTCCTCAGGATATTCACTATCTTGACCGATTAAAAGAACCATTCAGACCTGCACTATTTAACAAAATACAAAATTCTTTTCAGCTTGGATTAATGGGGAGTAATGCAGTATTTCATCCTGCAACTGTATTATTTAATGCTCGCTTGATAGATACAGGCTGCTCGTTTTTATTTTATAAAGATGGCATTTCAAAAAGAACATCTCTATTACACGAAGCATTGGACAACGAGCGTATTTTGCTCGCTAACACCATGGGTTATGAATTGAATCCGGGTGTTGATGATGATAATAAATATTATGGCACTAATTTTACAAATAATTATGAGTTTTGCCTTCACTCAACCGTCCATGGAAAAATAAAATCGCCAACAACACTCAATCATAGATTTATTACGGAAGACGTTGCGTATGGCCTTGTTCCATTATTAGCACTAGGAAAACTACATCATATTGAATTATTAAATATTAACAGTGTCGTCAATATTTTTTCTACCATTATGGGCATCGATTATTATCAGCATGGGCGAAATTTAGCGGGGCTTACTCAACAACAGATTCATGAGTTTTCATGGCTCCATGATACAAAAGAATACGCCTAATGAAAAAAACATTGATCTTGGTCACATCTATTGTTTTTTTTATTGAACTATTGGACACAACAATATTATACGCCTGCGCCATCCCTATTACTCATGATTTCAAAATAGGTGCAGCTAAAATATCACTGCCTATTATCTCCTATCTGATGGGAACCTATATTCTCATTCCTTTATCCGCCTGGTTATCACATCGATATAATCGAATAAAAATTATTATTAGTTTACTCGCAGCATTTTCTTTGTTTTCTATTTTCTGCGGATTATCTTCCGAGTTATATATTTTTTCAGCATGCCGTTTTTTACAGGGCATCACGATTTCACTCTGCAGCACAATTGCTCTTATTACCTTGCTATCGGTTTGCACACAGAAGGAAATGGTCCCCTTGATGGGATCCATCAATATTCTTGCTTTATTTGGCACGGCAATTGGGCCATTTTTAGGAGCATTTTTTTCTTATTACATGTCGTGGCGAATAGCATTTATGATTAATTTTCCGATTTGTTTCTTAATGGTTATATCCTTAATGTCATTAAAATCATTAAGTTTTCAACCTTCCGCCTATCAAGCCAAGTTAGATTGGCTAGGACTGAGCTTAATCTCTTTATCTCTTGTCATAATGTCCATTGGACTTCAGCAATTGAACACGACCGTGACACTATCATGCTTACTTATTTTAAGCGGAGTTACTTTAAGCACGGCTTATCTATTAATTTGGCAAACGAGACAAAAAAAAGGAATTCCCCATAAAAAAGAATCAATCTTGGAATTACATGTATTTAAAAACCCTGATTTTTTATTTGGTATATTGATTAATATCATTGCGCGATCAGCGATGTGCGGTTTACCCATCCTCATCAATATCCTGCTGCAAAAATTGTATCACTTTTCTGTGATCAAAGCGGGCGGATATCTAGCCGTCATAGCGAGTGCCGCAATAACAGCAAAACTAGCCTCTTCATTTATCAATCAATGGAGCGTACATAAATCCATTATTTTCTTCACGGGCTTTGCTGCTCTTTCGATAGCAGCACTCTCTCCGCTAGAATGGTTAGTGAGAACCGGTTTTTTATGGACAGCTTGCTTTCTTTTTGGATTGACGACTTCTTTGGTATATACTGTCATGAATGCGGCACTTTATATTACGCTGCCGCGCACCGAAATTGCGAACGCGAGTAATATTGGAACGATCATTCAACAATTTTCGATTGGGCTTGGAATTGCGATCGCTGTAGGCGGGTTAGCATTATTTCAATCGTCACATGGGATAACAGGAACAGAAGAATATCAAAAAACTATCCTTATCTTCTATCATCGAATTTGTGATTTTTTAGCCTTTCTCATGCTGTTGAATACAATCATCTCGATCTATTTTAATATATATCGAAAAAATAATTTTTTATCAAAAGAACGATGCCTTATCATCCAACCTAATCTTTGAGGTATAAAATGTATTTTTTACCCCATTTTCCCCTGTATCTAAATCCCATTTTTTTATTTGGACTCACATTATTATTAGGTGTATTAGGTGGAGAAATTGCGCGAGTTATTCGATTTTTACCAAAAATTTCCGGCTATATTGCTGTTGGCTTTTTAGTAGGATCAGGCGGTTTTAACATTGTGACACCTTCTTTACTAAGTGATGCGCGCATTTTTGTTGATGTAGCTTTAGGTCTTATTTTATTTGATTTAGGCCGCCATCTTGATGTGAATTGGCTGCGGTACGATTATGGTCTATTGCCTATGGCAATTCTTGAATCAAGCTTAACTTTTATTTTAGTATTTCTCGTGCTTCTACATTTTCATATCCCATGGCTGCCCTCAGCTCTTGCGGCAACTATTGCGGTAGCAACATCACCTGCCATCGTCATGATGGTTGCCTATGACCTCTCTGCCGAAGGACCCGTCACGCGGCGCACTTTCATATTGACAAGCTTGAATAATTTATTTGCTTTAGTCTTATTTACAATATTGTTACCAATGACCCAATTAAAAACCTCTGCACATCCCATGATATTTCCACACATCGCTTATCGATTATTAGGTTCTATGACTTTGGGAGTTATGATGTTTATAGTTATCGTCAATATGGCTCGGTTCATCGGAAAAAGTAAAGAAAATCAATTTTTATTATTTGTGGGCGCTATTACCTTAAGCATTGGCTTAGCAACATCCTTAAATCTCTCATCCATGTTGACTGTATTTACTTTAGGAATAGCTGCGCGCAATTTAGATCACAAACATCGATTAACAGAAGTTGATTTTCGTTGGTTAGCACGATTATTTTTTGTTCTTTTGTTTGTTATTACTGGAGTTTATTTACGAGTGGATGGCTTATGGCAAATGACAGAAATTGTAATAGTCTTTATTTTAGTAAAAATTATTGCAAAAATGACCGGCGTTATGTTATTAAGCCATGCAAGTCATCTTACCAAAAAACAAGCGTTTGCACTTGCTCTCACTTTATCACCGATGGCTGAATTAGCCATCGGCATGTCTAACAGATTGATTGATTTTAATCCCAATTTCAGTCATTCACTTATTATTATTATTACCGCGGTTGTTTCAATCCTCAATATCCTAAGCCCTGTTGCCGCACAAATTGCTTTTATTCAAACGGGTGAAACCATCACTGAGCCATCCTTAGGAAATGTATAATGAATACCCTGCCTTCTTTTAAAGCAAGCAAACCCTTAACTCTCGGCATTGAGTTAGAATTGCAATTAGTTGACTTACATCGTTTTAATTTAGCTATGGAAGCAGAAGATTTTTTACGGCGTTTGTCTCATATTCCACATTCAGGAGAAATCAAACCTGAAATTACCCAATCAATGATTGAAATTAATTCCTCCATTCATTCTTCCTATTCTACTTTGCTGGATGAAATGAATACGTTAAAAAAAATTATCGTTGAGACTGCTGATCAAGCACATATCGGTATATGCGGAGGGGGCACACATCCTTTTCAACAATGGAAAAAACAAAGAATTTTTCAAACAGAGCGATTCGCGAGCTTCTCTGAACAGTATGGCTATATGGCCAAACAATTTACCGTTTTTGGTCAGCATATTCATATTGGTTGCACTAATAGTCATGATGCGCTCTATGCATGCCACGCGATGGCGCGCTATATACCCCAATTTATCGCACTTTCAGCTGCTTCTCCTTTTCATCAAGGTGTTGATACGACTTTTGACTGTTCCCGTCTAACCGTCATAAGCGCTTTTCCATTAAGCGGCACTCCGCCATGGATTCTTTCTTGGGAAAAATTTGCTGAATATTTTAAAAAAATGGTTAACTTAGGCATTGTTCAAAGTATGAAAGATTTTTATTGGGATATTCGCCCAAAACCTGAATTTGGCACCATCGAACTAAGAATTTGTGATACTCCTTTAACAATAGCAAAAGCGGTTGACTTGGCCGCGTACGCACAAACTCTAGTCTTTTGGTTACTTGATAAATATCCGCTGCTCTCTCGAGATATTTATCTTACCTATCTTATCAATCGATTTCGTGCAGCTCGTTACGGTTTGGAAGCAATATTCATTGACCCAATTCAACAAATTGAAATACCTTTAGCCGAAGACATTCTGCAGACATGTGAACAATTAGAGCCTTATTCAGTTATCTTAAATAACCAAGCCGCGTTAAAAAATATTTATCAAATGGCCGAGAAACATATTAATGATGCGGCTTGGTTAAGGCAGCAATACTCAGATTTGCAATCTTTGAATGATGTGGTCAGAAGTCAAACAGAACTATGGCGAGGCGATAGATCGTAAGGATAACGTTCAGCTCTACGAGGGGTGAGTAAACTTAAGGCAATTTTTTCGAATTAGGTGTTTACTATACTGGATTTTCCCCCACAAATGTAATATATTCAGGATTATAGCAGTGTTTCGCACCTAACTACACGGAGGCAGCATAACTGCTGAATACTATGCTGATCAAATCACAACTGATTGCTGAAATTAGCCGACAATTACCTCATCTGCCGGAAAAAGACATTGCGCTTGCCGTTAACAGCATCATTGAGCAAATGAGTGATGTGTTGAGCAATGGCGGCCGCATTGAGATTCGCGGTTTCGGCAGCTTCTGCTTGCATTATCGCCCGCCCCGTAAAGCACATAATCCTAAAACCGGCGAAAAATTGGTAACTAATCCTAAATACGCCGTCCATTTTAAACCCGGCAAAGAATTACGCGAACAAGTCAACAGCAGCCGCCATCTTCCATTACAAGACATTATGGACGATAGCGATTCTGATGATGATATGTAGAAAAGCGGGTAGCGCCTTTTTGATATCGGAATAAACGCCAAGAATAGCTTCCTCTTTTTTTCATCCTGTAACAAAGGATGGGTATCCATCGAGATTTCCTCTCAGTCAATAGACTTCCTATGACGAAAAAATGACAGCTAAATGACAATAATGTTATCTTTGGATAGAATACATTTCCCAGAAGTAACATTTGTACATTTATTCGAGGTCAGCGTGGATCTAAGTATTATTATTCCTAGCTTTAATGAGTATGGAAACATTCAAGAAATTGTGAATAGAATTCAACATGCACTGAAAGCATCTGAAATCCATTATGAAATTTGGTTCATCGATGATAGTCAAGATGAAACACCGATTTTACTAGAAACATTATCGCAACAACTTCCATGCGTACATTATATGCATCGAGAAAAAATGAGAGGATTAGGTACAGCTGTCGTCGAAGGTTTTGAACACAGCCAAGGAGATTATCTCATTGTGATGGATGCTGACTTACAACATCCTCCAGAGCTTTTGCCTGCTATTTGGCAAGAATTGCAAAGCGGTACAGATATTGTGATCCCTAGTCGTTTCATTACTGGGGGATCCGACGGTGGACTCTCTTTTTTTCGTCAAACTGTATCATGGGTGGCGAGAAAGTTGGGGCAAATAGCAATCAAACAGTTTCGCACCATTTCAGATTGCACAAGTGGATATTTTGGCTTAAAACACAGTGTCATCGATAAAGTAGCATGGCAAGCATCCAGCTGGAAAATTTTAATGGAAATACTTGTTAAAGGAAATTATTCAACCGTACGCGAAATCCCTTATCATTTTGTAGCACGCGATGTGGGGCAATCCAAAATGAATCTTCGAGAACAATGGAACTATTTACGTCACATTGTAACATTGAAAATGTATGACCGACATACTCGTGAAAGACCTTTCTCTGCTGCATCTTTATTTAAAATAATGCGATTAGGTAAACGCCGTGTATAAATATCATAAAGTTTTTTCATTTTTTTTCTTTCTCAGTCTCTCCTGTTTTTATTTTGGGGCAGGCGTTCTTTTTCATCTTAATACAGCGTTCCTGGGAAATACGAATTTCGATAAATTTATTTATATATGGAATATAGCCTGGTGGCCTCATGCTTTACATCACCACTTAAATCCTTTTTTTCCTGCTATCGTGTGGGCACCCACTGGCATTAATTTAGCGAAAGTCACATCCTTACCCGCGCTGGCTTTGATAGGATCACCCATTACATTATTATTTGGACCTATCGTTACTTACAATCTTATGATGCTATTTTCACCCGCTTTAGCGGCTTGGACAGCCTATTTATTGGCGCACGCTATTCTAAAAACAGCACGCTATGCGCTTATTACAGGTTATTTATATGGTTATTCCTGCTATATGATTTCTCATATGCTAGGACACTTAAATTTAGTTGCGCCTGCATTCTTGCTGCCTTTATTTCCACTGTTATTACTTTATTGGTTAGATCATAAAATTTCTTTTTCGAAAAGTATTTTCTTCCTCACTACACTGTTGACTTCTTTGTTCCTCATTTCTAGCGAAATATTTGTTACATGTACCTTTTTTGGAAGTTTAATATTTTCTATAGCAATATTTTTATTTACCGAAAAAAGATCCGACTTATTGCAATTTACTAAAATAATTTTTTTATCTTACTTATTCACAGCACTTCTGATATCTCCTTACCTTTATTATTTTTTTACAGATCATATCATGAATAAAATTGGAGCTGGCGTCACCGCTGCCTCCAATGATTTTCTTGATCTATTTATTCCTGATGCATTATTTCTATTGACCCAGGAAGCGTGCAAAGGATTAACATCCTTATTCACTTGCAATATTTTTGAATGGAATACCTATCTTGGATTAGGGTTAATAACAATATTAATTCTTTACGCTAATCAATTTTGGAAATTTAATAGCGGAAAATTTCTTATTTTGTCTGTCATAATCTTGACTCTTGCATCCTTCGGTCCATCACTGCATATAGCCGGATTTAAAGTCCTGGGATTCCCTTGGCGATTTTTATTCATGCTTCCTATTCTGCATTTAATTGCACCCGCTCGAATTGCATTACTTGCCAGTCTGCCCATCGCACTTTGCGTGGGATGCTGGGCACAAAAAAGTTCTTTTTCCATTAAAAGTCGAATGCTATTAGTAACGCTTGCAATATTATTTTTACTACCCACTTTTCATCAAGCATCTCGTCCAACAGTATTCACGACAACGAACAATCCTCTCTTTTTTAGCGCGGGTATTTATAAAAAATATCTCTCTTCAGAAGACAACCTATTAATATTACCTTATTTTGATAAAGGAGCTCAGTTATTATGGCAAGAACAGTCCCATTTTTCTTTTCGTATGGCAGATGGATACCTTGGCGATATGCCTGCAGCTTACCAAAAAGATGCTGTCAGTTTATATTTACTAAAAACCAAACCCGATTCTGCGCTCAACAAAAAAATATTCCTAGCGTTTTTGAATAATCATCACATCACAAAAATCATCATTGCCGATCGAACCCATCTCGCATGGTCATCCTTATTGAATCAAATAGATCCATCACCTCAAAAAGTAGGTGGTGTAGTGCTTTATCGTCTACAAGAAGGGCCCAGACACTGAGAAACTTCTTTTTCTTCTGTTGATGATGTAAATAAAATAATAAAAGTTCTTCGTCTGCTGCCTTAAGCAATCGGCAAGGTCACGCCGCGCTGGCCTTGATATTTTCCTTGGCGGTCTTTATACGATGTTTCGCAAATTTCATCTGATTCTAAAAATAATAATTGTGCGACACCTTCATTAGCATAAATTTTTGCAGGTAAAGGTGTGGTATTTGAAAACTCAAGTGTAATATGCCCTTCCCATTCAGGTTCAAGCGGAGTCACATTCACAATAATACCGCAGCGGGCATAGGTTGATTTGCCCACACAAATCACTAATACATTACGCGGCACACGAAGATATTCAACACTGCGTGCTAAGGCAAATGAATTAGGCGGAATAATACAGACATCAGATTCAACATTCACGAAACTTGTTTCACAAAATTGTTTAGGATCAACAATCGCGGAATTAATATTAGTAAATACTTTAAATTCTCTCGCGCATCGCACATCATAACCATAACTTGATGTGCCATGCGAAATCCTCTTGCCTAAATGTCCATCCCGAACTTGTTTTTCTTCGAACGGATCAATCATACTGCATTGCTCCGCCATGCGGCGAATCCATTTATCCGATTTAATGCTCATAAAGATTTACCTTTTTAATCATTTCTAATCACGATTTTTGGAAACTTACTTGAATCATCTTGAACCTGCAAGGAAAGTTTTGCCATTATTTTTTGGGCGATATTTCGATAAAGCGCAGCATAGGCACCGGCAGGATCCGCTACTACCGTTGGTTGACCGCTGTCAGTTTGTTCCCGGATAGTGATATCAAGCGGTAATGCGCCTAATAACGGAATTCCATATTGTTCTGCTAAACGAGCACCGCCCCCTTCACCAAAAATAGATTCGGCGTGCCCGCAGGCTGAACAAATATGAACACTCATATTTTCAACAACGCCTAATACTGGAATTTTAACTTTATGAAACATTTCATAGGCACGTCTTGCATCAAGCAAAGCAAGATCTTGCGGCGTTGTCACAATGAGAGCACCTGTCACCGGAATTTTTTGTGCGAGTGTTAATTGGATATCGCCTGTGCCTGGAGGCAAATCAATGATGAGATAATCCAAATTGTCCCACAGCGTATCATTCAATAATTGCTGCAATGCACTGCTGACCATAGGCCCCCGCCAAATCATGGGGGTCTTCTCCCCAATGAGATAACCAATTGACATCGATTGGATGCCATGTGCCACGATCGGTAGAATTTTTTTCCCGTCTTTGACCTCAGGTTCCGCCCGAATACCCAACATCAGCGGAATGCTTGGCCCATAAATATCAGCATCCAAGATGCCTGTACGAGCGCCCAGGAGCGCCAAGGCCAAGGCAAGATTGACAGCCGTTGTTGATTTTCCAACACCGCCTTTGCCAGATGCAATTGCAATGATTTTTTGGACAGAGGGTAATGCGTTCATTTAAAAAATGCCATGATTAAAGTGGCTCAATTATAGAGAATAACATGCTATAATTCAGCAATTTTTTAGAAGGATTGATTGTTTGCATGGTCGAACCCAAACGTAAAATACTCGCAACCTACGCGCTGCCCTACGCCAATGGTTCACTTCACTTAGGCCATTTAGTCGGATTCATTCAAGCTGACATCTGGGTTCGTTTTCAAAAAATGCGCGGCCATGATTGTCTTTATATCTCTGGCTCGGATAGCCATGGCACGCCCATCATGATTCAAGCTGAAAAAGCCAATATCACGCCCGAAGAATTAGTGACTGAAGTCCATAAAGAACAGGAAAAAGATATAGCCGATTTTCTGATAGACTTGGATCATTATCACACGACGCATTCTAAAGAAAATAAAGAATTAGTAGAAACAGTCTTCAAACGTCATCTTCAACAAGGCAATATTATTAAACATACGATCAAACAAGCCTTTGATCCGGAAAAAAAGATGTTTCTTCCCGATCGTTTCGTTAAAGGTGAGTGTCCGCGATGCGCTGCAAAAGAGCAATATGGAGATAATTGCGAAGTGTGCGGAGCAACTTACTCTCCAACCGAATTAAAAAATGCTTATTCCACATTATCGGGCGCAAAACCTATTGAAAAAGAATCGGAACATTATTTTTTTAAACTGACCCACTTTGAAAATTTCTTGCGTGACTGGACTCGAGGCGGCCATTTGCAAAGTGAAGTTACCCATAAATTGGATGAATGGTTTAAAGCAGGATTAAAAGAGTGGGACATTTCACGCGATGCGCCCTACTTTGGCTTTCAAATTCCAGGTGAAAAAGATAAATATTTTTATTGCTGGTTAGATGCCCCGATTGGTTATATGGCTAGCTTTAAAAAGCTTTGCGCACAAAAACCAGAACTTAACTTTAACACTTACTGGGATAAAGAAAGCCCTGTCGAACTTCATCAATTTATTGGTAAAGACATTATTTATTTTCATGCTTTATTTTGGCCCGCCGTTTTAAAAGGCGCTGATTATCGCACCCCGACTTCCATCATGACCCATGGATTTCTCACTATTGATGGGCAGAAAATGTCGAAATCGCGCGGTACATTTATTAAAGCGCGCACTTATTTAAATCATTTTAAGCCTGAATATTTACGTTACTATTTAGCAGCTAAATTAAGTGAGCGCATCGAAGATATTGATATCAATTTGGATGACTTCATTCAACGGATTAACGCCGATGTGATCGGAAAGTTTGTCAATATCGCGAGCCGCTCGGCGAGTTTTATTAATAAATATTTTGATAATCAATTGTCCGCCAAACTCGCTGAACCCTCATTATTTAAACTCTTTAGTGAAACAGGAAATACTATTGCGCAAAAATTTGAAAATTTTAATTTTAGCCAAGCCATGCGAGAAATCATGGCACTTGCTGATCGCGCTAACCAATATATCGATGAAAAAAAACCATGGCTTCTGATTAAAGATCCCGCAAAAAAAGAAGAAGCACACGCGGTTTGCAGTATGGGAATTGAATTATTTCGTTTGCTGATGATTTATTTAAAACCTGTGATGCCTTCTATGGCAAAACGGGTTGAAACATTTTTAAATTGTAATCCGTTTGTTTGGACAGATAAAAATAAACCTTTATTGCATCATAAAATCAATGAATTTGAACCCTTAGCAGAACGGCTGGAAAAACAACAAAGTGAGGCACTGAAAATGGACGCACAAAAAACCGCTGAAGAAAATACATCATCTACTCCTACTCCAAAAAATTTCATCAGTATCGATGATTTTGCGAAAATTGATTTACGTATCGCAAAAATTATTCGGGCAGAACATATAGAAGGTGCTGAGAAATTACTACGACTTGAATTAGACTTGGGCAATGAAAAGCGGCAAGTCTTTGCTGGTATTAAATCCGCTTATCAGCCTGAACAATTGCTTGATAAATTGATTGTGGTGGTTGCAAATCTCGCCCCACGCAAAATGCGTTTTGGTGTATCAGAAGGTATGATGTTGGTTGCGAAAGGAAATAGCGAAAAAGATTTGTGGATTATTAGCCCTGAAAGCGGGGCAGAACCTGGAATGAAAGTACAATAATGTCAAACGAAATGATTTTAAAAAAAGTTGCATTGATTCGAGAGGCAGAGTGTATTGGCTGCACCAAGTGCATTGATGCATGCCCAACCGATGCTATTTTAGGCAGCGCAAAACACATGCACACCGTTATCACGGCTGAATGCATCGGCTGCAAATTATGTGTGCTACCTTGCCCTGTTGACTGTATCGACATCCTAACATTCGACGCCGTTAAACCTGATCATACTCTCCGAAAACAACAAATTGAACATATTAAACACCGCTTTCATGCACGAAAAAATCGCTTACAAGAAAAAAAAGAGAATTCTATTGCGGCTTATTCGTTGGATAAACAAAAATTATATATTACAGAAGCCATCGCGCGGGAAAAAGTGAAAAAAACTAAATTTATTAACTCATAAAATTTAATTTTGCAGAGGAGAATGATGATGAAGAAAATACATTTTTTTAAAGGGATCATTTTTTTAGGGAGCTTGTTCAGTATGCTGTTAAGCGGAGAATTAAATGCAGCAACATCTTCATGCTCGATTTCATATGAAGATATGGGCTCTGGAAAACCGTTAGTCTTGATCCATGCATTTCCAACCGATCAACGACTTTTTAAACCACAGCAAGAAAAATTAAAGAAACATTTTCGAGTAATTACGCTTGATTTATGGGGATTTGGACAATCTGCCAAAACAGATGGACAAGCAATTGCGATGACAAACTACGCAGATGAAGTAAAACAATTGCTGGATAAATTACGCATCAAAAAAGCGATCATTGGCGGAGAATCGATGGGCGGCTATATTGCACTCGCCTTTTTACAAAAATATCCAAACAATGTAGATGGATTAATTTTATCAAATACACAATCAATTGCAGATAGCCCTGAAGCCAAAATCAAACGAGAAAAAACTGCGCTTGATGTACTGCAGCGCGGAACAAAATCATTAATTGATGGCTTTACGCCAAAAGCCATTTCCCCTAATGCTTCAAAAGAAACAAAACAATTATTAAAAAATATATTAACTGCCCAAAAACCAGAAGGTGTTGCATCTGCATTACGCGGCATGTCTTTACGGGAAGACACATCCGATACTCTTGCAAATACATCTTTACCCGTTCTCATTATCACAAGCGATCACGATGAACTGGTTCCAGCCATTCAAAGTGAACATATGCATACACTCGCAAAAAATAGCAAATTAGTTGTCATTAAAGGAGCAGAACATTTATCTAACCTAGATAAACCCGCTGAATGGAATCAAGCAGTGATTGAGATGTTTCACTAAATTTTACTACCCCTGGGAAACAATAAACATTCTTGGGGATAAAAAAATATGAGCCCTATCCTATGCCTATTCATCACAATACTCTTCTTCAACTCATGAAGTCATTGGGCTATAAAATAAACGAAACAGGGATGTGTTTTGGTTTTGCCCACATGGGCATGCAGGCTATTTTGGCGGGCGATCTTCAAACCTATAACCGGCGTTTGGCCTTATTAGAAGACCTGTATTTAGATAAGATTAATATTTCCAATGAAATAAAGTGGGTTAGAGATAAGGTCAAAGAAAGAAAACCCGATAAAACGCTTCGTACTCAAAAAGAATTAGATCTTTACCTGACTGAGCTGGAAAAAGATCTTTTAAGTATCCCTGCTTTTTTTGAAGGCGTGACCTTGTACTATTCCCCTTTTTCTTATCCGGATATTTTTGAAGAAGGAAAACAACCGATAATGCAAAACGCAGAATTAACTTTTCCGCGTGTATTGTCTCAAGAATTAACGACTTTAGTAGAGGAATGTGAACATAAATATCAAATTGAAACAGTGAATATCGAAGCCATCGATAGTTTTTCCGGTATTTATAACAGGAAAGAACTGCATAAATATTTTGAAACATTACGTGAAGCATTCTCAGAACAAAAGTACGATCAACCCATTAGTTTTATATTGCGATCCTCACATCATGCCATAACCGTAGGTTATGATCCGAAACAACAGTCATGGCAATGGATTGATGCAAGTGAAGCAAAAGAAATAAAAGGAAAAATAGTAAATGAAATAATGAATGCTTTTTCTTCAAATAATATCTCTGCTTTTTCAACAGAAATTTATGTTAAAAAACCTAATAGCCAACAAGCTAAAAATTGTTTGTCTGTATGCCAGGAAAAGAAAACCTGGCAAAATTTACATTGCATTACCCGAGAAAAAGTCAAAAAAAGAGATTCTGACGGAGTTTCTTGGTTATATATTACTGCAAAACGAAACCAGATTGAAACAATGAAATTATTACTCGCCGAAGGCGCAGATCCAAATCAAGGGTTCACTCGTAATGGCGTAGCGCCTCTTCATTGGGCTGCCTATCATGGTAATATTAAAGCCGTTAGTGCATTGCTTGAAGCAAAAGCGAATCCAAATCAAGCGCGCGTAGATAATGGCCTAACCCCGCTTTGTATTGCTACCCAAGAAGGGAATTTTGGCGCAATATACTTACTATGTAATAACGGTGCGAACCCCAATCAACCACGTACGGATACTGGCGAAACACCCCTTCATAAAGCCGCTTGTAACAATGACATTAATGCCGTCATTTTATTGCTTGAAGCAAAAGCAGATATCGATGCGACATGTACTTATGAAGTTTCCCTACTCAAAAAATTTGCAGAAATGAATCATAAAAAAAATGAAATGGAAAAATTAATAAAAAAACATGATATTTCAGAAAAATTATCTGATTTGACAGCATTACATTTAGCCGCGCTTTTTAATCATCCCGAGATAGTGCAGTTATTACTTGATCATGATGCAAGACATATCAGTGCTCATAATTTGTTGCCGCGAGATTTTGCTTTAGTGATGGGCAATCAAGCGATGGTTGATATGTTAGATGAGTATAATATTAAAAAACGGCTTCAAGAAGCAGAAGATCATCAATCGTCATTTTTTGTTTTTTTAGGTCGACGTATGATTTTAAAAAAAATGCGGGATGAAAAAACTCCTATAGAGATACGAAACAATTTTTTTGAATTAGATAACTTTGCCTCTCAATTAATAAAACTCATTCCTCCCAATATATTTAAAAAAAATGAGAAAGAAATTCAAGCATTAAAAAAATTAAATCAGATTATTTCGGAAACTTATCATCACTTTTATTTATCTCATGGGAAAGAATTTGAGATAGTTCTTAAAACATTAGAAAACCAAGCGCAGTTGATTTTCATTAACCTTAGACCGCCACCTGCGAGCACTATTATCGGATTATTTAAAAAACCTAAACCTTCCCCTTTATATCATTCGATGCAAAAAATATTAGAGGAACATCGATACAAGATAGGATGATTCTAGAATTTGTTTATCAACAATGATATTTCCCACTTCATTTACCACGCGTTTGATCCCATATCGGATTATCCCAAGGGCCTGTAATCACATATTCATACGTCGTGATTTTAGACACTTCAGGACTGACGACTTTATCCACCATCCACGCTGCAACACCTGCAATGGGGTTTGCTGTTGCAATGGCGGCAACCACCGGTAAACTGGCGGTGACATAAGCAGTTACCCGTAATTTAATGTCAAAATCTTTTGCGGCCAAACCAATTCGGCCTAGCATTTCAATGCTTGCAATGGGGCCGCTTAACCGAGTATTTTGAGTCATTGCATTCCCATTTTTAAGTGTGAAATCACCCTTCATATAATCAAAACTGTATCCTTTTTCAAATAAATCACTAAAATTTAAACTTAAACGGCGCGGTAAGCTTTGCAAACTTAATACGTTTAAAATCCGCCCCAGTCCCATTTTTGCATCGGTTGAATCACTTAAATTGATAATTCTACCCGCGCCTAAATTTAAGGAAACATTTCCTGACAATCCTTGGACAGATGGATGATAAGGCGCGCCCGGCCAATTCAAATCAAAATGCATACTGCCTTTACTGCCCACTAAATTAGTTGAAGCAAGCCCCCACGCTTTTAATAAAGTACTCAGATTATCCGTTTTAATATCGCCTGCTAAAAAAGTTCTTGATTGCGCTGCACCAGAAAGCCACTGACCTGTTGCATTTAATTGATAGGCGGATGAACTTAAGCGAAGCTCTCGAATAGCGGCGCCATTTCTTTCAGGAACCAATGCAAATGTAACCCGCCCAAGATTTACATCCTCATAACGAACATCATCGCCTTCAAATGAAATGGCCGGCAATTTGCGAGGATCGATCGGTGTTTGTGCTCCTTTGCTTAAAAGGTCAGGCACAAAATATAAACGCTCAAATTTTGCAGATACCGTACCTGATGAAGGAAATGTGATTTGCCCATTCATATTAGCGTTCGTTAAATTAAGCAAAAATGCATGCAGCGTTCTTGATAACTGAATTCGAATATTATTTAACTTCAATCCTGCTAAATTTAATTGATTCACACGCACATCAATGCCTCGAAACATGTCAAAATTAATAAGGAGCTTTGTTGTTTTTGTTTTTTCTTCTTTGGTAAAAACCTTGGAAACATAAGGTTCGAGAGTGGCCCAATCCATTTTTTCAATATTTCCAGTAATTCTAATGCCTGATTGATTAGGCCAATTGACATCGCCTGTCCCCAAATGTAAGTCAGCACTCACTAAATGAAGCTGTTGATCAGTCCGTTCTAATACCATCGCAGCAGTAAATAATTTTTTATAACTTAATTTAGTTTTTAACGGTTGATTTTCATTGATATTCATACTGAATTGAAGATCTGTTTTTTCCGCTGATTTTTTGGCTAAAACACCCGGTAAATTGACTGTAATGCCTTTTAAGTCGGACTGCACAATCACTTTTGTTGAATCTCTTGCCCGTTTCTCAGTCGGCAAAAATAAGGTTGCTTCATAGTGTGTTACACCCTGCATCGTTTCACTCAACGGTAAATGCAGCCAACTTTCAATATCGGTAACATTAATGTTGCCTTCCATGATGGCCTGGATTTCGTCCATTTTGGTGGTTAAACTAAGCAGAATAGGTTTATTAAATAAATGTCCCGTAATACCAAGCGCCGTTATACTGTTTTCAGTAAAACGAAAGGCACCTTTCAATGTGTCCACTTTAAAATTCCAATGCGGTAAATTAAAAATAGCATGAGAAAATGCGACATCGCCTTGCACTTTGGTCGCGTCTAGATTTTTTAAAGGTAAATCTAATTTCAATGCCAAATGCATCGGGCCTTGCATTGCCAACTCAGATAACCTTTTACCAATTGTTTTCTGTAATGGACTTTGGTGAATAAAATGAAATCCTGCAGCCAAATCCCCTTGGACGATACCTTGAACATTCAGCATTTGAATATTATCGCCGCCTAAATTAGGAATTTCTCCGTGCGCATGTTGAATAGGCACATTCAGTATTTGCCCTGATTTTACATCAACGACCATTGACCGGCTGGAAAAAATTAATTTGCCATTTAAATGCTGAATGACAGGCCAATGAGGTGCGTAATTGAGTTCAATATCGTGCACATTGCCGCTAATTATAAATTTTCCATTTCCTTTATCAAACGGAAAATCATGCAAACGGCCCTGTAAAATAGCTGTACCCTCACTTGCATAGCCACTTTGAAAAGCGCTGTTTAGCCATATTTCCAGATTGCTATCAAATATTTTTAGGGGTAAATAACGACTCACATGGCTTGCATCCAGCACCTTGAAATAGCCCGTCAAATCAATTACCGGTGAATCATGTAATGGAATATTTAAAGTGGCAGACGCCTCAGCTGCAATATCTGCATTTACCGCTTGGATTTTTTTTGCCGTTAATATCCATGTTCCATGAGCATCCTTTTGCCAATATAAATCGCCTGTCAATTTCTCAAAAGAGAGTGGCTCTTTAAATAAATCATTTAAAACAACTGTTGATTGTGCGCTATCCAATTGTAAAACGCCCTGTGTACCGTCCCAACTGATCGAACCTTTAAGATTGGTAACACCCGGAAAATTTTTCCACGCATTGATCGAAACACTTGAAAAATCCATGGCAGTAGAAATGACAGGAGGATCAATCATCGGTTGGTGAATATCTGCTTTAAAATGGCGTATTTCACCTTGTGGATTAAATTTAGTTAAAAAAGGTTCATAAGCGGCCGGCAAAAAACCGCTTGCCTGCAGAAATTCGCTGCTATCTTTTAAATCTAAATAATCTATATATATTTTTTGGAGTATAGGCGTTAAATTAGCCGATTCGCTAAATTGCACAGAAAATCCTGTGTTTGGCCACAGATGGTGCGGCAAATCAATTAAAATATCATCGCCAGTCAAGATTTGATGGTCTTGCTCCCGCACGAAACCCACGTTGCCGCTCAATCGAGAAATAACAATAGGTTTTTTAATTGTGCCAGATTGTATTTTTAAATTATAAAATTGCAAAGTCGTTTGGATTTTTTGCCATGCATTCGTCTCCCAAACCGCCCAAATTTTAGCGCTCCCCACCCCTTCTTGAATATGTAAATGATGGAAGCTTTGTTGACTAAACCATTGCGGCAAAGAGAGCCCTTTAAAATACAAATATAGTTTTGCTGATACTTTGGAAGGATCACTTAAATTGCCGTCCCATTGAAAATGAACAGCAATTTCTGTCGGAAAAGTCTGATGTAATATGGCTTTTCCAGAAAGAAGATGATCAGTACCGGTATTTTTTAATTCTAATTGCGTCAGCGTTATCTGTTTTTTAACACCGCGTTTTGGAATAAAATGAAGATGAATGTCTTGTAAAATTAAATGTGGCTCAGAAAAAATAAAATCCATCATAGCATTGCTGTTTAACGATTCGCCTGTTAACTTGTCCGTCACAGAAAATTCACTAAATCCTTCCACCTGGATACTGCCCGACGGTTGTTGACGCAGCGTGAAAACAACACCGGATATTTTAAGGCGATCTAAGACAGGCTGTCTTTTTAATAAGCTTTCTAAAATAGCTAAATTTATTTTTACATAAGGGATTTGTAAAACCGGTTTTAACGTTTTGGGATCAAGCACTTTTACCTGTTGAAAAATAAACTCAGGCCCTCTGAGATGCCACTGAATAGCAACCTGGTTAATGGTAATGGATCGATTGAGTAAATGACCCGCAAACTGTTCAAAGTCAGTGAGATGATCATTCAATAGCGGGGTCGCTACCCGCGTGACGCTCACCAGCAACGCAGCAAAAATAATGCATACGGCAGCAAAATATCCGCTAATGACTGAAACTTTCCGCCAAAAAGTTGTCACTGATTATTCCTTATCTGCCATCGGTAAGATATCATAGCGCTCTTCCGTATAGGTCGAATCAATCTTAAGCTTGATCGGTTTACCTAGTTCTGTTTCTAAATCAGCTAGTAATGCTGATTCTTCCTCTAACATATAGTCTACCGTACCTTTTGAAGCAAATACCAAAAAACCTGCCCAAGGATACTGTTCTGCAATCCGTTTTAATTCGCGAAAAATTTCATAGCATAGGGTTGTATAAGATTTTATTGAACCACGCCGTTGGCACAGAGGACAAGGAACACATAAAACATGCTCCAGGCTTTCCCGCGTGCGTTTACGCGTCATTTGTACCAAACCAAGGCTGGTCAACTCACTGACCTCGGTACGCGCGCTATCTTTGGCAAGTGCTGCAATCAATGCCTGTATTAAATGCGTTTTATGCAGAGAATCAACCATATCAATAAAATCAATAATGATAATACCACCCAAATTACGCAATCTTACTTGCCGCGCGATGACTTCAACCGCTTCTGAATTAATTTTAAAAATGGTTTGCTCTAAATTGCCATGACCAATATAAGATCCAGTATTCACATCAATCGTCGTCATCGCCTCAGTTTGATCGAAAATTAAATGACCGCCTGATTTCAAATATACTTTACGCTGTAACGTTTTTTGCAGCTCATCTTCTACTGAATAAATATCAAAAATAGGCCGGCCCGTGTTGTCATATTCAATGCGTGATGACAAAGAAGGAGCATAGCGATCTGCAAATTGAATCATTTCTTTTACCGCACGTTCATTATCCACACGGATTTTCTGCACCTCATGGCCCGCTAAATCTCGCAATACGCGCAATACGATCGGAATTTCTGCATAGATTAACTCACCTGCTTTGGCGGACTTTGCGCGTGCCATCACTTCTGTCCATAAGGTATTTAAAAAAACTTTATCATTTTTGAGATTTTCTGGAGTAACACCCTCTGCTGCTGTACGAAAAATATAACCGCCCTGCTCACCCGGTGAAATTAAATTTAATAATCGCTGCCGCTCTTCATCCTTCACAATTTTTTGTGAGACAACGATTTCATCAACATGAGGTGTTAACACTAAATAGCGCGATGGAATAGTAAAAGTAGTAGTCAAACGTGCGCCTTTTGAACCCATGGGATCTTTATAGACCTGTACCAAAATATCCTGGCCTGTTTGCAACATATCACGAATATCAGGCTCTTCTTGATCCGCATTTGAAAGTAATTTTTCATATCCTTGCAAATCACTGATATGCAAAAATGCAGTGCGTTCTAAGCCAATATCAACAAAAGCGGCTTGAATACCGGGTAATAATCGATTGACACGGCCTTTGTAGATATTGCCTGACAGTCCGCGCTTCGCATTTCGTTCGATATGAATTTCCTGCAGCACCCCATTTTCTAAAAGCGCTACCCGTACTTCACGTACAGTGACATTGATAAGTATTTCTTCAGACATGCGTATGTTAAACCACTGTAAACCGACGGCGGCAATTTCGAATAATGCTAAATACCCACGGCCATAGTAACATACTTGTGACAGATGAAGACCAATAAATCCACGAGGAAGGCGGTTGTCCTAAAAAACTTTGCACACAGAAAAGCACAAACTGGTAAAGCAAGACAAACATAAAAATACTCAAACCCTGCTGCATCAGCGGCCACATACGTAACCGGCTATGCATTTTAACAACGCCATAAACAACAATGGTCATAGCAAGGGCATGTTCTCCCAGTAAAGTTCCGTTTAATACATCTAAAAAGACACCGATTACCCATGCAGCACCCATATTGACTTGATGCGGCGCCATCATTGCCCAATAAATTAAAACCATTAATACCCAAGCAGGCCTTAACCAAATACTCCAATCCGGCATCGGCAACAAAGTTAAAATAAATGCGGCCAGAAACGTGATAGGAATAACCCATCCTGCGTGTGCATTTGTAATTGTTCCATTTTCCATAAAAGCCTCAAGATTTTTTATTTTCTTGCGGTGCTCTCACTGTTTTATTGGGCCATACTAATAAAACCTGCCTGCTTCGATCAAGTCTTGCATTAGGTTCAACCATAATAGTGGCAAACTGTAACCCGGGGTCTTTCACAATCGAACTCACTTGCCCGAGCGGATACCCTTCTGGATAATTTTCGCCAAGGCCTGAAGTAATCAACACATCGCCTACTTTAATATCGGTGGTTTGCGAGATATTCACTAAACGAAGTTTCCCCGTATAAGCATCCCCCACCGCAACACCTCTGACTCCATTGCGTGTCACTTGCACAGGCACACCGCTATGAGGATCATTCACCAGCAATACTCGGCTTGTTAAAGGCCCCACTTGAATAATTTGCCCCATCACACCGTTTGCATCTAAAACGGGTTGACCGACAAATAAACCATCTCGGTTACCCTTGTCTAAAACGACTTGATTCACAAAAGGATCAGAATCAATGGCCAGTAAGCGTGCAATCAACACTTTTCCCTGTACTTCGGTAGAGGAGCGCAGTAAAGCTTTTAACTGATTATTTTCAGATTCAATGGCGAGCAAACGCTGCATTTGGGCCCTTAAAAGCAATTGCTCTGCTTTTAAATCGAGATTTTCTTTCACTAATTGATCATGTGTATTAATGACGGTGCCTAGATTATCAATTAGCTGTACCGGCCAGCTCACTAAATACTGCAAGGGTGCAAGAGGCACAGAAAGGGCCGCGCGTACTGAAGCAAACGCATCAACACGCTTATCCAATACCATTAAAGCAATCGCCATCACAGCTAAGATAAACATACGCGGTCCTGGCTGTGATTCTTTGGTAAATAAGAATTTAATAGCTCAATCCTCGATTATTCTCGTGAAAGAAAATCCATTCCCACGCTATCAACCATTTCTAATGCTTTACCGCCGCCACGCGCAACACAAGTCAAAGGTTCATCTGCAATAATGACTGGCAACCCTGTTTCTTCCATAAATAAACGATCAATATTACGTAATAGAGCGCCACCACCTGTCAAGACCATACCGCGCTCAGCAATATCACTGGCAAGTTCTGGCGGTGCTTGTTCAAGGGCCGCGCGAACTGCGCCTAAAATACCGGACAAGGGTTCTTGTAATGCTTCTAAAATTTCATTGCTATTTAAAGTAAAGCTGCGAGGTATACCTTCCGCTAAATTACGTCCTCGCACTTCCATTTCAAGAATTTCATTGGCAGGATACGCGGCGCCAATTTCGTGCTTAATACGTTCTGCTGTCGATTCACCAATCAAAATTCCGTAATTGCGGCGCACATAACTCACAATCGACTCATCAAAGCGGTCGCCGCCAATACGGACAGAAGCTGAGTACACAATGCCGCTTAATGAAATAATTGCGACCTCCGTCGTACCGCCGCCAATATCGACCACCATAGAACCGCGTGCTTCATCGACCGGCATACCGGCACCCATTGCAGCAGCCATTGGTTCTTCCAACAAATAAACTTCACGTGCGCCCGCACTGATAGCAGATTCACGGATCGCGCGCCGTTCAACTTGGGTAGATCCGCAAGGAACACAAACAAGAACACGAGGACTTGGACGCAAGAAACGATTTTCATGCACTTTATGGATAAAATGCTGCAGCATTTTTTCAGTGACATAAAAGTCAGCGATCACACCATCTTTCATGGGACGAATAGCAGTAATATTACCGGGCGTTCGGCCTAACATCAGCTTAGCTTCACTGCCAACCGCCGCCACATGTTTTTGGCCATTTGTACTACCCGGCGTTTGGCGGATAGCAACAACAGATGGCTCATTTAGCACAATGCCCTTGCCGCGCACATAAATCAGCGTATTCGCTGTCCCTAAATCGATAGATAAATCATTCGAAAAATAGCCGCGTAGTTTTTTTAACATAAGCGTAAAAATCCTTTAATGTCTAAGGTAATGATGGAATTCTAATTGATAAAAAATAAACTAGCCACAGTATGACGAGAAAATAAAAGATAAACTATTGTAATTTTGTTAGAAATGATCAAAATATAACCGATTCTTGCGAAAAAAAACCAGATGCTTTTAGGCAACACTCAGCAGTATAATTATCGCCTTTCAAATAATACCTAGGTATAGAACACAATGTCGCTCACCGTTGACCAAGTTAAAAAAATCGCGCATCTCGCACGGCTCACTCTATCAGCCGAAGATACGCCCCTTTATACAGAACAACTCTCTCATATCTTACAGTTTGTTGAACAAATGAACCAAGCGGATACAACTAATAGTGAAGCCGTCGCACATTCTTTAGATCTGACTCAGCGTTTGCGTCTTGATGAAGTGACTGAACCTAATCAGCGAGATGCTTTTCAATCTATAGCGCCCAGTGTTGAAGCCGGTCTTTATTTAGTACCCAAAGTCATTGAAGATGAGTAACCGTATGCCCTATCAAACCATAGCTGAACTATCTCGCGATCTTTCCGCCAAAAAAATCTCAAGCGTTGAATTGACCCAATTTTTTTTAGAAAGAATGAAACGCTTTGACAAAAAATTAAATAGTTTTATCACGGTGACTGCTGAACAGGCACTGCAACAAGCAGCCCTTGCTGATCAATTACGTGCGGATGGGAAAGCAACCGCTTTAACCGGCATCCCCATCGCACAAAAAGATATTTTTTGCACGCAAGGAATAAAAACCAGTTGCGCCTCAAAGATACTCGATTCTTTTATTTCGCCGTATGATGCAACCGTCGTAGAAAAATGTAACGCGGCCGGTATGGTTTTGTTGGGTAAAACCAATATGGATGAATTTGCGATGGGATCATCCAATGAAAATAGTTATTACGGTCCTGTTAAAAATCCATGGGATTTAGATTGCGTGCCTGGTGGTTCTTCGGGTGGTTCTGCTGCTGCAGTTGCAGCCTATCTTGCACCGGGTGCCACGGCAACAGATACCGGCGGTTCT
>CAZUQP010000015.1:0-6534 GCA_964622455.1 uncultured Coxiellaceae bacterium
GCCCGCAACAAATAACATTCCACATTCATTAAAACTTTTACTGTTTTTGAATCTTAATTCAGTTTCTTGTATGGAGGGGGAAGGATTCGAACCTTCGAAGGCAGAGCCGTCAGATTTACAGTCTGATCCCTTTGACCGCTCGGGAACCCCTCCTAAAAAATCGAGCCCTGAATTCTCCTTCAGGATCATCAAGATGTCAACTTACTTTAAAATAATTGGAGCTAGCGGTCGGAATCGAACCGACGACCTACTGATTACAAATCAGTTGCTCTACCAGCTGAGCTACGCCAGCAATAAAAATTCTTTCGAAAAACAGGCGGCAATTTTATGCAATATAAATTCTGATAGCAAACAAAATAAATCAATTCACTCAACTAACCAGGGTTTAATCTGGCCAATAATTGCGTTTTGATCACTCTCATTGATTAAAATTTTATGCGCCAGTAAAGGTTCCTCAAAAAACTGGCTAATCTGATAGGCATAGTCATAGCTAATGCCGTTTTTTCGTTTATTCAATCGAGTTCTTATATTTTCTAGCGTTGTTTTAACATGAACAAAAATAGCGCCCGGAAACGCAATAGAAAGTGTAGTACGATTTTTTTCTTTATAGAGCGCCTGGGATATCACAAGATGTTCATGTTGTGATTGCAATGCATCAATTTTTTTAATAACAAGCTCTGTCATCTCATCGCGCATCGCTTGGGTAAAAAATTGTTTATGAGCTATCGCTTCGCGCATTTTTTCAGGTAAAGCCGCATCCGCATCCCAATAATGAAAGTGAAATTCTTTTGCAAGAATTTCGCCAACGAAATTTTTTCCAGAGCCGCTTAGGCCGAATAAGATGATCAACATAGATTTTTCTTCACAAGTACTATTTAACAATTTGAAATTAGCACTTTAATACACAATGCGAACGTTAGCCAAATGAAATGGTTGATTTTGCATACTCTAATCTTTGCATAACCTCAGCATAAGTAGGGGCAGTAAAAACGCAAGAGGCTACACGTCCCTGAAAAGTAGTCAAAGGAGGAACATATTCACCTGGTTTATGGAACACTTTAAAATCATAAAAACCGGGAATATTCTTTAAATTTTCAACACCATTGATTTCTTGAAAAACATTTTTTCCTTTTAAGTCAAAATAACACATCCCTGCATACTGCAAAATCGTATCAGAAATTTTTTCTATAGGTAAACCAAGATGCGTTTTTATCATGGCTTCATACATACTGACACCTTTGGCTAAAAAAATGAGGTCGCATATCCTACATCCCGCTAGTCGACCCGCAATTTCCATTAACACAGGGCCTTCTTCATCAATCCTAAGTTCCGCATGAAATACACCTAGATTAATGTTTAAAGCAGCAATAACTTCCTTCACATATTGTTTAATTATTTTTTGTTTTTCTAGAGTAATATCGGCAGGAACGATATGGCCCATTTCGATAAATAAAGGTTCAGGCGTTAAAAATTTTTTTGTGATTGAAGCTATCTGAGTATACTGATTATCTACATAGCCCTCTACACTAAATTCTTCGCCATTAATATATTCTTCTATCAGTGCTACGCTTCCTATCCCTTTACCCATTTCTGTCCATGGATCGTTACACATAGCATGATATGCTGCTGATAATTCAGCAAGATTGTTTATTTTTGAAACATGCATACTACCCGATTGATCTACAGGTTTTATGATACAGGGAAAACCAATATATTCCACTGCGTTATTAATTTTATCGTGTGAATCTAATAAAATATATTTAGGCGTTCTTACGCTCTTTTGTCGTAATGCGTTTCTCATTTTATGCTTATCGCGCAAAGCTTCCCCTGTTTCGATGCTTACACCAGGCACTTGTATAAGCTTAGCTAATTGAGCAGTCAATGCCACATATATCTCAAATCCAGGGATAGCAGCAGATATACCAAACTCTTTATGTAATGTTAATGTTGCCTCCGAAATGGCGGATAAATTATTTGTATCAACCTGAATTTTTTTAAAAATATACTTATGATATTCCTCTGGGATAACACGATCATCTTGATTTGCTGATAGAACAAATACATTTAATCCCATAGCATAAGCTGTTGGTAAAATCTGCAATCCAGCTGTTGATGGTTCTAAAATTAATACGTTCATATTTCCATAAAAAGTTTTCTATTTAATTGTTTGAATAATTTTTCATATAATTTCATATAGTGCATTGCGCCCAAAGTGACTAATGCGATTGAATCTGGTTCTATTTTTAAATAGTCTTCTAAAATTTTTTCACTATAAAACAAATGCGCCGGTTCAACTATCGTATGAATCCAAAAAAATTTGAGCGCAGAATTTTCTTGTGAAGTAACTTTATAATATTCTTTATGAGCCCAGAATCCTGCTAAAAAATTTTTAAATTCAATCCATGAGGTCAATTCCGAAGCCAAATGAAAACCTAAACTAATAGATAATGGTTTTTTTCGGTAATACAGATTAGACGCTTTTCCTATTTTTATTCCTGCTGGCAAAATATATTGGCTAGCAATCAATTCATCAGAAGAAATTTGAAAATAGTGAGTTGTTTCTTTAAAAAGCTGATGGTGTGTAGGCAGTAAGTTTTTCCGAATGTCATCTAAACCAAATTCATCGACTGCCGTACTTAAAGTGTAAGCACTCTTACTCATAGCTTCCCACGGATTTATTTTATTCCAATAATCATAGATTCTAAGAGAAAGACTTAAAATCCCACTCGGCGTTTCGCGAAAAAATGCCCACAAAGTTGCCATAAATATTTTTAATTTATTGTTATCTAAAAAATTCTCTT
The DNA here is from genome assembly GCA_964622455.1 of uncultured Coxiellaceae bacterium. GTDB lineage: Bacteria > Pseudomonadota > Gammaproteobacteria > DSM-16500 > DSM-16500 > CAZUQP01. The sequence goes on from CAZUQP010000015.1 coordinate 2,802, forward strand.
TGAAATTCTTGCCAAATAACTCCAATTGCTGCATTCCATTATGGGCATGAATTTTTTCTTTTAGCTGAGTTATCTCTTTAATATATAGCGCCATAATACCATTCTTTATTTTTTAGCTATTCTCACACAACCGCGAATCAATGATCCAGAGTCCGCAAACTCTCTTGATGTATTTTCTGAATAATACGTCAACGAGCTATCTCCAATTACCATATCGCGCGTTAATTTAATTTCTCCATGTCTATCTAGTTTAGAATGAAAATACTCAAATTCCGCATGGGTTGCAATATTACATATGATGGTATCTTCAACCTTTAATTTATTACAGTATATTTCTTCTATGAAGATTTGCATGACATGCCTAAGTTCTGATAGATCTTGAAGAGTACTAGAAATCTTACGCGATTTAGGTGAAAATTCCAACGTGGTAGGAAAGGTCAAAGAATAATAAATGGGTTGATTGGCTTCAAATAAAGAAAAATGTTTCGGTAAAAACATTGTTGGGTTATATCCCCTGATCCCATAACTTTCAACATATACTTTTTGTAACAGTGAAACAGGTGCACATGAATCATCTGCCGCTACCCCAAAGCCCGGAACAATCCCCGCAGCCATCATGAATAAATGTTTTGCCGTGTCTGCAAGATACGGATTAGGCTTTAAATTTCGATTAGCTTGTGCTCCAGAGAACGCCAAATTATAGAGCATTTGATTACGCTCATAAGCTGATTTTTGCCATGCTTTTTCTAACATTAAAAGATATAAAGTTCGCCAAGCATTATCATGTTTTATTTTTTCAAACCATTGTTCCGAAAAAAATAATAATTCAGTAGCCCAATCGCAGTCTAATAACGGATGATGAGTAATGGATTTAAAAATGTCCCATTGTTCTATTAAGGTTTTTGGCGGTAATTGACGTACATTAAAATCTCTCTTAAGATTTTTATGTAACGAATGATCACTGATATTGGGTAACATAAAAATAAACCGCGCTCCAGCAGTGATCGTGAACATTTTAATGGGGTGGAAAGAGGGAACTGCGTCTAATTTTCTCCATAAAGCAAAAATCGAACCCGGCGATACAACACCCACCGGTAAAATTTGCTTGGTTAGCCCAATAGATTCATGCGCAGTATTTTTAAGAACAATACCTGCCGGAAGACCCTTTCCGGAATAAGTAAAATCTGCACGCATTTTGCTATCAATTCTAATATCATCAATAGGAATAATTTCACCTTCATTACTCGGCAAATAAAAAACACCTTCATTAACAATAGAGCTTCCATAAGGATAACTAGCAAGATAAAGAGGGAATTTTTCACCTGGATCAATATCATCAATCACTTTAGTGAGCTGATGATTTACGCTTAGAATTTTTGTTCTTATCTCTTTCCAAAAAACTTTTTTTATCGCCGCATTTTGCATAAAATCTATTTCACATTAAAAACATTATTTTTGCACCTAACCTTGGCCCATATTTCCTTCAATTAATTTTCGCATGGGTTTTACAAATCCCAGCAAGATCGCGCCAGCGAAAAGTGCAGACCACCCAAGAATTCCAAATACCCACGAATAAGCAATCGATGTAGCTAAGGGAGCGATATTTTCTGAAGGAAGCACTGTCCATGTAGAGACAACACCTGCTAAGACATTGGCAACCGCTGTCGCAAAATACCAAACCCCAATCATTAATCCAAGCATTTGTTTAGGTGAAAGCCTCGTCATCATAGACAGTCCTACTGGCAAGACTAAGAGCTCTCCTAGACTCTGTAAAAAATAGCTTAATACAATCCACCATAGATTAATTTGCCCTGTCGACTCCTGCATTGAAATTCCTAAAGGCAAAATAACAAAACCAAGTCCCACAAGAATAGTCCCGAACGCAAATTTGCTAGGGATAGAAGGATTCATTTTTTTTGTATCTAACCATGTCCACAATTTAGAAATAAGTGGTCCGCATGTCATAATAAAAAATGGGTTCAACGCTAAAAAAGCAACAGTCGGAATCATCCAAACATACCAATTTCGATCTACATTATATTCTGTATAGAGTGTCAATGACATTGCCGCTTGCTCACATAAAACACAAAAAAGAATTGAAAATGCTGTAAGCAACAAACAAGCAAATAATCGATTCCGAATTTGTGCAGAAAATTGGAAACTATTTTTTAATGTTTTTAAAATCAATAAACCGCCCAATAAAAAAAGTACGATATTTGCAATTTTAGAATTTTTCACTAAAATCTCGCTGAGAACAACGGCTAATACAAGCCCCGATCCAATGATTAAATAATGGGACTTTTTTACTTTCGGCAAAACAGAATGCCGATAAATAAAAAAATAAAATATAGCAATCCCTAATAAAGTTCCCATACCCGCCATAAAGAATGCGCTATGCCATCCCAATAAAGAAATAATACTTGCTGAAATAAGCGGGGGAATAAATGCACCAGCATTCACTGCCGAATATAAAATAGAAAAGCCACCGTCCCGTCGAGGATCGTTTTTTTCATATATTTGGCCTAATACCCCTGAAATATTAGGCATAAAAAACCCGTTCCCCATAATTACCATAGCAAGCGCAATATAAAAAAACCGCGTTCCAGGAACACTTAGCAAAAAATATCCGGTTGCTAATAACATTCCCCCAAGAACCACTGCGCGTTTTGAACCTAAAAAAGTATCCGCTAAATACCCCCCCACCAAAGGTGTTAGATAGAGCAAAGCAGTAAATGCTGCAAAGATGATATAAGCTTTTTCAGAAGGAAATAGCAGCATTTTAACCATATATAAAACTAAAATACCACGCGTAGTATAGTATCCAAAACGTTCCCATAAGTTGGAAGCAGAAATCAAATATAAAGCACGCGGTTGTTTATCTAAAGAATAAGGAGAGATTTTTAAATAATCTTGCTCTCGGGAAATAACTTGTTCAGACATTCAGCTTCCTTACTAGATAACTCAATTATTTTACTCAATTTTTTACCGTTGATTTTCATCGCATTTTTATAGCCTTTAATTTGCGGCATAAAAATAATCAAATAATTATCATTATATCATTATTCTTATTTTCTAATTACATTTTGCAGCGAGTTTAATCGCATATTGACGAGCCATAAGGAAATAAGATGTTTGCCGAAAAATTACGCTGTTATTTTGAAAATGTCAACTATTCTGCTTTATCAAAAAAGGAAAAAATTTTATTAGAGGCAGAGCTTTTTACGCGTGTATGCGAAGAGCTTAAAAAAATCTTTAAAGTCCCGTATAAGAATTATTTTAGTCTTATGAAATTTAATATAGAAATGGAGAATACCGTGATGGAAACAAATTATGTTCGTTGCATAATTAATGATATTCTAGCAACAGAAGAATATTCATTGGCTGGAATAGCTTATTATACTGATAAACCACAGGATGTAATTATTGACATAGCCGCAGGAAAAAATAGTGATCCCTCCTCTTCACTTTTAAGAAAAATTATAGAATTACATCGATCTGTGCGACCTACTCTTTATCAAGAGATTATAAAAAAAATTATGCTTGATATTGCAACGCTAAAATAAAACCTGAGTACAGAGTGCTTTTTAATTTTTATTCTTTAATCTGAGGTTCATGTTAATAGAGACTTAAAAACAAAAACCCCCGATAGGTGCTATCGAGGGTTAGGGGTATGAAGTCTGGCAATGACCTACTTTCACATGAGAAACTCACACTATCATCGGCGCGAAGCAGT